>JBCCZX010000078.1:0-14075 GCA_039186735.1 Verrucomicrobiota bacterium | reverse complement strand
GGGGGGACGGAGAGGGGGGTTTCGGCGACGATGGAGAGGGCATTGAGGTGAGCGAAGACTTGGGCGTGGAGGTGAACGCGGGTGTGATGGGCTTCGAATTGGGTTTGGAGGACTTCGCGGCCTTCGACGACTTCGTGTTGCCAGCCGTTTTCGCCAAAGGTTTCGATGACGGATTGGAATTGTCGGGAGGGAGGAGCCATGTGGGGCTCAGTTAGAATCATCGTCGAGCCCAAGGGAAGCACTGAGGGCGACGCGGGGGGCGATCACGCGGGCGATTTTGAGTTCTTCGGAGTCTTTGAGGAGGCGGGCGCGTGAGCGGAGGCCGACTTTGGCGTGGAAGGGGGGATTCCAAGTGTAGCTGGTTTCGGCGGCTTCTTTTGGAGAGAGGAAGCGGCGGTAGTCGTTGATGATGTCGTGGCGGAAGAGTTCGAGGTCTTCGGCGAAGCGGAGGTGGAAGACGGGTTCGGTGTAGGAGACGATGAGGTGGTTGTCGGAGGTGGGGGAGCAGACGAATTTGGCGGCGGGGTCGGCTGTTTTTTTGAGGAGGCGGCGGGCTTCGGCGCGTATTTCGATGGCGGTTCCTTCGGTGGGGACCATGACGCAGGTGCCGTGGCGAAAGAGGACGAAAGCGCGATTGTTTTTGATGTTGGTGATGCAGAATGCGACGAGACGGGGGTCGGTGCCTGCGAATTTCGGGTAGACGATGGGGGCGGGAGGGGCGGGTGGAGGAGGGACGAGAGGGGACCGGAGGCGATCGATTTGAGTGAGGAGGAGGGGAACGAGGGCGACAAGGAGGAAGGCGAGACGGGCCAAGACTCGATTGATGAGCCGGGTTGAGAAGAGTCTGGAGGCAAGAGAAACCGCCATTTTCATTGAATTTTTAGGGAGCCGAAATGAACGAAATCGTTCGTAGTTGTTAGGATAGCACGGAATTAGTTAAGAAATCTAATTTATTTTTAAAGTTTACAAATAAAGGCATCTGGATTATGACACAACTGCTACCCTTACTTCCAACCTATGAAACTTACTCCCTTCCGCCTTCGGGCGATTGGCGTGGCGCTGACGCTCACGCATTTACCGGCTGCCGCAGTGCAGGTGGATTCCGAGCTCATTATACTGGTCGATGTTTCCAGCAGTATGAATCGGGTAGAGCATAATGCGGTGATGGACAGCTTGGCTGTCTCCTTCGAAAGCGGGGATGTTCTTGATGCCGTGGAGAGTCGTTCGCTGGGGACGGTTGCGGCCTCACTTATTTTTTGGGCGGGTCATACGCAGCAGGCCGTTGGGGTCGATTGGATGGAGGTATCGGATGCGGCTTCGGCGGCGCAGTTTGCAGCGGCTATTCGATCGGCGACGCGCCCGTTTCGGGGAGCTTCGGCAATTGGTTCGGCATTGGCTTACGCGACGGCAGCGTTTGGGACTGAGACTGGCGGGGTAGCGAACGGTTTCGAGAGTTCGCGGCAGGCGATTTCGATTTTTGGCGATGGGCCGGACAACAACACGCCGCAGCGAGGCGATGGGGAGAATCATGTGCAGATGGCACGTGACGAAGCGGCGGCGGCAGGGGTGGACGAGATTTCGTCGATTGTGTTGCAGCATCCGGTGGAGGATCTGGAGAGTTACTATTTGGAGAATGTGATTTTGCAGCAGAATGGGGAAGTGGCTGAGGTGACGGTGATTGATTTCAACGGTGAGCCGCAAGATCCGGTTAATCTGGGGATTGCGCAAACCATCGGAGCCACGACGGTCACGAGTGTTCCGGAGCCGAGTTCGGTCTTGTTGGGTGGTTTGGCGATTGGTGCGGCGGCTCTTCGCCGTCGTCGCCAGGAAGTGTGCAAGTGATTGATTTGATGGGAAGAAGACGTTCGTCGCGATCGCAGGCTTTCTTGGCAGTGGGTGCCGAGCAGAGGGTCTATCGCGTGATTGGTGAGCCGGGGAAGAGGCGGGGAAGGGATGTGAGCCGGGATGCGCTTAATCGTTATGCGCGTCTGTATGAGCGGGGTTTTTTGAGTCAGGGAGAATGGAAGGCGATGAAAGAGTCGGCACTGGAGCGAAGGAAGGTGGCTACGGTTTCGTCGCGTCGACGGGTGCGGCGGGGTTTCTCGAGGAGGTTGTCGACTTTGGTGGATTGTTTCTTTTGGCAGTTTATGTTGTCGTTGGGGGGCGTGGGGATGTTTCTGTTGGTCTTTCCGCGCTTGAAGTGGAGTGCGGGGTCGCCCGATTGGGGGACTTTGGTGGGGGTCGCGCTGGGGTTGCAGTTGATTCCTGCTTTTTTATTTTTGGTGAGTCGGATGATTCCTATCCGGGAGATTTACCGGCGTTCGCTTGTGTATGTGGCTTTGCTTTTTGTGGGTGCTTCGGCGTTTGTTTCGACGCAAGTGTATCAGGGAAATGATGCACCCAGTTGGTTGACGGAAGTGGCGAAGCCAGCTTTGAAGGACGTGGAAATTGAGGGGGAGACTAGCCGCGAGAAGATTTTGCGGGAGTTGGCTTATAACTACTAGGTTAGCCGTTTTTTTCGCGTTCGGCCATGCGGCCATCGATGGCTTTTTTGAGGAGCTGGCGGCGTGCAGGATCGAGGGGTGAAAGGGAAATAATGACCCCGGAGGTCTTCCCGGTATCGCGGTGGAGGATGAGGGTGTTGTCCTTGATTTCGGCGAAAGCGATTTCCGGCCAAGGTATCATGCGGAAGTTTTCTGATGGTTTGAAGAAGGGGAAGATTTCGACGCCGATGGGGCTGAGGATGAGGTAGGCGTGTTTGGCACAGTGGAAAGAGAGGCAAAAGAGGGCGATGGCGGGGAGGAGGGGGATGAGTGGTGACCAGAGGGCGACGGGAGGTTCGTAGCCGAAGAATACGAGGATGGCGGTGGCGAAGAGGGTGACGGCGATGCCGATGAGGATGGCTCCGAGGACGGCAAACTGGCGGGCTTGCGTGCTGCGGGTGAAGCGGAGTTCTTTCTCGGGTTGAGCGACCATTTATTCTGCCGCAGGTATGGGGTCGAGTTGGAGGCTGAGGAATTCGCGAATGGTCTCGGCGGGGACGTGGGAGCGCATGAGGGTTTCGCCGACGAGGATGGCGTTGGCGCCGAACTCAAGGACGGTGCGGGCGTCGTCCACTGACTTGAGGCCGGATTCGGAGACGAGGAGGACGTCGTCGGGTGCTTCGTCGGCGAGTTGTTCGGTGGTGGCGAGGTCGGTGGTGAAGGTCTTGAGGTTGCGGTTATTGATGCCGATGAGATCGACGCGGTCGAGGTCGAGGGCGCGTTCCATTTCGGGGAGGTCGTGGACTTCGACGAGGACATCGAGTTGAAGGCTCCGGGCGGTCTCGTAGAGTTTGTGGAGGTCGTCGTCGTTGAGGGCGGCGACGATGAGGAGGATGGCATCGGCGCCGGCGACGATGGCTTCGTGGATTTGGACTTCGTGGATGGTGAAGTCTTTGCGGAGGAGTGGGCAGGAGGGTTTTTGGGCGATTTGGGTGAGGTAGGAGAGGGAGCCTTGGAAGTATTTTTCGTCGGTGAGGATGGACATGCAGGAGGCACCGCCGTCGAGGTAGCGGTCGGCTTGGCGGATGGGATCGAAATCGGGGTCGATGATTCCTGCGGAGGGGGAGGCTTTTTTGAATTCGGCGATGACGCCGAGTTGGTGGGGGCCGCGGTCGAGGGCGGAGCGGAAGCCGCGGAATTCGTTTCGTTGGAGGGCGGCAGCTTTGAGCATGGACATGCGGGGGAGGATGGCTTCGACCTCGGTCTTTTTGTGGGCGATAATTTCGGCGAGTTTGTCCATGCGGAGGGGGAAGGTGGGGTGGTGAGTCCGAAAATTCAAGGATGGGAGGGAAAAAGGGGGAGGAGAATTCGCCCGAGAGCGGGGTTGTTCGCCTTGAGGAAAGATTGTATACAATTCGGCCGAGCGAGGAAGGAGAGGCGATTTGGTCTTGGCTTTCAGCTCGACTCCACTCATTTCGAACTTATGTCGCTTACGATTCGGTCGGCCGAGGATTGTGCCTTTGATTGTGTTTCGCTTGGGGAAGTGATGTTGCGTTTGGACCCGGGGGATATGCGGGTGCACACGACGCGGCAGTTCACGGCTTGGGAGGGTGGAGGTGAGTATAATGTGTCGCGGGGGTTGCGGCGTTGTTTTGGAGAGCGGACGGCGATTGTGACGGCGTTGGCGGATAATCCGGTGGGGCGTTTGGTGGAGGATTTGATTTTGCAGGGTGGCTTGGATACGCGGTTTTTGCAGTGGCGGGATTATGATGGATTAGGCCGGACGGTGCGAAATGGGTTGAACTTTACGGAGCGTGGATTCGGGGTGCGGGGGGCGCGGGGTTGCAGTGACCGGGGGCATACGGCGGTGAGTCAGTTGAAGGCAGGGGATATTGATTGGAATGAGATTTTTGGGAGTTGTGGTTCGCGTTGGTTTCACACCGGGGGAATTTTTGCAGGGCTTTCGGAGTCGACTCCGGAGGTGGCGATTGAGGCGGTGAAGGCGGCGAAGGCGCACGGGACTTTGGTGAGTTATGATTTGAATTACCGGCCCTCGTTGTGGAGTGCGTTTGGGGGGTTAGAGCGTTGTCAGGAGGTGAACCGGGAGATTGCGAAGTCTGTGGATGTGATGATCGGGAATGAGGAGGACTTTACGGCGTGTCTCGGATTTGAGGTGGAGGGGGTGGATGAGAATCTTTCGGAGGTTCCGGAGGAGTCGTTCAAGAGGATGATTGGGCAGGCGTTGGAGGAGTTTCCAAACTTCAAGGTGACGGCGACGACGTTGCGGGGAGCGAAGACGGCCTCGTTGAATGAGTGGTCTGCTTTGGTGTGGCACGAGGGGGAGTTTTACGAGCCGGTGCGGAAGTTCCAGGGGGAGGATATTCTGGAGATTTATGACCGCGTGGGGGGTGGGGATAGTTTTGCGAGTGGGTTGATTTATGGCTTTTTGAAGTTCAACGATCCGTTGAAGGCGGTGAGCTATGGATGCGTGCACGGGGCCTTGGCGATGACGACGCCGGGAGATACGACGATGGCGTCGTTGGCGGAGGTGGAGAAGTTGGTTGGAGGTGGGGGGGCAAGGGTGGATCGTTAGACCGCCCCGAGCTTAGCTTGTTGCGGCTTTGCCGACGGCTTGGAGGTTGTCGAGGAGTTGGGCTTCGTCTTCCATTTGGGAGACGCAGGCGGTGAGGTTGGGGTTTTGGAGGGCCCAGTGGTAGGATTTGGCGAAGGGGGAGAGTTGGTCGCCGGGGTAGGTGGCGTTGAGTTTTTCGAGAATCCATGCGGGCTGGTCTGGCAGAAAGAACAGTTTGGCGGTTTTCATGGCGAGGAGGCCCATGCCGGAGTTTTTGGCGTCGAGCATGATGGGGTCGACGGCGGCGTGGTTGGCGATGTTGTAGGCGAACATGGCGGCGTCGTAGTAGCCGAGTTGATAGGCGTCGGTGAGGTTGCCGGCGACGTCGTTGTGGAAGGAGGTGGCGGAGGCTTTGATGAGGCCCTTTCCTTTGAATTCTGCAAAGAGTTCGGCGATGATTTCGTCTTCCAGGTCAGGAGCCGCGGCGCCGTGGGGGAGGAAGAGGACGTCGACGTAGTCGGTTTGGAGGCGTTCGAGGGAGGCTGCGAGATTTTTGCGGGCGCTACGCTTGATGTTTTCCCTCGTTTTTTCATCGAGGCCATATTCTTCGAAGACGATTGAGGCGAGGTAGTGTTTGGATATTTGAGCGCTTTGGCCACCAAAGTAGCTGAAGTGATAGCCGGGTCGAAGGACCATCCGTTCTTCGATGAGGTCGTCGGCTTTCTTGCGGAGTTGCTTTTGTTTGGCTTGAGGAAGTCCCTCGAAAATCTTTCGCAGAGCGCCGGCGCGGTTGTAGGCGCTGAGTTTGGTGGTGAGGAAGACTTTTTCGCGGTTGCCACTTTGTTTGAAGTAGTTGCCGAGGTTGGTTTCGACGCGGCCTTGTCCGTAAGCGAAGGCACAGTCGAAGTAGTTGATGCCTTTTTCGATGGCGGAGTCGAAGTGGGGGAAGATGTCGGGGGTTTCGTAGGGGAAGGTTCCGAAGGCGATTTCGGAGATCATCATGCCGGTGCGTCCAAGCATGCGGTAGTGCATGTCGGGGTGGCGGTTCTTCCAGATGGGCTGGGGTTCGGCCGCAGCAGGCTTAGAACTTGTTGGTGAGGTTTGGGCTTGGGAGAGGGAGTTGGCTCCGACGAGGCCGAGGGAGGTGGCGACGGTTTTTTTGAAGAAGTCGCGGCGGGGTTCGGGAGGCGGATTCATTTGGCTGGGTCGTTGATGTTATTTGTTAATCACGCAGGTTTATGCGGATTCGGCGCAGATTTTTTTGGTTTTGGGAGGGGTTTGGGAGTTTGGGTTACGTGAGTTTGTTGATGTTTTTTGCGGAGCTGGTGCTCCGCGTTCCTTGGTCAGGCTTGGGCGGTGGCTAGGGCTTGTTTGGTGAGGGAGGTGATTTCGGCCCATTTGCCTTCGTTGACTAGGTTTTTGGCGACCATCCACGAGCCTCCGATGGCGGCGACGACGGGAAGTTGGAGGTAGGATTGAAGGTTGGAGGAAGTGATGCCGCCGGTGGGGATGAATTTGAGGCCGGTGTGGGCGTAAGGGCCGGCGAGGGCTTTGAGCATTTTGGCGCCGCCTGCGGATTCGGCGGGAAAGAATTTGAGGAGGGAGCAGTCGAGGGCGAGGGCTTGTTCGATGTCGCTGGGAGTCATGACGCCGGGGGAGAAGGCGAGGTCGAGGGAGCGGGCTTTGGCAATGGTGGAGGGGTTGAGTCCAGGGGCGAGGCCAAAGACGGCACCGGCATTTCTAGCACGGTCGACTTGTTCGTCGGTGAGGAGGGTGCCTGCGCCGACGAGGATTTCGGGAAAACGGTTGGCGATGCGCTTGATGGATTCTTCGGCAGCATCGGTGCGGAAGGTGATTTCCATGATGTCGAGGCCGCCGGCGAGGAGGGCCTCGGCGAGGGGTTCGGCGTCGTTAGCTTTATCGAGGACGACGACGGGAACGATGCGTTTGGCGAGGATGCGGTCGAGCATGGTGGTGTGCGTTGAGGAGTCTTACTTCTCTTCGACTTTGTCTTCAACCTTGGCGTTTTTCTTGGTGCCGGTGGCGCCTTTGGCGACGTGTTGTTCGATGCGGCGGGTTTTGAAGCCGCGGATGTATTGCCAGTCCCAGGTTTTGTATTCGTGGGTGAGTCCCCAGCGGAGGATTTCGGTGGGTTCTTTTTCGTTGTCGGCAGCGCGGTTGAGTCCGATGGCGTGGGGGGCTCCTTTGACAACGGCCATGATTTCGAAGTTGATGCCATCGGGTGCCCACTGGACGGTGTTTTTCTCGGGGCCGTCGGTGGTGATGAGGGAGGCGATACCGCCGTTGTAGGGCCAGACGCAGATTTCGTGTCCGCTGTTGCTGATGGGGTTGTAGGGGGATTTCACGTAGGGGCCCTTGGGGTTGTCAGCGATGGCGACGCCGTGGCGGATTTGGCGGCCGCCGAAGGTGATCTGCTCACCCATTTGTTCGCCTTTGTAGTAGAGGTAGAATTTTCCTTTGTAGGGGATGATGCAGGGGTCGTGGACTTTGTGGCTGTCGAAGTCGCCTTTCTTTTTGACCATGAAGCGGTTTTGTTCTTCGCCTTCCCAGATGCCGTTGTCGGCGGGGCTGAGGATGGGTTCCTCACTTTTGGTCCAAGGGCCGTGCGGGGAGTCGGCCCAAGCGAGGCCAACCTGGTTTTTGACGCGGACGTTGTAGGGTGATTTGACGGTTTGGTAGCAGAGGTAGTATTTGCCGTCCCAAACCATGATTTCGGTGGTGAAGACGGAGCGGTCGTCGTAGGCGCCAGGTTCTCCGCGAGGGACGGCGAGGCCTTCTTCTTTCCAAGTGAGGCCGTCGTCGGAGGTGGCATACCAGATGTCGCAGCGGTCCCAAGGGAAGACTTTTTCGTTGTCGATGTCGCCGCCGAAGCCGTCGGTTTTGCCGGTGCTGCGGGAGTACCAGACGAAGTATTTGCCATCGACCTTGATGAGGGCACTGGGGTCGCGGCGGACGACGCCTTCTTCGTAGGCGAGGTCGCCCTTGAGGTCGTGGACGCGGTGCTCGAAGAACCATTCGTTGCCGATGTCGGGCCATTGGAGGGCGCGCTTTGAGGCGGCGCTAAGTCTGTCGGGGTTGGTGATGCCGAGATGGTCGATTTGTTCCTGGGTGATTTCGACTTTCTCTTCTTTTTTCTCGCAACCGCCACAGTGGGCGAAGTTGGGGAGAGTTGTGACGGCTATTGTGGCGATGGAGAGGAGCAGATTTGGTGTTACTTTCATGGGTTTTGGTTGCACTTGAGCTTTGGAGAGACGTTAGGAGTTGGATGGCGGTTTCGACAAGGCTGAAGACGACAGATTGTATGCAATTTGCTCCGAAGGGGCTGGTAAGTGGTTTTTTGAGAACGGATAAATTTAAATAATATTGCAAGATTGCGCAGAGAATCGAGTATTTGGAATCGATGAAAAGGTATTGGAATCAGTCGCTGCTGCTGGGAGTTGTTTTGGGAATCTCCGTGGTCGGACTGAAGGCCGACGAGAGGGTTTTCCCGCACAAAATGCCGGAGGTGAAACCCGATATGGAATTGAGTTCGGCTATCGAGCGGATGTTTGATTATCCGGCACCCCGAGTGCAGGACAACGAGCTTTTTTCGCAGTTCAAGTATACGCGAATTGAAGGCTTGGAGAACAATGAGGGGGACGGGACAATTACCCGGAGAGATCCGTCGCGACCGATTCTCGTGGATGGTGTCTACTATGTTTACTATACCAAGCGTGACACGAAGGTGCCACCAATTGGATGGCACAATGCGGCGGAGGCCACGGACGAAATTCCATCGACTGACTGGGATCTCGCGGAGGTTTGGTATGCGACGAGTGTCGATGGTTTCGAGTGGAAGGAAGAAGGGGTGGCCATTAAAAGGCCGGAAAAGGGGAAGCCGGGATGGCGGTCTGTCTGCACACCGGATATCCTGATTTGGAAGGGACGGTATTATCTCTATTATCAGGCGTTCTCGGAACCCAGCGGCTTGAGAGGGGATTGGTGTCCGGTTTCAGTTTCTTCGGCGGACTCGCCTGCAGGGCCTTGGAAGCATGAAGGGGATTCCGTTATTCCCTTCGGGAAGAAAGGAGAATGGGATCAGGATGCGACCCATGATCCGCAGCCGATCGTCTACCAAGGAAAGATCTATCTTTACTATAAAGCGGCTTACAACAAGTGGCCTGATATCCGGAATCAGTATGCCGTTGGGCATGGTTTGGCGATTGCAGAGGATCCGTTGGGACCGTTTGTGAAGCATCCTTTAAATCCGGTTGCGAATTCGGGGCATGAGACCACGTATTTTCCGTTCAAAGGAGGAGTGGCGTCGATCGTGATCAAGGATGGGAATGAGCGCGAGACGATTCAATATGCTGAGGACGGAGTGAACTTTGAGATCATGTCTTGTGTTTCTTTGGTGCCGATTGCCGGGGGACCCTACACGCCTGATGCCTTCACTGATTCTGGTGACGGGCGCGGAATCACGTGGGGATTGAGCCACTTTACGAACGCGGGCGGGCCTGGGAAGCAGCATTCGATTCTGGCGCGGTTTGACTGTGATTTGAGTCTCGACGTGGATGATCCGTTTTTTAAAGGCACGGGAGTTTGGCATAAGCCGGAGGTCTATTTTCGGCAGGGTTTGGGACGCAAGCGGCAGAATCCGGAGCGTGCCCGTTGAGTTGTTGATTTGTTGAGCAACAAATTCTTTTACATCCCGTATTGAGGATGCAGGATGTCAAAAGTGAATTGTATACAATCGTCGGCGTTTGTTTGTGCTGTGGGACTCGGGCTCGCTTTTTTGAGTGCTGGAGCTCTTTGGGGGCAGGAGAGCGAGAAGGCTGATAGTGACCAAGAAGTGAAGGGCTTTCCGTTCGTGTTGCCGGCGGAGAAGCCGGATCGGCCGTTGAGTGCGGCGATGGAGCGGCTTTACACGGATTATCCGGCGGAGAAGCCCGAGAAGAATGAGTTGTTTTCGCAGTTCAAGTATACGCAGCTGAAAGGGCTGGACTACAATGGCCATGACGGGACGATTTCGCGGCGCGATCCATCGAAAATCATCTACGAGAACGGGAAGTATTATGTTTGGTATACGAGGCGGGAGACCAAGACTCCGCCGGTCGGTTTGCGACGGGCGAAAGAGGCGACGGATGAGATTGCTTCGGCGGACTGGGACTTAGCGGATATCTGGTATGCGACTAGTGAAGATGGGTTTACTTGGGAAGAGCAAGGGGTAGCGGTGCCTCGTCCGCCAAAGCCGAATGTTGGTTGGAGGTCGGTGACTACGACAGACATCCTTAAGTGGGAAGGGAAGTATTACCTCTATTATCAGGGATTTATGGAGGCGAGTGGGACACGGGGGGATGATTGTCCGGTTGCGGTTTCGTGGGCTGACTCGCCGGATGGACCGTGGACGCCCTACAACAAGATTGTGATTCCGAACGGGGCGCCAGGGGAGTGGGATCAGTATTCGATTCATGACCCTTATCCCTTGGTCCATGACGGGAAGATTTACATTTATTACAAATCCGATGCGAATGGGCGGCCGGATTTGATTCGGATGCATGGCTTGGCGATAGCGGATAATCCACTGGGACCGTTTGAGAAGCATCCATTGAATCCGCTGTTGAACTCCGGGCACGAAACGACGTTGTTTCCCTTCAAGGAAGGAGTGGCGGCATTAGTGATTCGCGACGGGAACGAGCACTATACGATTCAGTATGCGGAGGATTGGGTGAATTTTGAGATTCAGGCGATCACGGAGTTGATGCCGCCGGCGGGCGGGCCATTCGTGCCGGATGCTTTTACGAATACGACGGACGGCCGGGGGATTACGTGGGGCTTGTGCCATTTGACGAACTACACGGGGGATTGGAGCAAGCAGCATTCAATTTTGTTGAGGTTCGACTGTGACCTCAGTCGAGATGTGCATGATCCGGTGATGAAGAAGCATCATGCTTACTACAAGCCGGAGGTTTATTTTCGGCATGGTTTGAATGGAGAGCAGCGGAAGCGGATAAAGGCCGCAACAGAGGCACTTCAAGAGAAGTGAATGACGACAGGTTGACTCGCTGGAAGGGTAGTTTAGAAAGGGCACGCAACAGGATTTGAGATATGGCAACGAAACGGATTTTTTTGACGATTTTGGGACTGATTGGGGTCAGCTGGCTGGTGGCGTGCAAGTCGGGAGAAGAAACAGGGGGAGAAAAGAAAGCGGTGATTGGCTTTGTGCAGGGTGGAGCTTCTTCGGATTGGCGGAAGGCGCACACGGATTCGGTGAAGGAAGAAGCGGAGAAGCGAGGTTATGAGCTGAAGTTCGTGGATGGGCAAGGGAAGCAGGAGAATCAGATTCAGGGAATTAGCTCGCTCATCCTGCAGCGGGTGGATGCGATTATCCTCGCTCCGATTGTGGAGACTGGTTGGGACAATGTCTTGAAGAAGGCACAGCAGGCCAAGATTCCGGTTTTGATTTTGGACCGGTCGATTCAGTCGGATGATTCCCTTTACGAGGGATATATCGGTGCAGATACTTATGAGGAAGCGGTGAAGGCGGCTGACTGGCTGGTGGAGAAGGTGGATGGAAGGGCGAAAGTGGTGGAATTGCAGGGGGCGCCGGGAGCTTCGCCGACGGTGAATCGTTACAAGGGGTTCCGTGATGCAATTCAGGATCATCCCGGGATTGAGATTATTGCTTCGCAGAGTGGAGATTTCCGTCGGAGCAAGGGGAAGGAAGTGATGGAGGCCTTGTTGAAAAAACATGGTGATGAAATCGAAGTGGTTTATGCGCACAACGACGATATGGCGATTGGTGCGATTCAGGCGATTGAAGAGGCGGGCAAGAAGCCTGGGCAGGACATCATTTTGGTTTCGATTGATGGGGTGAAGGCGGCTTTCGAAGCGATGGTGGCTGGGAAGTTGAATTGTACGGTCGAGTGTAATCCGTTGCAGGGTCCTGCAGCCTTTGATGCGATTGAGAAGATTTTGGCTGGGGAGACGATTCCGAAGGTCACGATGGTGAAAGACGAGGTATTCGACCAATCGGTGGCAGCGGATGTGATTGATAGCCGGAAATACTAAGGCCGTTTTTTTGCCCGTGGAGGAGTTGCTTCAGGTCAAAGGCGTCAGCAAGACCTTCCCGGGCGTGAAGGCGCTCTCGGATGTGGACTTTTCTGTTCGGGCGGGCGAGGTCCACGCCTTGATGGGGGAGAACGGTGCGGGGAAATCGACTTTGATCAAAGTGCTGACGGGGGTGCATGCGCGGGATGGGGGGGTGATTCGGTTTGGAGGGGAGGAAATTTCGGTTTCTGCGCCGGTGGAGGCGGAGAAGTTGGGGATTAGTACGGTGTTTCAGGAGGTGAATTTGATTCCTCATTTGTCGGTGGCGGAAAACATTGTGCTAGGCCGGCAGGAGAAGAAGTTTGGTTTGATTGACTGGAAGGCGGCGAAGGGGCGTGCGCGGAAGGCCTTGGCCCGGTTGGGATTGAACGTCGAGGTATCGAAAGAGCTATGTGAGTGCAGTGTGGCCATTCAGCAGATGGTGGCGATTGCACGGGCGATTGATTTGGATGCGCGGTTGTTGATTCTGGATGAGCCGACGGCGAGCTTGGATGAGCAAGAGGTGGATGAGTTGTTCCAAGTTTTGGAGCGGTTGAGGAGCGAGGGGATGGGAATTGTTTTTGTGACCCATTTTCTTGATCAGGTTTATCGGATTACGGATCGGATCACAGTTTTGCGGAATGGGGCTTTGGTGGGGGTGTCGGAGACGAAGAAGTTGCCCAGACTTGAGTTGATTGGGCAGATGTTGGGGCGGACGAGTGAGGAGGTGAAGCAGCTGGAGGAGAGTCAGGTGTCGGCGGAGGAGGGGGAGCAGCCGGAGGCGTTCTTTGAGGCGCAGGAGTTGGGAAGGAGAGGAGCGATTGCGCCGTTTGATTTTGAGATCGGGGAAGGTGAGACGGTGGGTTTGGTGGGGCTGTTAGGTTCGGGTCGGACGGAGTCTGTGCGGTTGATGTTCGGGGTGGACCAAGCGACGAGTGGGGAGTTGAAATTGGATGGTCAGTCTCTGCAGCAAGGTCAGCCGAAGGCGGCGATTGCGGGGGGACTGGCGTTCTGTCCTGAGGATCGGAAGGTGGAGGGTTTGGTTTTGAATTTGTCGGTGAGAGAGAACATCGTGCTGGCCTTGCAGGCGCGGCAGGGGATCTTCAAGATGCTTTCGCGTAGTGAGCAGAATGAGCTGGCTGATCATTACATTGAGGCGTTGAAGATTAAGACGCCGGGCCGCGAAACCCGGGTGGGGACGCTTTCGGGGGGAAATCAGCAGAAGGTGTTGTTGGCGCGTTGGCTGGCGATGAAGCCGCGTTTGATGATTGTGGATGAGCCGACGCGGGGGATTGATGTGGGGGCGAAGGGTGAGATTGAGAATTTGATGGAGTCGTTGCGGGAGGAAGGGATGGCGATTGTGTTTATTTCTTCAGAGATGGAAGAGGTGGTTCGGGTCTGTCAGCGAGTGATGGTCTTGCGCGATCGGGAAGTGGTGGGTTCGTTGGCCGGAAGAGAAGTGACAGAGGACGCAGTGATCGAGTTGATAGCGAAACATGACTAAGCTACGGCAAGGTGTGCTCTAACCCCGGCGTTTTTTTATTTTGTGCAGGTGCCTTCGGGGGACATGAGGACGAGATAGGCTGCAAGGCGGGCTCGTTCGGTGAGATCGGATTCGCCTTGGAGGGCAGCGGTGATGGTGGAGCGGCTTTCGGCTCCGAGGGTGCCGGCACAGTAGAGAATGGAGAGGTGATCGAGGAGGTTCGGGATGCTGCTGGCGATGGCGGCGAGATTTGAAAGATCTGGCGGAAAGTCTTTTCCGTCATACCACGAGGGACTTCCGCTGTAGAATCGTAAGCCGAGTTCACAGGTTCGCCAGAGGTAGTTGGGGAAGGAGATGGCAGTGTAGGAGTTCACGATGCCGAAGGCGGGGGAGTCGAGGTTGTTTTCGGAGAGGGTGCCGAAGAGGCGGTAGTCGGGGCGGTAGAAGT
>JBCCZX010000077.1:0-14118 GCA_039186735.1 Verrucomicrobiota bacterium | reverse complement strand
AGAAGGTGAGAGGCTTGGGCCGGGGACGACGACGAGGCCGTTGCGGGTGGTTCTGCTGAGAATTTCCGGCAGACTGGTTGTTGTTGCGATTGCGATTGCGCTGACCGCCGCGGCGGTTGCGACCGCCTCGTGAGCGGTTTCGGTTTCGATTCGAGTTGTTTTCGGACATGTTGTCTTCGGTTCTTATTTTTGAACCGGGACGCGCGCCTAGATTTGAGAGATGGTCGAGTGATGGCCGAGGGCCAGAAACTCAAGAAAGCCGCAGAAGCGGGGGATTCGAGAACGCTCTCTCTGAAATGGGTTTGATTGAATTGGGCGACGGCCCCGGTGGTGTGTTTCTTGTTAGCCGAGGGAAGCTCGGATGCATTTTGTCGAGCGGTCGGAGTGACAGAGCAAGCTGTCGGGGGGACCGTTGGAGCCCACGCTGGCGTCGGAGCAAAGGAGCTATGGCCAGTGGGGAGTTGCATCGTTTTTCAGCGCTCGGCTGGCGAGACTCTAGTTTAAGGAGTTTTGTTCCGCAAGGCGGAAGGGTGTTTCCGTTCTTTTTGACTTGCGCGTGCGTTTTGTTGGATTGGAGTTGGCGTTGTGAAGTTTGTCCTCAAGTTCGCGTTTCTGTGTTGCTGCCTGATTATCAGTCAGTCTTGTGGTCCTACGGGCGGGGTGGGCGGTTCGGCAGCATCGGATACTGGAGGGGAGGCTTATGTGGTGGTGGAAGCCCATTCGGGGAGGGTGCTGGGAGGATTTAATGCGCGTGGAAGCCGGTCGGTGGCGAGTTTGACCAAAGTGGCCACGGCGATGGTGGTGTTTGATTGGGCTGAGGCGACGGGGACGAGTTTGAATACGCTCGCGGTCGTTCCTCCTGAAGCGGCTTATCTTGGAGGGTCGAATCCGATGGGGATGCAACCGGGAGATCAGATTCAGCTGCGGGATGGGTTGTATTCGATGTTGTTGGGTTCGGATAATGTTGCGGCGCAGACTTTGGCGACGCATGTGGGAACAATGCTCGCGCAGAGGCGGGGACGTTTAGGGGAACCGGTGAAGATTTTTGTGGGTGAGATGAACAGTTTGGCAAGGGCATTGGGGATGACGCGGACGCAGTTCTACAATGCGCATGGAATGGAGCTGACAGGGCAGTTGGGGCGTTCTAGTGCGGAGGATATGGCGCGGCTTGGAATTCATGCGATGCGGAACTCTGGATTTGCTTTTTATGTGAAGCAGAGGTCGCGAGCGATCGGGTATTTGCGGGGTGGGCAGCGAGTGGCATTCCGGGTTCAGAATACTCATCCGATGCTCGGCCAACTTGGGATTAATGGGATTAAGGAGGGACAGACGCCAGAGGCTGGCCCTTGTTTGATGGTTTCGGCAGACCAGTCGGCTTTGGTGGAGAGGTTGCCAGACGGGCGTTCGCGCGTGACTCCGAGGAGACTGATTGCGGTGATTTTGAAGAGTCCTAACCGGGAAGGACGTGCGAATGAACTGATTCAGACGGGTTGGGGGCGTTATGAGGCTTTGTCGGTCCCGGGAGCGATTGCTGTCACCCAGCCGCAGGAAATTCTTTCGGTTCCGCGGCTGTAGTGCTTGGATGCGCGCGAGAGGGGGTGATTCTCCGAAAAGTTATGCGCATTGGGATTTTGAATAGTGGGGGCGATTGCCCGGGGCTGAACGCCGTGATTCACGGGGTGGTGGGAGCGGCGAGTGAGAAGGGTTGGGAAG
This sequence comes from Verrucomicrobiota bacterium, assembly GCA_039186735.1. Classification (GTDB taxonomy): domain Bacteria; phylum Verrucomicrobiota; class Verrucomicrobiia; order Verrucomicrobiales; family Akkermansiaceae; genus Roseibacillus. The sequence continues at coordinate 12,405 of JBCCZX010000077.1, read as the reverse complement.
TGGTTGGTTTTCGGGATGGTTTTGAAGGGTTGTTGCCGCCGGGGGATTTCCAATTTTTGAAGCGTTCGGATACGGCGGGAATTCTCAAGCTTGGTGGAACGATTCTCGGGACGACGAACAAGGGGAATTTTGCGGCGAAAGTCGGGGCAGGAGATGTGGCAAAGGTACCTCAGGAGATTATCGACAAGGCGAAGAAGACGCTCGATCAGCTTGAGATTGGTGCGCTGGTGGTGGTGGGGGGAGATGGTTCATTGACGACGGGGCATCAGTTGTTCGAGGATGGATGGCCGATCATCGGGGTGCCGAAAACGATCGATAATGATCTTGAGGCGACGGCAATGACTTTCGGGTTTGATAGTGCGGTGACTTCGGTGGTGGATGGGTTGGATCGATTGCATACGACGGCGTCGAGCCACAAGCGGGTGATGGTTTTGGAGGTGATGGGGCGGCATGCGGGATGGATTGCGCTGTGGGGGGGGATGGCTGGTGGCGCGAATGTGGTTTTGTTGCCGGAGATCAACTTCAATATGGATAAGGTGGCAGATTTTATTCGGTTGAGGGAGGCGCAAGGTCATCACAGCTCATTGGTCGTGGTGGCAGAAGGTGCGAAGTTGCCAGACGGGTTGGTGGCGAAAGAAAATGAGCACGGGGGAGAGGTGAGGTTGGGAGGAATCGGGCAGATGGTGGCGGACCAAATTCAAGAGAAGACGGGTAAGGAAACGAGAGCTTGCACTCTTGGGCACTTACAGCGTGGGGGAGGGCCGACGGCACTGGACCGGATTTTGGGACTCCGCTTTGGGGTGATGGCGGTGAAGCTGGCCAGTGAAGGACAGTTTGGGCGGATGGTGAGTTACCAATCGTATCATGTGGATTCCGTGCCGATTGTGGAAGCGGTTCAGCACATCCGGACGGTTGATCCCGAAGGGGAGATGGTCGGGGCAGCGCGTGCGATTGGAATGAGTTTTGGCGACTAGGCCTTGTAGATGGTATTGCCGGTTGAGCGGAGGTCGTCGCAGGCTTGTTGAAGGCGGGCAGAGAGAGATTCTTCGGCTTTTTTGAGGTAGCTGCGCGGGTCGTAGGCTTTTTTGTTGCCGACTTCGCCATCGATTTTGAGAACGCTTTCGATGTTTTCGCAGATGTGAGTGACGATGGGGCGGGTGAAGGCGTATTGGGTGTCGGTGTCGATGTTCATTTTGATGACGCCGTAGTCGAGGGTTTCGCGGATTTCTTCGAGGGATGAGCCGGAGCCTCCGTGGAAGACGAGGTCCATTTCGGCTTCAGCACCGTATTTATCGGTGACGGCTTTTTGTCCGTCGCGGAGGATGGTGGGTTTGAGTTTTACAGCGCCCGGTTTGTAAGCGCCGTGAACGTTGCCGAAGGTGGCCGCAAACATGAAGCGCCCGAGGGGATTGAGGGTTTCGTAGACCTGCATCATATCCTCGGGTGTGGTGTAGAGTTTTTCGGCGGGTAGGCCGGAGGTGTCGTGTCCGTCTTCTTCTCCACCTACGCAGCCGGCTTCGACTTCGAGGATGATATTGAGTTCAGCACATTCCTTGATGAGTTCGGCTGAGATTTTCATATTCTCATCGAGATCGACGACCGAGCCGTCGAACATGTGGGATTGGAAGAGGGGGCCTTTGCCGGCGGCAATGCGTTCGCGAGAGGCGTCGAGGAGGGGTCGGAGGAAGGAATCGACTTTTGCGGGGTGGCAGTGGTCGGTGTGGAGGGCGACGAGGATATCGTATTTTTCGGCGAGGCGGTGGACGGCTTCGGCGAGGACGATGGCGCCGAAGGCGGCGTCGCTGACGTTGAGTCCGGAAGCAAACTGGCCACCGCCAGTGGAGACTTGGATGATGCCGTCGGACTTGGCATCGGCGAAGGCCTTGAGGGCACCATTCGCGGTTGCGAGAGACGTGATATTGATGGCTGGATAGGCGTAGCCGTTCTCTTGAGCAGCATTGAGCATATCCTGGTATTGTTCTGGTGTCGCAACAGGCATGAGCTGGGGCATAGCGGAAAGGGCCGGAGCTGGCAAGGGTGTGACCGGAAAAGGCCTGAGAATGGGCTTGGCTGAGGGAAACGTGGGATTAAATAAAGGTTATGCAGTGGAAATTGGTGGGGATTTTGGTTTTTGGCGGACTGTTGAGTGGATGTTTCGAGGACGAGGAAGCCAATCGACGAGTGAAAGAGTTGGAGCTTGAGGTGGAAGACTTGTACGAGTCGCTCGACAAGAGGCGTGGGGAGCTTCGGCAATACGAGGCTGTCGCGGAGGAGAATCTACGGCTTTTACAAGAACTCGAAGGGGCCAAGGAGAAGGTTGAGCAGTCTGAACAATTGGAAGAAGAACGGTTGCGGCTTGAGGAGATGTTGAGAGAGCTCCGGAAGGAGTTCGATGCTTATCAGGAGAAGTATGAAGCTCAGGTGAGAGAGAAGGCTGTTGGTGAAGAATACGAGCTTGTGGAGGTAGGCGGTCGCGGTTTGAGAGGGGTCTTGATTACGAGTGTGAGCGAAAGTGAGGTCAAAGTGCGACACAGTAACGGTTTTGCCACACTGAAAGCAGACGTTGCCCCGAAGAGTTGGAAAGAGCGATTTTTTTTGAAGACTCGGGAGGAGAGTGAAGCTGTTCATGCTGCGAGGGAGAGTTGGCTCGCTTCATTGAGCTCGCCTTATGCGAGAGATGAGGAAGAGGGTGGGTCTGTTCAACGAGCGCCAAGTGCGCATCAGAAAGCTAAGAATGCGCGACGTGAGCAGGAGAAGTTTTTGGCGAGTGCAGGGAAGGAGCTCAAGCGAGGGTTGGTCATTATCGAGACGGAAGGAGAGTTGGGCTGCGGTTTTTTTGCAAGGGATGGGATTACGACGTATCTTTACACCGCTGCGGAGGTTTTCGATCGGGGGGATTCACTGAAAATTCGTGGTTTTGATGGGAAGGAATGGTCTCGATTTGGAAAGCTGGAGACTATTCGAGGGTTGAATCTTGCGCGTTTGGAGGTCTTCGAATCGGTTGAGAATGCCTTGGACTTGCAGCCGGGAGGAGGAGGTGAGGCGGAAGTTCAAGGGAGTGGTTTGGTGCTTGGAATTACTCTCGAGGGGGACTTTTTTGAGCGGAAAATTGTATTTCGGTCAGCCCACGAAACGCGTTTTCCTATTTCGAACGCGTTTTTGCCCCCAGTTTTGGGAGGGGTCTTGGTGAATGCTTCTGGGAGGGTTGTTGCGGTCGTTTCACGATCGCATTCTGGTCAACGCGATTTATGGAAGGAGGAAGAGGGGATCGGAAAGGTGCGCTCAATTGCGTTGAGGCTCAATCGAACGCTGAATTGGGAAGAGAGTACACTCGGTCTTTTTCTTTCTGCCCGGCAGCGCCTGAAGTCCTTTGATGCCAGAACTCGTTTCATACGGGCCTTATCTGAAATTCAATTTCACCAGGACGGCTTGAATATTGAGCGAAGAGTTGCCGGTGATTATACGGTTCAACAGATTTTGGTGATGAATCAGAGCATTCCGCTCGCGGTCGACTTACTCAACTTTCATTACGAGTTGACGAGTTCCAATGCCCGGATGAGTCGAAGGGACTTGAGTCGACGATTTTTAGGCCGCTTCGAAACGGTTGCGCGAAAGATGAATGAGGATCTTCCTCGGAAGGCAGATTATCCTGCATTCTTTCAGGAGGATGTTGAGCATTCCCTTGAATGGCGAGAGAAAGCGCGTGTTGGTTTTTTGCGAGCGGTGCAGCGTTTGAAGTAGAAGAGAGGATTTTTGTCGAGTTGGGGTCAGGATTTCGAGAAGTGGGGAGCCGATGTGATTTTCGGTCGGGAGAAGGGGTTTTGGGCTTTTGTGACGCGAAAAGTGATGCGGGTGTTTTCGCTGATGTTCGGGAGAATTGTTGATGGGAGGTTGTGGTTGTTTCGGAAGGGGGTGAAGGAGCCAGCGATGTTCGGGGTGAAAGTGGTGAGTATTGGAAATCTGACGGTTGGGGGAACCGGCAAGACGCCGGTGGTGGAATTGTTCGCACGGGAGCTGTTGAAGCGTGGGCGCAAGCCGGTGATTTTGAGTCGGGGGTATAAGAGCCAGAAATTGGAGGAGCGACAAGTTTGGCATGGGCGACGAGAGGAGGAGCCTGGAGATTTCCCGAAGGTGGTGAGTGATGGTGAGCGGGTGCGTCTTGCGGTGGAGTATGCGGGCGACGAGCCGTTTATGTTGGCGAAGAATTTGTGTCCGGGGGTGGGGGTCGTGGTGGACCGGGACCGGGTGAAGGGGGCGCGTTGGGCGGTAGAGGAATTGGACGCAGATATTCTTCTGCTTGACGATGGGCTGCAGTATCTCCGGCTAGGACATACTACGGATATCGTATTGGTGGATGCGCGGAATCCTTTCGGGACGGAAGCGCTTTTGCCGAGGGGGACGCTGCGTGAGCCGCCGAGGAATCTTTGTCGAGCGGACTATATTTTTGTTACTCGCTGCGAGGGGGAGCTTACGATTGAGGAGGTGAAGCGGTTGCAGAAGTATAACCAGACGGCGCCGATTATCCAAACCAGTCATGTGCCACAGTATTTGGAGAATATTTTTGATGCGACGGATCGCGTGGAGCTCTCTGATCTTGAGGGGCGGTTTGTGGGAGCGATTAGTGGGATAGCGGTGCCGGAAAGTTTTGAGGTGCTACTCAAGGAGCAGGGTGCGCAGGTCGAATTTCACAAGACCTTTGGAGATCATCAGGTTTTTCCTTTGAAGGATGTGGATCGATTTTTGGATCGGGCGGAGCGAAGAGATGTGGATTTTGTGGTGACAACGGAGAAGGATGCGGTGCGCTTCCCGCGGCCGACGGAGTCGGAAGTTCCGATTTATTTTTTGCGAATCGAGGTTGAGATTATCGAGGGATGGGATGAGTGGGAGAAGTGCGTGGACCGGTTGGTTCATCCTCCAGAGGTCTCGCGAAGTGAGTGGGGACGACAGCGAATTTTGTCGGAAGTCTAGAGTTGAGCGAGCCAGTGGGAGAACCAGTTTGCGCCGTCTTCGAGATCTTGGATGGAGATGAATTCGTCGGCGGTGTGGGCTTGGTCGATGGAGCCGGGGCCGATGCAGACTGAGGGGAGACCGGCGGTGGTGAGGTGAGCGGCATCTGAGAACCAAGGGGCTCCAACGAGGTTGCTTGAGGGTTGGAGAGTTTGGGTCTTTTGGAGCCAGTCGTTCCGGGAAGGGACTTCCATGGGTGGAGCCTCGGAGGAGTGGGTGATGGTGAGGGGGAGTTTTTGTTCTACGATGAAGGCTTGGAGGAGTTGTTGGGCGCCGCCGGCTTCTCCCAGGTCAGGGGTGGTTCGAATATCGATTTGAGCTGAGGCGTGATCGGGAACGATATTTGGGCGGGTGCCGCCGGTGATAGTGCCGATATTGAGGGTGGAGTGGCCGAGGGTGGGGTGGGTGTAAGTGGCGAGGCGATTGGTGAATTTGCGGTTGAGGAGGTCGAGGGAGGCAGTGAGTTTGAGGATGGCATTTTCGCCGAGATGAGGTTGGGAGGCGTGGGTGGCTTTGCCGGTGGTCTCGAGGGTGGCCCAGAGTGAGCCTTTGGTGCAGTGGACGAGTTGGAGCGAGGTGGGTTCACCGATGAGGGCAAATTCGTATTCGGCGGCGTGGTGTTTCGCGAAGTGTTTGGAGCCTGGTTGGCTGGATTCTTCGCCCATAAAGGCAACGAAATCGACGGCGACGGGGCAGGAGGCGAGGTGGTCGAGGTTGTTGAAGAGACCGATGAGCATGGCGGCCATGGGGCCTTTGGTGTCGGAGGCGCCGCGACCCCAGATTTTGTCGTCTTGGATTTTGGCGGCAAAGGGGTCGATGGTCATTCCGGTGACGCCGACGGTATCGAGGTGGGGGCCGAGGAGGATGCGGGGGCGGTTTTCTGGGCCTGGGCAGCGGGCGATGAGGTTGGGGCGGTCGGGGAGAACTTCTTCGAGGGTTACGGTGAAGCCGTTTTGGGTGAGGAGGTCTTTGAGGTGGGTGGCGATCTTGGCTTCGCCAGCGTGTGGTGAGGTGGGGTCTCCATCGGGATTGACGGAGGGAATGCGGATGAGATTTTGGAGGAGTGAGACGGCGGTCATGTTGTTCAGATGTGGCAGAGTCGTAGAGGGCGTTGAGTCTCGCAGAGGATTTTTTGATTTATTTTTCGATGGTCGGGAGGATTTCCGGGATCGCGGAGAGGAAGGACGGGTATTGGGGGGCCCAGTTGGTGGCGCGGAGTTTTTGGTTGGAGACAGCTTTGTGGGTCCAACCGCGTTTTGTTGGTTTTGGGGGGGCGGAGTTGGGGAGGGGGAGGTTGAGGGTTTGGGAGAGTTGGGTGAGGAGGTCGATTTGGGTGATGGGGGTGTTGTCGGTGATGTTGAAGAGGCCGGAAGTTTCGGTGTTGATGAGGTGGAGGATGGCTTTGGCGGCGTCGGCGACATGGATTTGGTTGATGAGGCGGATGCCGAGGCCTTCGGGGGTTTCTTCGAGCGAGGATTCGGCGGAGAGGAGTTTTTTGAGGATGACGCTTCGGTGAGGACCGTAGATTCCGGAGAGGCGAAGGGCGGTTCCGTTGGTGTCGAGGGTGAGTTGTTCGGCTTCGAGGAGGATGGCGGATTTTTCGGTGGGGGGGAATGTGGTTGATGATAGGAGCGAGGGCGGCGTGGAGTCGGCTTCGGTGACGAGGGAGCCATCTGTCTGGCGGTAAACGGAGGTGGAGGAAATGAATGTGAGGTGAGAGTTTGGGAAGTAGTGGAGGAGATTTCGGGTGCCTTGGAGGAAGATGCTTCGATAGGCTTCGGAACCGCCGCGGCCAGAGGAGGCGGAAGCGAGGATGTGGGTGGGTTGGATGTCTTGAGAGAGGGCTTGGAGGTGGGCGGGGTCGGTGAGGTCGCAGGCGAGGTCGGCATTTGAGCTGGTGCGGCTCAGGGTGACGGTGGGGATGCCAAGAGCTTGGGCTTGGCGAGAGACTTCTTGGCCGAGGTAGCCATTGCCGGCGATAAGGAGAGTGGATTGCATTTTGTGTCTTTGATGCAGAGTCGCAGAGAGACGGGGGATTCGCAGAGTTTTTTTGAGTTTATTTTTGGTAATGGATTTTGATGGCTTCGGCCAGGAGTTGGGCGTATTCGCGGACGAGAGAAGGTTTGAGTTGGCCGTTGATTTCCTGGAGTCCCTCGTAGTCGCCTAGTTGAACGCGGTGGAAGGTGTCTTGGTGATTCATGACGTAGGGTTCCATGAAGATGGTGGGGGCCTGGTAGAGGCGGTTGGCGAGGAGGTTGCGGGCGTAGATGGGGCGTTGCTTGTCGAGGTGGATGGCGGGGGCGGTGGGCTTGTAGTGGTAGGGGACGAGTTCGGTTTTGGAGAGGAAGTGATCGGAGATTGTTCGGGCGAGGGGGAGAGCGCGTTCGGTGGTTTGGGTTAGGAGGTGGCGGATCATCTCGAAGCGTTGATCGTCGAGCGCGAGTTCGGGTTTCATGTAGGCACCGTGGAGGAGGATGTGGAAGTGGTTGTTTTTCGCCCAGGGGTTTTCGCCATTCCAGGCGTCGGCGTTGTAGTGGAGGCAAAGAATAAGGTGGGGTTTGATGATGTTGTTGACGAGGTGGGCGCGGGCACGAATTTCGGCAGTGCGGTAGAAGAGTTTTTCGGCGGTTGCGCGGTCAGGATATTCAGGAAGGAAATCTTCGGGAGTGGCGTCGGTGACGGGGTGGGGTGAGTCGCGGAGGAGGGTGACTTGGCAGCCGAGATTCTCTAACAGGGGCTTCAAGTGGCGAGCGGTCGTGAGGGTGAGGTCACCTTCACGGACAGGCGTGTCGCTCGGGTCGTCGGGGGTGGGGTCGAAGTTGCGTTGTTCGATGATGGCGTAGTCGCCGCCGATGTGGCCGGGGTCGATGGCGATGTGGAGTTGGTTGAGGGGCGGAAGGGGAGCGGGGGTGTCCTCTGATGGTGCGAGGGAGAGGGGGAGGATGAAGGTCTCGCTTTCGGAGGTGGATTGGGGCTGGATGACGAGAGCGGAGTCACGGAATTCCAAGTAATCTTCTGAGGAGTTGGGGAGGGCGTAGATGGATTTGAGGGAGTGACGGAGGTTTTCGGAATTCGTGAGTGAAGGGAGGGCGTTGAGCTGGTTCCAATCGGGAGGCAAAGCGAGGGAGGAGAGTCGAGGAGGAGGGGCGATTGCGGTTGATTCTGCAGGACGACGAAGAAGGGAGAAGAGGCCAACAGAAAGCAGGAGCAAGATGACGAGGAGGGGAAGTGAGCGCTGCACGAGATGAATTTAGGAGGGAATCGGATTGGGACGGGAGATTTGTCTGTGTGTTCGTTGGGAGGGTTGCGATTTGGGATGGGTTGGGGTTCAATACGGAATGGGTGAGGGTTTGAGGATTCTGTTTTTGGGGGATATTGTGGGGGAGCCGGGACGTGAGGCGGTTTACCGGCGTCTACCGTCTTTGCGTGATGAGGAGCGGATTGATTTCGTGATTGCGAACGGGGAGAATATTGCCGGAGGGAGAGGAATTACGCCGAAGTTGTGTATTGATTTACTAAGAGCGGGAATTGCAGTGGTGACGACGGGCGATCATGTTTGGGATCAGAAGGAGATATTGGAGTATTTTGCGACCGAGCCGCGATTGCTGAGGCCGATCAATTGGCCGGAAGGTACGGTTGGGGCAGGCAGCGTGGTTCTGGAGACGGGGAAGGGAAAAGTGGGAGTTGTTCATGCGCAGGGTCGGGTTTTCATGCAGCCGCCTTTGGAGGATCCGTTCGGAGCTTTGCGTGGGGAGGTGATGCGTTTGAAAGAAGAGGGGGTGAGAGTGATTTTCGTGGATTTTCATGCGGAAGCAACGAGCGAGAAGATCGCGGTGGGGCATCATTTGGATGGGACGGTGTCAGCGGTGGTGGGGACGCATACGCATGTGCAGACAGCGGATGAGCGGATTTTGCCCGGTGGAACGGCTGTTTTGACGGATTCGGGGATGTGCGGGCCTCATCACTCAGTGCTGGGACGACAGGTCGATAGTGTGGTTTGGCGATTTCGGACGAGTATGCCGACGCGCTTTCCGATGGCGGGTTGGCCAGTAGAGTTGGGGGGGATGATTGTGGAGGTGGATGTGGAGACGGGGAAGGCGTTGGAGGTGAAGCGCGTGAGGGAGATCGTGGAGAAGGAAACGGTTTCGTGAGGCTTCGAGCTTGAAAGTCTGACGTTTGAATGGTTTTTCGCGGGAAGCGCATGGCGGAAAAGACAGACAGAAAGACCCTGGAAGAGCGGCATGGGATGTCGGATTTGGAGCGTTTGCGGCATTCCTGCGCGCATGTGTTGGCAACGGCGATTGCACGGATTTGGCCGGATGCGCAGTTTGCGGCGGGGCCACCAGTGGAGGGTGGCTTTTATTATGATGTGGATTTGAAGCACCGGATTTCGACTGAGGACTTTGAGCGGATTGAGGCGGAGATGAAGAAGGTGGTCAAAGAGAACGCCACTTTTGTGAAAGTGGTTGTGACACGAGAGGAAGCGATGGCGATGGCGAAAAGTGGACGCTTGGCTTCGGTGGCTGAGCGAAAGGTGGAATCTGTTTTTAAGTTGGATTTGTTGAACGAGATCCCAGAAGGCGAAGAGATTTCGATTTATCAGAACGGTGATTTTTGGGATTTGTGCGCGGGGCCACATGTCGGTCGAACAGGCAATTGCAAGGCCTACAAGTTGATGAGTGTGGCGAGTGCGTTTTATAAGGGGGATAAGAGTAATCCGCAGCTTCAGCGGGTGTATGGGACCTGTTTCCCGAATAAGACGCAGTTGAACGAGCATTTGGAGCGTCTGGAGGAGGCGAAAAAACGGGACCACCGGAAGTTGGGGCGTGAGTTGGGTCTGTTCACGTTTTCTGAAGTTGTTGGACAGGGGTTGCCGCTTTGGAAACCCAAAGGAGGAATTGTGCGTCGAGAGCTGCAGGATTTTATTACCGAAGAGCTGGACAGTCAGGGGTATTATCAAGTTTTCACGCCTCATATTGGGAAGCTGGATCTTTATCGGACAAGCGGTCATTTTCCTTATTACGAGGAGAGCCAGTTTCCGCCTATGGCTGAACGTGATGCTTGGGAAGGTTTGGCAGATGAGGGGGCGGATTGTGGACGATTATTGAACGGGCTGAGGACGGGCGCGATTGAGGGATTCATGTTGAAGCCGATGAATTGCCCTCATCATATACAGATTTTTGCGAGCGATCACCGCAGCTATCGAGATTTACCAGTGCGATTGGCTGAGTTTGGGACAGTATACCGTTGGGAACAGAGTGGGGAATTGGGCGGTTTGACTCGGGTGAGGAGCTTCACACAGGACGATGCTCACTTGTTCTGCACTCCAGAGCAGGTAGCGGATGAGATTCAGGGTTGTCTGGGACTCGTGAAGAAGGTTCTGGGAACGCTTGGAATGGAAGACTACACAGTCCGTTTATCTTTGAGGGATCTTGAGTCTGATAAGTATGTGGGTTCTCCTGAAAATTGGGAGAAGGCAGAAGACGCCCTCAGAGAAGCCGTGAAGAAGATGGGGGTCGATGCTATCGAGGAGCCTGGGGAAGCTGCATTTTATGGGCCGAAGATTGATTTTGTGGTTAAGGATGTGATTGGGCGAGATTGGCAGTTGGGGACGGTGCAGGTGGACTATAATTTGCCTGAGAGGTTTGACCTGAGTTATGTGGGCTCTGATAACAAGCCTCATCGGCCTGTCATGATTCACCGGGCTCCCTTTGGTTCTCTTGAACGATTCACAGGACTTTTGATTGAGCATTTTGCAGGTAAATTTCCGACTTGGTTGGCTCCGGAGCAGGTAAGGGTTTTGCCGATTTCACAGCAATTCAACGAGGCCGGTCAAAAAGCGGTTGAAGCGTTGGCCGAGGCAGGGGTGAGAGTTCGGATGGACGGAACAGGGGACAAAGTGGGGGCCAAGATTCGGCTTGCGAGATTGGATCGGGTTCCGTATATGCTTGTCCTAGGCGCACGTGAGGTCGAGAACAACGAGGTTAGCGTACGCCACCGGGACCGTGAGGATCTCGGGACTCAGTCTTTGGATGATTTTGTTTCCAACATACGAGAAGAAATTTCAAAGCGGTCACTCTGACCGTTTGGCACCCCAGCGCACGTTTTGATGTCTTTATCACTGTTGCGCCTACAAATTTTGGGACTTCTGGAATCCTATATTAAGGACACCGTCAGAATCTCAGTGAGTATTGATTAAAACCTTCACCCCACTAGACTTATCGCTAAGAAAAAAAGACCAAAACGGCAGAAGAGGGAGATTATTCGGATCAACGATAAGATTCGAGCTAATCGTGTACGAGTCCTTGCCCCTGACGGAGCGCAGCTTGGAGTAATGGATCTCAGGGATGCAGTTGCGGCTGCGAAGCAACGAGGGCTCACTTTGGTTGAAGTTGCTGCGAAGGTTGACCCTCCTGTTTGTCGGATTGTTGACTACGGGAAATGGCGCTACGAGCAGTCTAAACTGAAGAAAAATAAAGCGAAATCGGTTGCCAAGATGAAGGAAGTGAAATTCCGTGTGCGCACCGAGGAACATGATTACAACATTAAAATGGGTCGTCTCGAAGAGTTCCTTGACTCGGGACATAAAGTCCGGGTCCAGCTTCAGTTTCGTGGTCGAGAGAATGCGCATAAAGAATTGGGGGTGGAGGTTTTGCAAAAGGTGAAAGAGGACGCCAAAGGTATGGGCCATTGTGATCAGGAGCCTCGAATTTCGGGGCGTGCTGTGAATATGGTGCTGTCACCTTTACCGAAAGAGCAGCGGAAACGGCGGTTTAAACTGATTCATGGAGATCTGATAGAAGAGGATGATTTTGAAGATCTCGATGAAGAGGAGCTTGAAGACGGAGAAGAAGATTCCGGCGTAGCTAGTTCAGAAGGCGAGTGAAACGAGAAAGACTCTTGCTGTTCGATTTGGACGGTACGCTTGTTGATACTGGTGGGGCGGGATTGGCCGCATTCAACGAGGCCATTCGGCTTGTGTTTGGGGCCGATGGTCCGGAACTCGATTTAGCCGGGGCTACAGACGGGGGTTTACTGGAGAAAGTTTATGAGCATTTTGCTTATGAGCCTACTGAGAAGAGCACGGCGCTTTTTTTCGAGAATTACCTTGAGCGCTTAGAGTATAATCTCGCGGATCCGTGTTATGGAGGACGATTGCTTGAGGGAGGAAAAACGATTCTTCGAGAGCTTATGGAGCTGGGAATACCGATGGGACTCTTAACCGGAAATACTGCCGCAGGTGCTGAGGTGAAGGTTCGGCATTATGGGATTGATGGCTATTTTTCCTTTGGTGCCTACGGCGACGATCATGCCAACCGAAATTTTCTCGGACCGCTTGCGCTGAAAAGGGCGGAGAAGACTTTTTCACGCTCCTTCGAGCCAGAAGAGGCTGTTATT
>JBCCZX010000076.1:0-14210 GCA_039186735.1 Verrucomicrobiota bacterium | reverse complement strand
TCACATCTTCATAATCGAACCGATAAACCATCGCGAACATCAGCGACCCCAACATCAACGCCACCCCCGTAAACCCCATCACAAACGTCCCGGGAAACAAAAACAGATCCACCAGAATCAAAAGCAACCCCACCACGAAAATCGCCGCCAACTCATACCCCGCCAAATTCCCTGCCGCGTAATTCCCAAAAAAGAACACCGCAAACGCCAACAACGCAATCGCCCCCCCAATCCCAAAACCCGGCGTTTTCATCTCAAAATAACCCGCTCCCAAACCCACCAAAATCAACACCGGCCCCACAAATTTAATCCAATACGCAAAGCGCTCAAACGGCGTCATCTCCGCCTTCACCAGCTCGCGCCCTCCTAACCCTTCCGCATCTAACAGCTCATCCACCGAATCCACCAGACCCTTCGCCAACAATGGCTTCCCCTCATATTCCATCACCGCTTCCTCTCCAGTCAGATTCAAAAGCTCATCACTCCCAATCCAAATATCCAGCTCCTCCCCCTCCGGCCCCTTCAACCCATCAAAAGAAAACGTCTCATCCGTAAACATCATCGCCCGCACCACATCCTCATTATGTCCCTTCTTCCTCACCACCGACCGCGTGAACGAACCATAGGCCGAATCGAGCTTCGCCTGCATCGTCTTCGGAATCTCCTGCCCGTCCCCCCGCACCAACGCCGCTGACCCAATCGCAGACACCGGCTTCATGTAAATCGCATCCGTCGCCACCGCAATCAACGCCCCCGCCGAAGTCGCCTCGTTATTCACAAACGCATACGAGGGCACCTTCAACTCCGCCATCTCCGTCATCATCAACTCCGCAGTATAAGCCGCATAACCACCCGGCGTCTTCAAATCAAACACCACCGCCGCCGCATCTTCCTCATTCACCCGCCTCAACGTCCGTCGCATGAACTTAAACGCCTGCTCGTTCATCAAATCCTTCTCACCCACCCGGATCAACACCACCTTACCCCGATAACTCTCCTCCTCCGATTTCCCGAACACCCGCTGATCAGCCTCCCCATCACTCGTCTCCGCAAAAACCCCCGCCACCAATGCCAAAATCACCCAAATCACTTTCACACCCCCAACATACCCCCACTTCCCAATCTTTTCAGTTCGAAAAGCGGACCGAAAAAGGAATCGACACCCCACAAAAATTCCGCCATAACTCCGGGGTCTTAGGGAATTGCTGCCGAGCGTCTTGCGCTCCCGCCCCTGTTGAAGACCATGCGCGGGCCTTCGGGATTTCATCCCACTCGCAAACCTTCACCAGTCCCTTCTCGACACACCCAAGTTGCTTCTACGCACGCAAACTCTGGCGTGAAAAACCGAACTCACACAGTCGCTTCCCAGCATCCGGTCTCCGGAGCTTTACGCACGCCCACGAACTTCTCTAACAAAAGCCCCAACTGAAATTATGGCCGACGAACCCACCGAGGTTGCCACCAACAACGACGACGCTTCCGCGACCAAAAAACCCGCTGCTCCGAAAAAACGGGCCACCCCAAAAAAGGCGGCGCGGAAAGTCCTCTCTGTCCCGGACAACATGAAAAAGTCCGCTCAAGACCCCGAACCCTCTCCCGAAGCCTCCATTCGTGTCGAACACGAAGACGCCGAAGACATCCCCACCGACAACAAAGGCCGCCCCATGGGTCGCGTCAAAGGCGGTCGCATCGGTGGAGGCCGCGACAACCGCAACGACAACCGTAACGGCAATCGCAACCGCAAAGGTAACAACCGTGGCCGGGACCGAGACCGCGAGAGAAACCACGACCGCAATCGCGACGACGATTCCCGCCAAGCCAGCAAACTCTCCGGCGACCCCTTCGACGTCGCTGGCCTCTTCGAAGGCACCCCCAAAGGCTTCGGCTTCCTCCGCGTCGCTGAACGCAACTACGAACAATCCCGCGAAGACGTCTTCATCTCCCCCGACCTCGTTCAATCCGCCTCCCTTCGCCCCGGCCAATTCATCAAGGGCAAAGCCCAGCAAGGCAACCGCGGACCTCAACTCGTCTCCATCGACTCCCTCAACGACCTCCCCGTCGACGAAGCCCGCAACCATCCCCACTTCGAAGAACTCAAAGCCGTCTTCCCAAGCAAACGCATCGGCCTCGAAACCACCCCCGACCGCTTCACCACCCGCGTCGTCGACATCCTCGCCCCCGTCGGTCGCGGCCAGCGCGGACTCATCGTCTCCCCTCCTCGCGCCGGCAAAACCACCCTCCTCCTCCACATCGCCGAAGCCGTCCAAGAACTCCACGAGGAAACCCTCCACCTCATGATCTGCCTCGTCGACGAACGACCCGAGGAAGTCACCGAGTTCAAGCGCCAGTGCCCCGACGCCGAAATCTACGCCTCCTCCAACGACGAACCTCCCCGCAACCATTGCCGCCTCGCCGAACTCTGCATCGAACGCGCCAAACGACTCGTCGAGGGCGGACAACACGTCTTCCTCCTCATGGACTCCATCACCCGCCTCGCCCGAGCCTACAACAACCAAATGGGCGGAAACAAACGCCAATCCCGCGGCCGCGGCATCCAGTCCGGCGGCATCATGGCCGGCGCCCTCGAAATGCCCCGCCGACTCTTCGCCGCCGCTCGCAACACCCGCGAAGCCGGCTCCCTCACCATCCTCGGCACCGCCCTCGTCCACACCAACTCCAAAGCCGACGACGCCATCTTCCAAGAATTCAAAGGCACCGGAAACATGGAACTCGTCCTCGACCGCAAACTCGCCGAACACTTCGTCTACCCCGCCGTCGACATCTTTCGTTCCGGCACCCGCCGCGAAGAACTCCTCCTCCCCGACCACACCCTCCACAAAATCAACCTCATCCGCCGCGGCCTCGCCGGCCACCGCGAAATCGAGGCCATGGAACGCCTCCTCTTCTTCCTCAAAAAATTCCCCAACAACGCCCAAATGTTACTGGAAATCAAAGGATAACGACAGGTCGGACCAACTTGCACCGCCGCGCAAAACCTCCTCTGCCCAACCCAACCCCTCCGCAATGCTGCTGCGCCGACCCCGCCTCACCTTCGGCCTCCTGATCCTCCTCATCGCTACCCTCTCTTCCTGCCAAACCATCGCCTACTACACCCAAGCCGCCCGCGGTCAGGCCCAAATCATCTTCACCAAAAAACCCATCCCCGAAATCCTCGCCAACCCCTCCTCCCCCCCTCAACTCAAATCCCAACTCCGCCTCGCTCGCGAACTCGTCGCCTTCGCCGAAACCGAACTCGGCCTCCCCTCATCCGGCTCCTACGCCCACTACGCCGACCTCAAACGTCCCCACCTCTCCTACATCGTCTACGCCGCTCCCGAACTCTCCCTCGAACCCAAAACCTGGACCTACCCCATCATCGGCAAACAAGACTACCGGGGCTTCTTCAAACGCAAAGACGCTGAAAAACTCATCGCAAAACTCCAGTCCCAGGGATACGAAACCTACCTCGGCGCCACCAACGCCTACTCCACTCTCGGCTGGTTCGACGACCCCATCCTCAACACCTTCGTCAACTACCCCGAAGCCGACCTCGCCGAACTCATCTTTCACGAACTCACCCACCATCGCTACTACAAATCTGGTAACACTGACCTCAATGAAGCACTCGCCGAAGTCGTCGCCCGCGAAGGCACCCGCCGCTGGCTCAAGTCCAAAAACAAACACACCGCCCTCGCCAACTACGAACTCCGCCTCAAACGCCGCTCCCTCATCCGCTCCCAAATCACCTCCACCACCGAAGCACTTGCAGAACTCTACCAATCCGACCTCCCTACCCCCCAGAAAAGAAATCGCAAATCACTCCTCATCAATCAACTACGCACGAACATCAGCACCCTCTACCAAGGCTGGCAACAACGCTCCCCCAACTTCCTATCCTCCCCCACCACCAACGCCCGCCTCATCGCCTTCACCACCTACGAAGCCCACATTCCCACCCTCGAAAAGATTCTCACCGACAGCAACCACAACCTCGAAACCCTCTTCAACAATCTACCTGAAGTAAGCAATCCCGTCCCCAATCAATAGTCCGGCAACTCCACCTTCTTCTTTACCTTCTTTTGTTGACCCCGCTTCGCCGATATCGCCGAAAAGCCGAGCATCGTCGGCCAAGCAAGCAAAAGCCCGAACAATCCACCGCTCAAAAACCCAAGACTCAGATTACGCTCCACCTGTGGCGAAACGGGAGACTTCCCTTCTTCCGGTCTCTCATGCACAACCATCACATTTTGCGGTAACTTCGCAGCGACCTCCTCCCTCGCGAGATCTCGCTCAAGTTCACGATGAAAGTCTCGCTTCGTTTCGTAATTCAATCGGGCCTCCTCATAACTCGACCCTATCTCACCCTCCTCCGTGAACTCCTCTGAAGCTGTTTCCTCCCGAATTTGCCGGACTTTATCGAAGACCTTGAGCGCTTTCTCCACCTCGTCTTCCACCCGATAGACCTCCGAACGCAGAACCTCAATGCGTTCCTGCATCTCCCCTTGATACCTCTCGTCGACAATTTCTTGGTAAGCTCGCAAAAGGGCCCCGGCAATCTCTCTCGCATCCCGCGGATGAGTTTGCCGCACCGACACTCCAAGCAATGACGTTCCCTCCCGGAATTCAACCTGAACCATCGCTTCCAAGGCCTCAATAACTGACGGCATATCCCGCCCCCATCTCTCGCGGAGTTCAACACGCTTCGCTACCCTCTCAAAATTTCGATGACTGATGAATATCTCTGCCTGGGTCGAAAGATATTCCTGCCGCGTGTTCCCCGGACCCAAATCATCCGGCACGATCAGCTCCACCACTGCAGAACTCTCATACAGTTTAGGCATCACTGATGTCACAACAGCCGAGCAGAAAAGCCCAATAATCGGCCCCACCAATACAACCATAATCACGAAAACGCCCCACCAGCGTTCGAATAATCCTTTCTTCTCAACCGAACTCATATCCTCACCTTTTGTGAGTACAATCGCAGGTGAACTGAAAACACCCAGCTCAAATCTCCACCCAACTCCGACACCCCCCGTACTTCCCCTTCGCGTAATCCAACTCCAACGGCTCCTTCAACTCTCGCGTCTCCACCCAAGCCACATGCAAGCTCTCCCCCTTCATCCCCTTCATCTCCCACTCAAACCGTTCCCGCACCACCTCCTCCGTCCACACATGCTCCCCACTCAACGCCACAATCTCCTCCCAACTCTCCAAAGTCTCCGCCCGCTCCACCACACACATCCACCGCACCGGCACCACCTGCCCCTCCTCCCACTCACTCAAGCCATCTTCCCCGAACTCCGCCCAATCCTCTCTCTTCACCCCCTCCCGCTGCGCATGAAACCGCGTCGGAAATAACGCAAACTCCCCATGCTTCCACGCAAAGCCCTCCCGACCCTCATGAATCCCCCCCTTCCGAAAAATCACCCGCTGCCGCCCGGCCGCAAGTGCCTCGCAAACAACTTGCCATTCCTTAAATGCAATCATTCTCTTACCCTTCGCCAGCGACACTACCTCGCCTCCTTCGAAAAAACCACCCGTGAACGACACACCCGTCCAGACTCAATTCCATCAACTCGACTCCCTTCAGGTAGCCGCTGGCACCACCCTAGCCGCACCACGCATCGCTTACGAGGTTTACGGTCAGCCGAATACGGATAAGTCCAACGTCATTCTCCTCTTCCACGCCCTCTCCGGCTCCCACCACGCCGCCGGAATCAACACCAACATTCCCGGAAATCCCCTCTGGACCGAAGAACTTCACCACGGCTGGTGGAACGACTTCATCGGTCCCGACAAAGCCCTCGACACCGAAAAATTTTGCATCCTCTCCATCAACTACCTCGGCGGCTGCTACGGCTCCACCGGTCCCGCCGACATCAACCCGGATACCGGCAAACCCTACGGCTCCTCCTTCCCGCGCATCACCGTCGGCGACCAAACTCACTTTGCTCTCGCCCTCCTCGATGCCCTCGGTATCGACCGTCTCCACGCCGTCATTGGCCCCTCCGTTGGCGGACTCTGCGCCCTCACCTTCGCCAACCTCCATCCCACCCGCGTCCACAAAATCATCTCCCTCGCCTCCTCCTACAAAAACACCATCCTCAACCGCCTCCTGCTCTTCGAGCAAATCCTCGCCATCGAAAACGACCCTCACTTCAACGGCGGCGACTACCACCAGTCCCAACAACCCCCCCACCTCGGCCTCGCCCTCGCCCGCATGATCTCCCACAAAACCTTCGTCCACATCGACGCCTTCGAACGCCGCGCCAAACGCGAAGTTCGGCCCGAAACCGAAATGCTCTCCTGGTACCAAACCACCGACCCCTTCCAGTCCTACATGCTCCACCAGGGCAAGAAGTTTACCCAGCGCTTCGATGCCAACACCTACCTCCGTATCGCCGACATGTGGTCATCTTACGACCCCTTCAAAGAAGCCAACGTTACCTTGGCCAGCCAACTCTTCGCCCCTTCCAAAGAGCATGGCCACGACTTCCTCGTCTTCTCCATCGACTCCGACTTCTGCTTCTATCCCGAAGAACAAGCCGAACTCGTGCAAGACCTCGAAACAGCCCAAGTCCCCGTCACCTACCTCACCGTCCACTCCGACAAAGGCCACGACTCCTTCCTTCTCGAACCCGACCTCTACACCCCCCAGCTCAAGTTCCACCTCCAATCTTAAAGACTCGCAAAACACACTCTCACCCCTAAACTCACACCCAGCACACATGAGCAACTTCCTAACCAACCTCTACGGCCTCGAAGGCAAAGTCGCCGTCATCATCGGTGGCACCGGCGAACTCTGCGGAACCATCGCCGAAGGCCTCGCCCAAGCCGGAGCCGAAATCGTTCTCGTTGGCCGCTCCGAAGAAAAGGCCGCCGCCCGCCTCGCATCCATCAAATCAACCGGCGGCAAAGCCTACTTCGCCGAAGCCGAAGTCACCAAAAGGGAATCCCTCAACGACCTCCTCGACTCCGTCATCGCTCAATCCGGTCGCGCCGACATCCTCGTCAACGGTGCCGGCGTCAACTCGCCCACCCCCTTCGTCGAAATCACCGACGAAGAATTCCACCGCATCCTCGACACCAACCTCATCGGCGTCATGCGAGCCTGCCAAATCTTCGGCAACTACTTCCTCTCCCGCGACGTCCAAGGCTCCATCATCAACATCGGCTCCATCTCCGGCCTCAACCCCCTCTCTCGCGTCTTCACCTACTCCGCCTCCAAGGCCGCCGTCCACAACCTCACCCGCAACCTTGCCCGCGAATGGGCCGACCGCGACATCCGCGTCAACACCCTCGTCCCCGGCTTCTTCCCTGCCGAACAAAACCGCGCCGTCCTGGACGAATCCCGCGTTGCGGAAATCCTCCGCCACACCCCCGCTTCCCGCTTCGGAGCTCCCGAGGAACTCATCGGCGCCACCTTACTCCTAGCCTCCACTACTGCCGGCGGCTTCATCACCGGCACTGAACTCATCGTCGATGGTGGCTTCCAAGCCATGACCATCTAACCAGACACTGACTCTCTGAGGGCCCCGCGAATCCTTGCACCCGCCGCCCCACGGGTGTATGAGTCCGCCCGCGCGCGAAATAGCGCTCTTTCCCATGCTCAAGTGGACTCTCCAGAAAATCGTTGGCACCAAGAACCAACGTGAAGTCAAACGGATGCGACCCGTCGTCGCCCGCATCAACGAAATCGAAGAAGCTCTCCAAAACGAGTCCAAGGACACCCTCCTTGCCAAAACCGCCGAATGGCAAGGCCACCTCCACCGCTTCCTCCCTCTCGAATCTCCCTCCAAGCGAGTCATCGAGCAAATGCCGCCCGAAGAAATCTCCGACCTCGCCGCCAAACTCGAATCCCGCCTCGCCGCCCTTCGCGAAGACTTCTCCTCACTACCCACCGTCGTGGCCACCCCCGAGTCCATCGACCAAGCCAAGCAAGCCTTCCGCAACGTCGAAGACCAATTCCCCAAACTCCGCGAAAAGTATCTCGAAAAAATCCTCCCCGAAGCCTACGCCGTCGTCAAAAACGCCGCCCGCAGACTCTGCGGCCAAACCATCTCCGTCTCCGACCAGGAAGTTCTCTGGGAAATGGTCCACTTCGATGTCCAACTCGTCGGCGGCATCGGTCTCCATCGCGGCATCATCGCCGAAATGCAAACCGGGGAAGGCAAAACCCTCACCGCAACCCTCCCCGTCTACCTGAACGCCCTCACCGGCCTCGGCGTCCACGTCGTCACCGTCAACGACTACCTCGCCAGACGGGACTCCGAATGGATGGGCGCCGTCTTCAAATACCTCGGCCTCACCGTCGGCTGCATCCAAAACCAACAAGACCCCTCCCTCCGCCGCGAACACTACGCCTGCGACATCACATACGGTACCAACGCCGAGTTCGGCTTCGACTACCTCCGCGACAACGGCATGGCCTCCAGCAAACTCTTCCAAGTCCAACGCGGCCACTACTTCGCCATCATCGACGAAGTCGACTCCATCCTCATCGACGAAGCCCGAACCCCTCTCATCATCTCCGGCCCTTCCACCGTCGCCACCTCCACCGAAAAATACCTCCAGTTCAAATCCATCGTCGAACAACTCGTCAAAAAACAAAACCTCCTCTGCAACGAACTCGCCACCAAAGCCAAAAAAAACCTCGAAGACGGCGAAACCGAAGAAGCCGGCCGAAACCTCTTCATCATCAAACTCGGCCAACCCCGCAACCGCCAGCTCATGCGCTTCATGGAGGACCCCGACACCCGGCGCATCCTCGAAAAAGCCGAGCTCGCCATGTATCAGGACACCCAAAAGCGAGACCTCTTCGCCGCCAAAGAAGAACTCTACTTCACCATCGACGAAAAAGGCCACGACTCCGACCTCATGGAAAAAGGCCGCGAATTCCTCTCCCCCGGCGACCCCGAAGCCTTCGTCCTCCCCGACCTCGCCTCCGCCTACGCCGACCTCGAAGCCGACCTCAACCTCACCGACGAACAACGCTCCCAGAAAAAAGAAGAAGTCACCTCCAAAATGGACGCTCAAGGCGAGAAGATGCACGTCATCTCCCAACTCCTCCGCGCCTACTGCATCTACGAGAAAGACGTCGAATACGTCGTCCAAAGTGGCAAAGTCATCATCGTCGACGAAAACACCGGACGCGAAATGCCCGGTCGCCGCTGGTCCGACGGCCTCCACCAAGCCGTCGAAGCCAAGGAAAACTGCCAAATCGAAGCCGAAACGCAGACCTACGCCACCATCACCATCCAGAACTACTTCCGCCTCTACGAAAAACTCGCCGGCATGACCGGAACCGCCGAAACCGAAGCCGCCGAATTCAAGGACATCTACGGCCTCGACGTCCTCCCCATCCCCACCAACCAACCCAACCAACGCGACGACCTCAACGACCAAGTCTTCAAAACCCGCCGCGAAAAATACAACGCCGTCATCTCCAAAATCAAAGAAGCCAACGACAAAGGCCAACCCGTCCTCTGCGGCACCGCCTCCGTCGAATCCTCCGAAACCCTCTCCCGCATGCTCAAGCGGGCTAAAATCACCCACAAAGTCCTCAACGCCAAATTCCACCGCCAGGAAGCGGAAATCGTTCAAGCCGCCGGCCAACCCGGCTCCGTCACCGTCGCCACCAACATGGCCGGCCGCGGAACCGACATCAAACTCGGAGAAGGAATCCCCGACGTCGGTGGACTCTTCGTCATCGGTACCGAACGCCACGAATCCCGCCGCATCGACCGCCAGCTGCGTGGACGTTGCGCCCGTCAGGGCGACCCCGGCATGAGCCAGTTCTACATCTCCTTCGAGGACGACCTCATGCGCAACTTCGCCGCCGCCGACCGCATGACCTCCATGATGGAACGCTTCGGCATGGAAGACGGCGAAGCCCTCGAACACAAGTGGCTCAACCGCTCCGTCGAAACCGCACAAAAACGCGTCGAACAACACCGCTACCGTCAGCGCAAATACGTCCTCGATTTCGACGACGTCATGAACAATCAACGAGAAGTCGTTTACGGATACCGCAACGAAATCCTCAATACCGAAGATCCGCGCGAACTCCTCTACGAGGTCATCGACAAGGTCATCCCCGCCAAAGTAAATTTCTACATGCACGGCCGCGACGAAGGTGCCAGCGATCTCCTCGAACTCATCGGCTGGGCCAACGTCACCTTCCCCCTCCGCCTCGACAACGACGTCGAAAAATTCGAGGAAAAATCACCTGAAGACATCACCGATCTCCTCATCACTCGTGTCAAGGAAGCCTACGAACTCAAAGTTCAGCACGAAAATCCCACCGCCCTCGACGACCTCGAGCGCCAAATCATCCTCGTCGCCATCGACCGCCAGTGGCAACAACACCTCTACAACATGGATTCCCTCCGCGACGGCATCCAACTCCGCGCCCAAGGCCAAAAAGACCCTCTCGTCGAATACAAAAACGAAGCCTACAAAATCTTCGAGGAACTCATGTCCAACATCGAGGATGCCGCCGCCACTAACCTCTTTCGCTCTTACTCCAACCTCGAATCCTACGAAAACTTCCTCCGCAATCTTCCCATGGAAACCGGTGGCGGCACCCCTCCCGGCGGTCCGCAGCCTCCCCAACAAAACGTCTCCATCTCCACCAACGTCGGTGCCGTTGCCCCCGAAAAACCCGAGCTCAAACTCAATCTCCCCAAACGCCGCCCAACCGTCAAAGTCGGCCGCAACGAAGATTGCCCCTGCGGTTCCGGCAAAAAATTCAAGGCCTGCTGCGGCCGCGAAGCCTGAATTCCGGCCGAGAACCCGTCCCGTGGACGCAAAGCGTCTTTACGGGAACTCCTCGCTTGACGGCCCCCGGTTCGCCCACTAGCCTCCGCGCCCACGAAAAATCAGATGGCAGCTTCCGAAAACAGCAACTTCCGCGGTATTGAAATGAAAAAAGGCGAACCCGTCGACCGCGCCCTCAAACGTCTCAAAACCAAACTCGACACCGAAGGCATTCTCGAGGAAATGCGCCGCCGTCGCGCTTTCGAAAACACCACCGAACGCTACAAACGCAAGCTTCGGAGCTCCTCCAAGCGCAACAAAGTTCGTTGGCGTTACGTCAGCGACGAAGGGAAAAAAGAAGCAGAGGCCGAAACGGCTTCCTGAGCTCCCCTGATCTCCAATTTCTCGGAAGGGCATCCTGTGGATGCCTTTTTTCGTGCCCCAAACGGTCAGGAGACGTTGTCCAACCACTCCAGCATCCCCTCCGCAGCCTTCACCGAGATCCCCGGCAACTCCGCGATCTCTTCCGCATCGGCCTCCCTCATCCGGGCCACACTCCCGAATTTCTTCAGCAGCGCCGCTTTCCGACGAGGCGAAACTCCCGGACAATCATCCAGCAAGCTCTCCTTCATCCGCTTCCTCAACAACAGCTCGTTGTAACCGTTCGCAAAGCGATGCGCCTCATCCCGCAATCGCTGCATCAACTTCAACGCTCCCGTACTGTGATCAAGAATCAACGGCTCACTCTCTCCCGGAAAGAAAATCTCCTCCCGCTGCTTCGCCAATCCCACAATCGGCAAATCCCCCAAACCCAAGCGCCTCAACTCCGCCACCCCTGACGACAACTGACCCTTGCCCCCGTCAACCACCACCAAATCCGGAATCGTAATCGGACTCTTCCCCTCACGGGCCAGCCTCCTCAAAGCCTCCAAAGGCCGTTCTTGACTCGCTTCCGCCACCTCCGGATTCATCTCTCCATTCTCCGCCAAAATCCGCGCATACCTCCGGCGAACAACCTCCGCCATACTCGCGAAATCATCCTGTCCCTCCACCGTCTGAATCCGATAACGCCGGTAATTCTGATTATCCGGCAAACCATTCCGAAAACGCACCATACTCGCTACGATATGCGTCGTAGATATATTCGAAATATCGAAACATTCCATCACCTCCGGCGGCCCCGGCAAACCCAGCTTCTCTCCCAATTCCTCCAAATCCTCACTCGGCTTCACCGTCGTCGGAACCCCACGCCCTCGCGAAAACTGCCGCGTCGGACTCAAGGTCTTCTCCAAATTCTGCATGATATCCCGCAACCGCGCCGCCCGCTCGAAATCCATCTTCGCCGCGGCCCCCTCCATCTCAATCTTCAGCCCCCTCAACCGTTCCCGCCGGCCCCGTCCCTCAAGCAATTCACAAGCTTCCTGAACCCTCTCTAAATAAGCACCTTGCTCCACCTTCCCTATACAAGGCGCTGTGCAGTTCCGAATCACATCCGCATTGCAATGCCGGTAATCCTGCTCACCCGGAACACTAGGTCGACAGTTCCTCAGCCCAAACTCCCGGTTCAACCACGCCAACGTCGCACGTAAGGCTCCCGAATGCGCAAACGGCCCAAAGTACTTCGACCCATCATCCTTCTTCAACCGCGTCAGCACAAATCGTGGCCACGGCTCTTCCAAATTCACCTTCACCAACAAGAACCGCTTGTCGTCCCGAAACGACACATTGTAGCGCGGACGATACTGCTTGATCAACTTACCCTCCAACAGCAACGACTCTTGCTCATTACGCACCTCGTGAATCTCAAAATCGACAATCGAATCAATCAACGCACGCGTCTTCAAATCCGCGCGCATCTTCTTCGAGGGCATAAAGTAACTCGACAAACGCTTCCGCAAATCCCGCGCCTTCCCGACATAAATAATCGAACCCAGCCGATCCTTCATGAGATACACCCCCGGCTTATGGGAAACCTCACGCAGTTTTTCCTTCAAGTCCATCTCCTTGCCGCCAACTAGAATAGCACATCGCTCGA
Source organism: Verrucomicrobiota bacterium (assembly GCA_039186735.1). GTDB lineage: Bacteria > Verrucomicrobiota > Verrucomicrobiia > Verrucomicrobiales > Akkermansiaceae > Roseibacillus. The sequence goes on along the minus strand of JBCCZX010000076.1, from coordinate 1,414 downwards.
AAACATCAGACAAATCGAATGATTTCCCTCGATTTGAGGTCACACGGAGCGCTCTTGCGATTGCAGCTCAGGCTGCTAGCGTCTCTCCAGCTAGTTTCCATGAAATCCCCTCTCCTTCTGCTACTTGCAGCGACTCCGGCTGCCGCCCAAACCCTCGCGCCTGATTCTGAGGAATCCTCCCGCGAAGTCCCTCTCATGGAAATCATCGGAAACGGCGGAGTCATGATGTTTCCCCTCGCCGCCCTCGCCCTCATCACCCTCATTCTCATCATCCTCTACACCCTCACCATCCGCCGCGGCTCCGTTGTCACCAACCGCTTCATGAACGCCGCTGAAACCATGCTGCGCAAAGGCGACTTCAATGCCCTCCTCGGCTACTGCCACCGCCGCAGCGAACTCGTCGCCCGCCTCACCCAAAAAACCCTCCACTTCGCCACCGAAAACCCTCACGCCAATATCAACGAAATCCGCGAGGTTGCTGAAGCAGAAGGCTCCCGCCAATCGGGCATCCTCGCTCAGCGCATCACCTGGCTCGGAGACATCGGAGCCATCGCCCCCATGGTTGGCCTCCTCGGCACCGTCATAGGCATGATCAAATCCTTCCTCCAAATCTCCCAAGGCAACTTCGAAGGCGTCCGCCAAATGCAACTCGCCTCCGGCGTTTCCGAAGCCCTCGTCACCACCGCTACCGGACTCGTCATCGGCATCACCGCCATGATCTTCCACTCCGTTTTCCGCGCTCGCATCACCCGCTACCTCTCCGAATTCGAAGCCGCTTCCACCCACATCATGTCCCTCATCTCCGCCCAAATGCACGACCCCACCAATCTCGCCCCGCAACAAGCTCTTCCCAACCAGCCCGAACAATACCCCGGCCACCAAGCCGCCTACCCCCAATCGACCTAAGTGAAGTTCAAGAAGCCCACTCCCGAACCCGCCGGCTTCCAACTGGCACCGATGATCGACATCGTCTTCCTCCTCCTCATCTTCTTCATCGTCACCTGGCAATTCTCTCGCTCCGAACTCGATCTCAAGGTCTCCGTCCCCTCCTCAACCGACAGCAAAGAACGCGAAAGCCGCACCTTTCGCGAAATCATCATCAATGTCCGCGAGGACGGCTCCGCCTTCGTCAACGGCCAACAACTCTCCGACGACGCTCTCTTCAAGAAACTCAGCGCGATCACCCGCGTCGAACGAAACCAGCCCATCCGCGTCCGCGGCGATGCCAGCACCGACTTCCAACACGTTGTTCGCGTCATGGACATCTGCACTCGTGCCGGCGTCTGGAATATCTCTTTCGCCACCCAACGCGCCTCCGGAAACTCCTGATTCCCACCATGAAAACCTGGCTCCTTCTGCCTCTTCTCATCTTACCGCTCTCCGCTCAAGACGCACCCGCCCCCCAGCCGCCCCC
>JBCCZX010000075.1:0-14435 GCA_039186735.1 Verrucomicrobiota bacterium | reverse complement strand
CGGCCTCTGCACCCACAACCCTACCGTCCACCACTTCGACGGCACATACTACCTCTACTACATGGGCAACACCGGCGACGGAAAACCCATGGCCACCCTCAACTGGTCCCACCGCAACAACCAACTCATCGGCGTCGCCGTCGCCGACCACCCCGCCGGACCCTGGACCCGCTCCGACCAACCCCTCATCCCCCGCCCCCAAGACCCTCAAGCCCACGACGCCCTCATGATGTCCAACCCCTCCATCACCCGCCGGCCCGACGGCACCTTCGTCCTCGTCTACAAATGCGTCGGCAAAAAACGCCCCCTCCCCGGCGGCGGACCCGTCGTCCACATGGCCGCTACCTCCGATTCACCCACCGGCCCCTTCAAAAAACACCCCACCCCCATCTTCACCGCCAAAGGCGACCGCTTCCCCGCCGAAGACCCCTTCATCTGGACCCAGAACGGCCAACTTTACGCCATCCTCAAAGACATGAAGGGCGCCTTCACCGACCACGGACAATCCCTCGTCCTCTTCCAATCAAAAGACGGCCTCGACTGGCAACTCGCCCCCCAACCCCTCGTCTCCACCCTCCAAATCAACTGGGCCGACGGCTCCCAACAAAAACTCGCCCACCTCGAACGCCCCCAACTCTACCTCGAAAACGGCACCCCCAAAGTCCTCTTCTGCGCCGCCGACCTCAACCGCAACCACTCCTTCAACGTCCACATACCCCTCTCGAGTTCAACCCGGTAACATCAATGGCCACCCACACCTGCCCGTGGGCACAGCTTCGACTGCTGGCTGATCGTTGAACAGTCTTGGCCAAGTGAACTCGCAGCAGGGCAGGCGTTAAGATCTCCGCATCGCTAGCCGATTGCGAGTATTCCGGTTTGACCTTCGCATACCTCTCCAAGCCACTTCTTAAGATGTTCTGCGGACTGCTGAATGGGGGCAACGATATCGGGAACTTCGTGCTCCCGCCCCTCCTCAACAAAAAACGCCTTGATAGCATCCTCGGAGAAATCGGCAGAATCCAGAATTGCCACAGCCTCCTCGGCATCCCGCGGCAGATAGGAAACAAATGAAGATTGAAGGACCCGGGAGAGATCTATCCCGACTTGGTCCTTTGAGCTCAGGGCGTTTGGGGCAAGCTGTTCAACATCCATGAGCAGGTAGCCGGAGAATGGATAGTCATCCAATTCTTTGGCGTTCGAACGGACGAACTGCCAAAACGGGTCTGGATTGAGTGGCAGCTTTGGCGGGAGGAATCCCAATCGCTTCTTCCGAAGGGCCTTAAATTGCGCCTCAGCAGCCTCGACCATTCCAGCACGCTTGTTATCGCTGATCACGTAAAACGATCCGATGGCGCTCATATTTTTTTGCTGACGTCGAAGTCCTCCTACGCCTGCCCGGGGACGCGGCTTCGATTGTGGGTTGAGAGTGGAACGGCCATCACGGGATCGAACTCGCAGCGGGGCAGGTGTTAGGAGCGACGCCTTGTTCGATTCCATTATTCGCCCGTGAAATCATACTGATTGTGAAGGGAGGTCAACTGCTGTTGCAGGTTCGCGTCCCCCGGGAACATCTCCAAACCTCTTTCGATGGCGTTTAGAGATCCCCCTGGATCTCCATTCCTCAGATGCAGGCGAGCCAAGTCCAGATAGCTGTCCGCAAAGCCCTGCTCAGCTCCCACCTCTTCCTGAAGTGTGATCAACTTTTCGTATTCGCCAATAGCTTCTCCCATTCTGTTCATGTTGTCAGGATACCAACTGAGACCCTCTGCTAATGAACTCTGGGCGTCCAAATTACTCGGATCGATGCTAAGAACCTCTTTCCATTGCTGCTCCGCTTTGGTGGCCCAGACCTTCATTTCCGGTCCCATCGAGCCAGAGTGCAGCTTGGCCATGTAGACTTGGGCGAGATTCAGCCTCGAATCGACGTTACTGGGATTCGTCTCAACATCTCCCTCAAGAGAACTCAGAATCCGATCAATCTGATCCGAGTTCCGCATCTCGTTCCAGAATGCCAGTTGCTCCTCATCTGAGGCTTCATCAGAGAAAACTCGCCTGATCAGATCCGAAAGCTCATTCGGCTGAAGCTGGGAGAGTGCATTCTGAGGGGCAGGGTCAGCAGTGCCATCTGTAACTCTCGACCTAGGAGCCTTGGAGGATTTCTTGGTTTCATCGTTCAGGCGGCCGCTTCGCACATCTCGGAGATGCTGTTGCAAATCGAAAGAGCCATCCCCGTGACTCTCACTGTGCTTTGAGGAGAGCTCACCTCTCTTGCCGCCATGCATATGACTCATCGCGAATATCGCAATCACTGCGCCAAGTGCTAGGAAGAGCAGATTTATCAGAATGCGTTTGGTCTTCATTTTCTTTGATCGAACAGTAGGTGTTGAACAGCGCCCGAAGGGCGTCAGTTCCAACCTCCCTATTTGTCCCCCCACTCTCGCTACGGTCGATTCTAATCACTCCCAAAAATCGTCAAGGATAAAAATGTTCAGTTGAACAAATTAAGCGAATGGGACTTCGGCCAGCTCGAGCCCTCCCCCGCCCAGTCTTTCAGACTTCCCCTGACCCCACCTGCCCCCTACCCTCCCGCCCCGCGCAATGAGCGACACCAAGGTCAACTACAAGGAAACCATCTGCCTCCCGGAAACCTCCTTTCCGATGAAGGGCAACCTCACCCAACGCGAACCCGAGCGCCTGCAAAAGTGGGACGAGGAGAACATTTACGACCGCATCATCACCAACCGCCGCGCCCAGAATGCCCCCCGCTACGTCCTCCACGACGGCCCCCCCTTTGCTAACGGCGACGTCCACATGGGTACCGCCCTCAACAAGGTTCTCAAGGATTTCATCGTCAAATCCAAGACCATGGCCGGCTTCGAAGTCCCCTACATCCCCGGCTGGGACTGCCACGGCCTTCCCATCGAATTCAAAGTCCTTCAGGACGCTCGCGGGAAAGAGCCCGCCGAAATCCGCACCCTCTGCCAGGAATTCGCCGAAAAGTGGATCGACATCCAGCGCGCCTCCTTCCGCCGCCTCGGCGTCTTCGGCGACTGGGAAAATCCCTACCTTACCATGGCCCCAAGCTACGAGGCCGACATCCTCCGCACTTTCGCCAAGCTCGTCGCCGACGGCCGCGTCTACCAGTCCAAGAAGCCCGTCCAATGGTCCTACGGCGCCCGCACCGCCCTCGCCGAAGCTGAAGTCGAATACAAGGACAAGCAATCCCCTGCCATCTACGTCCCCTTCACCCTCACCAGCGGGAACTACGAGGGACACAGTATCGTCATCTGGACCACCACTCCCTGGACCCTCCCCGCCAACCTCGGCATCGCGGTCCACGAGCGCTTCATTTACGTAGCCGGAACCTTCGAGAAAGACGGCGAATCCAAAAACCTCATCCTCGCTCGCGACCTGGTCGACACCTTCACAACCAAAACCGGCTGGACCCCCACCGGCGATCTCACCGAACTGAAAGGCACCGACCTCGAAGGCCTCGAAGCCCAACACCCCTTCCTCCCCCGCACCTCCAAAATCATCTTCGGAGGTTTCGTCACCACCGACGCCGGAACCGGTGCCGTCCACATCGCCCCCGGCCACGGTGCCGATGACTACGTTGCCGGCCTTGCCAACGGCCTCGAGGTCCTCTCCCCCGTCGACGACGACGGCAAATACACCGAGGAATGCGGCCTCCCCGACCTCGTCGGCCAACACGTCTTCTCCTGCAACAAACCCATCATCGCACTCCTCGCCGAAAAAGGCGCCCTCCTCGCCGAGGAAGTCTATGAGCACCAATACCCCTTCTGCTGGCGCTCCAAGACCCCCGTCATCTTCCGCGCCGTTGAACAATTCTTCATCTCCCTTGATGGCCTCCGAGAGAAGGCCCTCGAGGAAATCGACAAGGTCGACTGGCTCCCTCACTGGGGCCGCAACCGCATCTACGGCACCGTTGAAGCCCGCCCCGACTGGTGCATCTCCCGCCAACGCACCTGGGGCGTCCCCCTCCCCGTCTTCTTCGGCCCCGACGGCGAAGCTATTCTCTCCGCCGACCTCGCCAACAAAATCGCCGATCTCGTCGAAGAACACGGCACCAACATCTGGTTCGAAAAATCCAACGAAGAACTCTGCGAGCTACTAGACCTCCCCTCCGGTTCCAAGAAAGCCACCGACACCCTCGACGTCTGGATCGACTCCGGCTCTTCCCACGTCGCGGTCATGGAAAAGCACCCCGACGTCGGCGTCCCGGCTGACCTCTACCTCGAAGCCACCGACCAACACCGCGGTTGGTTCCAGAGTTCCCTCATGCTCTCCGTGGGCTACCGCGACGCTGCTCCCTACAAGTCGGTCATGACCCATGGCTTCGTCGTCGACCAGGAAAGCGGCGGCAAAATCTCCAAATCCGGAAACAAGAAAAAATCCAAGCCCACCGACGCCGCCCACTACTACAACAAGTACGGCGCCGACATCCTCCGCCTCTGGGTCTCCTCCGTCGACTGGCAAAACGAAGTCCCCTTCGGCGAGAACCTCTTCCAACAAATCGGCGAACCCTACCGCCGCCTCCGCAACACCTTCAAAATCCTCCTCGGCAACCTCAAGGGCTTCGACCCGGCAACCCACACCGTGGCCCCCGAGGACATGACCCTCATCGACCGCTGGATTCTCGAACGCCTCAACACCGTCGTCACCGACTGCCTCAAAGCCTACGAATCCTTCGAGTTCCGCAAGGTCTTCTCCACCATCAACCAATTCTGCGCCCACGACCTCTCGTCGCTCTACATCGACATGACCAAGGACCGCATGTATTGCGATGAAGAGAACGGCCCCCGCCGCCGGGCTACTCAGACGGCCCTCCACACCATCTTCGACTCCCTCGTCCGCCTCCTCGCCCCCATCGTCGCCTACACCGCCGAGGAAGCCTGGGAGCACGCTGGCCTCGAAGGCAGCGTCCACGAACAAGACTTCCCTCAACCCGACGACCGCTTCTCCTCCGGCGAAGCCACCGCCCAAGTCACCCGCTTGCTGGAAATCCGCGACGTCATCCAGTCCGCCATCGAGCCCAAGGTTCAGGCCAAGGAGTTCAAGAAGAACAACGAAGCCGCCGTCACCCTCACCGTTCCGGAAAACCACCCTTGCCGCGAACTCATCAGCGACGACGACTTCTTCAAGGAATTCTTCATCATCGCCGAACTCAAAATCGAAGACGGCCCCGAACTCGCCGCCACCGCTGAGAAGACCACCCTTCAAATGTGCCCCCGCTGCCGCCGCTACGAACCCCTCGACGAAGAATCCGGCCTCTGCCAACGCTGCCACGAAGTCCTCTCAAGCCAGTAAGCGCTGCCTTGCATATTCGCACAGCAGAGAATATGATTCGGCATAATGCGAACCTCCATTGACCTCCCCGACCCTTTGCTCGCCAAAATTCGCGAGCAAATCAAAAGGGACCAAACCACCCTCCGCTCCTTCGTCATCCAAGCCCTCGAAAAGGCCATCGCTGAACCCTCTCCCCCCTTCAAACTCCGCGACGCCTCCTTCGGGAATACCGAGGATCCTCCCGTCTCCAGCAGCACTATCAACAAAGCCCTCGCCGACCTCCGCGAACCCCAATTCAACCCGTGATCGCCCTCGACACCAACATCCTCGTCTACGCCCACCGCCAAGATTCACAGTTTCATCCCGAAGCCCGCCTCTGCATTCAACAACTCGCCGAGACCAAAAGCACCTGGTGCATCTGCTTCCACAATTTCATCGAATTCTATGGCATTGCTACTCATTCCAAAGTCTGGCCCACCCCCTCCACGCCCGCCCAAGCAATGGACCAAATCAACGCCTGGCGCGAATCCCCCTCTCTGCGCATCCTGACCGAAACCGCCGAACAGCTCGACCAACTCTCCCGCCTCGCCACCTCCCAAAAAGTCACCGGCCCCCTCATTCACGACGCAAGAATTGCTTCCTGTTGCCTCATCAACGGCGTCACCGAACTCTGGACCATCGACCGCGATTTCTCCCGCTTCCCCCAACTCAAAACCAAAAACCCCCTTTAAAAAATTTGCAATTTTATGCAATTTTGAGCGTTATTCCCTCATGAGAATCTGTTTCGGCCTCCTCTTCACTCTCTTCTTGGCCCCCCTCACCCTCTCCGCCAAAACCACCCTTCAAAAAACCGACAACGGCTGGCAAATGCTCGTCGACGACCAACCCTTTTTCGTCAAAGGCTTCACATGGTCTCACACCCCCGTCGGCCACAAATACGACTACAACCTCTTCGCCGAATCCGACGACGCCATCAAAGCCGCTCTCAAACGCGACCTCACTCTCATCCGCGACGCCGGCGGCAACACTCTCCGCCACATCATCCCCCTCGAATGGATGGACTACGTCCACCAAAACTACGGCCTCTACTTCGTCGCCAATGACTACTGCGGCCGCTACGGCATGACCATCGATGGCAAGTTCATCGCCCACACCGACTACTCCGATCCTCAGGTCCGCGACATCATCAAACAAACCTGGCGCGACCTCGCCACCAAATACAAAGACGCCCCCGGCCTCCTCCTCCACGCCCTCGGCAACGAAAACAACTACGGCCTCGAATGGAAATCCGCCGCCGTCGAAAACCTCCCCGTCGGCGAACAACAAACTGCCAAAGCCCGCCACCTCTATTCCCTCTTCAACGAAGTCGCCCTCGAAATCAAAAAAATCGATCCCCATCACCCCGTCGGCATCGTCAATGGCGACCTCCAATACCTCGACCTCATCAAAGAGCTCTGCCCCGACATTGACTACCTCGGCGTCAACGCCTACCGCGGCCCCACCTACTCTTCACTCTTCCAAGAGGTCGAAGAAACCCTCGGCATCCCCGTCATCTTCATGGAAACCGGCTGCGACGCCTACCACGCTGTCAAGCAAGCCGAAGATCAACTATCCCAAGCTGAAATGATCCACTCAAACTGGATCGACATCTACAAAAACACCGCCTCCAACGGCGGCTCCGGCAACTGCCTCGGCGGACTCCACTTCCAATGGGCCGACGAATGGTGGAAGCACGGCCAGCAATACGACCTCACCATCCACAACACCACCGCCACTTGGCACCACTCCCAATACTTCCACGACGCCGATGCCGAAAACAACATGAACGAAGAATGGTTCGGCGTCTGTGCCATCTCCCGCGAAGCCCTCGACGGCGCCCACCTCATCCGCCCCCGCGCTGCCTACTTCACCCTCAAAAACCTCTGGAAACACAACCCCTACACCCTCGGAGCCACCAAACTCTCCCAACTCAACTTCGACACCATCTCCATCACCTCCCAAACCCAGCAGTCCGACGCCGAATTCGAAGCACGCCTCGCCCAAGCCGAAATCCCCTACCACGACACCCCCAAGACCAACCTCCCCGCCACTATCTACTCCGAACACAGTAGCGAAATGCTCTGGGCCTCCTCCGGCATCATGCCCGATCCCAACTTCATCGCCCTCAACACCAACTGCACCACCAAACCCCACTCCGGAGACACCTGCCTCGAAATCAAATACAATTCCGGCGGCGACTGGTCCGGCCTCCAATGGCAATCCCCCGACGGCGACTGGGACAACAACGCCCCCGGCGGCTTCGACCTCACCGGTGCCACAGTCCTCAAACTCTGGGCACGCGGTCAAAACGGCGGCGAACAAGCCGAACTCTCCCTCGGCGGCCCCCTCACCGGACTCTACCCCAACACCGCTCAAACCAACTTCGGCACCATCACCCTCACCCCCGAATGGCAAGAATTCACCTTCCCGCTCGCCAACCTCGACCTCCGCCGCATCAAAAACCCCCTCACCCTCATTCTCAAAGGCAACGGCTTCCCCTACCGCATCTACCTCGACGACATCACCTTCGAATAGACTATTCATTTTCCCATTCTTGATCCAAAAAGCAAAACCTTCGCAACTTGGCGTCTTTGCGGTTCAAGAAACAACATGCCGACCACTTCCATCACCCTCTCGAAGCTCCTCCTCGGCCTCTCCCTGCCCCTCTACATCCTCGACCAAATCACCAAGTGGTGGATCGTCTTTCGTTTCACCGAACCCCCTGTCGGGCGCGACGGCCGCATCTACAACGCCACCTCCGACTCCCCCATTGTCGTCATCGAAAACTTCTTCAACATCACCCGCGTCCACAACCAAGGCGTCGCCTTTGGCTTCGGCAACGGCACCGCCTGGGCCCCCCTCGTCTTCCCCTTTATCTCCCTCGCCGCAACCATCGGAATCATCTGGTACTGGAAAAAGGGCGGCTTCAATACCCCCCTCCTCAAAACTTCCGTCGGCCTCCTCTTCGCCGGCATCGCCGGCAACCTCACCGACCGCCTTCTCCAAGGCTTCTGGCTCGAACGCGTCAAAGACGGCTCCTTCTGGGAACGCCTTTCCGCCGGCTACGTCGTCGATTTCCTCGACTTCACCATCCCCCTCGTCAACTACCGCTGGCCCTCCTTCAACGTCGCCGACTCCTGCATCTCGGTGGCAGCCTGCCTCCTTGTCATCTCCAGCTTCCGCGATCAGCCTGCCAAGGCGGAATGATTCGAACGCTCCCCATTCTCCTTCTCCCTCTCCTCTCCTCCCTGGGCTTCTCCCAAAGCTTCGAGGACTCCATCCCCGCGCCCCCCTCCCGCATCCTCGACCTCGGCGAAATCTTCCGCGATAACCCCCAACAACTCCAATCCCTCTCCCACGCTTTCCAAAAACTCCACCAAGACCACGGCTACTCCCTCTACCTCGTCACCTACAACGGCGTCATCGGCCAATCCATCTCCATCCGTGCCCAAGACTTCCGCACCCGCTGGTTCCAACCCGGCGAAGAAGGCATCATCTTCACCTGCGATACCGCTGCCCGTCGCGTCGCCTTCGCCCTCAGCTACACCCCCACCCTCACCAACGACTTCGACAACCCCCGATTCCTCGTTCAAGACCACGAACTCGAACAAACCCTCCGCAAACTCCAAACCGACCTCAACCCCGACCTCAACAGCGCCACCTTCGTCTTCACCCTCGGCCACTCCCTCACCAAAGAAATTTCTACCCTCATCGAACAATCCCAACTCCCTCCCCCAAAAACCTCCAACACCCCGCTCTTCTTCATCGCCCTCGCCGTCCTCACCCTCGCCAGTGGCTCCTACCTCTTCCATCTCCACCTCCAAAAAAAACAGAAAACAGAAGCCTCCCTCGTCCGCATCCCACTCCCCAAAATCCCCGTCCAAAAACGCCTCGGTGCCGAATGCGGAAGTGGCGTCGGCGCCACCATCCAATTCCGTCCCCCACACCAACCCAAATCGCAATAACCAAGAAGTCTTGCACGCCGCCTGCTTTAGGTTCACTGAAACACCATGGCACAAGACGGACTCACCGAAGAATACTTCAAGCGCGGCTTCCAGGCCCTCGAAGACGAACTCGTCAAGGTCACCTCTACTCTCGCTGACTCCCTCCCCGCCAAACTCAACGCCCACTCCCGCCTCCCCTGGCTCCACGACGAATCCACTCCCCTTCCCGAATCTCCCAAGGACGCCGCCACCTCCGCCCAACTCTACTCCCTCGCCTTCGAGGTCCTCAACATCGTCGAAGAACGCGTCGCCTGGCGCTTCCGCACCATCCGCCGGGCCGAATACGGAGCCGAAACCGTCCGCGGACTCTGGCCCGCCGTCATCAAACGCCTCAAAGACGAAGGCCTCACTGCCGACCAGGCTCTCGAAGCCCTCCGCCAAGTCGAAGTCGAGCCCGTCCTCACCGCCCACCCCACCGAAGCCAAACGCCCCGTCGTCCGCGAAAAACACCTCGCCATCTACAACCGCCTCGCCCAGTGGGACGAAGCGCGCCTCGACCCCCACCGCGGCCGCAACATCCGCACCTCCCTCCTCGCCGAACTCGAATCCCTCTGGCACACCGGCGAAATCTTCGTCCAACGACCCACCATCGCCGACGAACGCCGCAACGCCCTCTACTACCTCCGCGAAGTCTTCCCCGACACCGTCCTCCGCCTCGACCGCTCCCTCGAACTCGCCTGGGAAGCCGCCGGCTGGCCCCTCGAACAACTCCGCCAATCCCGCGCCTACCCCCGCATCCGCTTCGCCTCCTGGATCGGCGGCGATCGCGACGGCCACCCCTACGTCACCCCCGAGGTCACCCAGCGCACCTTCTCCGAAATGCGCTACCAAGCCATCCGCCTCCACCGCCGCTGGCTCCGCAAATCTGCCGAAGCCCTCACTCAATCGCTCCCCTTCGTCGACGTCCCCGAAGAACTCGAAACTGCCATCACCCGCATCAGCGAAGAACTTGGCGAAGAAGGCGCCACCATCAACAGCCGCAACCCCGCCGAACGCTGGCGCGGATTCCTCTACCTCCTCCGCGAAAAACTCCTCGCCAACATCGAAGGCCGCCCCGGCGCCTACCACTCTCCCGAAGACTACCTCGAAGACCTTGAACTCGCCCGGTGGACCCTCGTCCAAGCCGGCGCCCCCATCGCCGCTCGCGAATGGGTCGAACCCCTCCTCCGTCTGGAAGAAGTCTTCGGCTTCCACCTCGCTCGCCTCGATATCCGCAACAACTCGACCTCTCACGACCAAGGCGTTGCCGACATCCTCACGACGGCAGGCATCGTAGACGGAGAAAACTTCGCCGACTGGTCTGAGGAAAAGCGTCTCGAATTTCTCCTCACTGAACTCAAGACCCAGCGCCCTCTTCTCGCCCGCAACCAGCAACTTCCCGAAGGCAAAGGCCAGGAAATCATGACCTACCTCCAGGTCGTTGCCGCGCAGGAGGAACAATACGGGCCCGACGGACTTGGCCAGCTCATCATCTCCATGACCCGCCAAGTCTCCGACCTCCTCGTCGTCCACCTCTTCGCCCGCGAAGCCGGCCTCGCCGACTTCACCGACGGCCTTTGGCGCTCCCGCCTCCCCGTCTCCCCACTCTTCGAAACCGGCGACGACCTCGCCGCCGCCTCCGAGATTCTTTCCAAATACCAAGAACTCACCGCCGCCTCCCCCGACACCATCCAACCCGCCATGGTCGGCTACTCCGACTCCAACAAAGACGCCGGCACCTTCGCTTCCCAGTGGGGCATCCACCGTGGCCAAGCCGCCATGACCGCCTCTTGCGCCAAAAATCAAATCACGCCCCAGTTCTTCCACGGCCGCGGCGGCACCATCGGGCGCGGCGCCGGACCCACCCAGTGGTTCCTCAAGGCCCTGCCCCCCGGCTCCCTCACTGGGCCCATCCGCATCACTGAACAAGGCGAAGTCCTCCCTCGCAAATATGCCCACGAGGGTAACGCCCACTACCACCTCGAACTCCTCATCGCTGGCGTCTCGGAAGCCGTAGCCCTCCAGAACATCCGCCCCGGCGTCCCCGAGGAATTCCACTCGGTCTTCGACAAACTCGCCGACTTCAGCGCCGAAAAATACCGCGGCCTGCTGCACAGCGAAAACTTCATCACTTTCCACCGCTCCGCCACCCCCATCGACGCCCTCGAAACCGGCGTCTTCGGCTCCCGCCCCTCACGCCGCACCCAAAAGAAGGAACCGACCCTCGACGACCTCCGCGCCATCCCTTGGGTCTTCTCCTGGACCCAGGCCCGTTTCTACCTCCCTGGCTGGTTCGGAATCGGCTCTGGACTCCAAGCCCTGGAAGAATCCGATTCTGCGACCTACGAGAAATTACGTAGTGAATTCAAGAACATCTCCTTCCTCCGCTACGTCTTCACCAACGTGGAAACCTCTCTCATGAGCGCCAACCTTGAGCTCATGGAAAGCTACTCCGCCCTCTGCCCCGACGAAGCCCTCGCCAACCGCATTCTCACCACCGTTCAGGACGAGTTCCAACGCACCCGCGAACGCGTCGGCGACTTCCTCGGCGGCGACTTTGCCCACCGCCGCCCCCGCATGAACAAAACCCTCGCCCTCCGCGAAGCTCCCCTCCGCAACCTCCACCACCAACAAATCAATCTCCTCAAGGATTGGCGCGCCGCCGACCGCCCAGTCGAAGCCAACGACGACTTCCACGAAACCTTCCTCGCCCTCCAACTCACCATCAACGCCATCTCCTCCGGCCTCCGCGAAACAGGATAAAAAAAGACCTTCACCTCTCCACCCGCACCAGCCGCTTGGCAAACCCCGCCACCGCCAACGACACCTGCCCCGTAAATCCCGTAGCCGTCACCGTCTCCACTTCATCCCACTCCTCCGTCACCTCATTCCACTCTCGCACCACATACTCCTCACCGACTTCGGACGCCCACTCCACCACAAACTGCCCCCCCGTCACCTCCGCCGACAAAATCTCAATCGGCGGTGCTGCTTGGTGAATCACCCCCACTCCATCCAAATCAAACCCCGCCGAAACCATCGTCGGATACGGATCATAAATCACATCCCCCGAGGTATCCGTGTTCGTCCCCCCCACCACATCCACCAATCGCACAAACCGCGCCGAGGCCAATCCCACCTCCGCCAAATCAAACGGCACCCCATATCCCAATCGATACTTCCCCGCCAGACCCGTCACATCCGTTGGATCAACAAAACCAAACGACGACACCGGCCCCGCCGTCTGCGAATCGTTCGCAAACCTCACATAATTCACTCCATCCTCCGAAACCTCGACGAAGGCCAACTCCAAAAAGAAATCCGAAATCGCATTCTCAAACACCGCAAAATCCGCCCCCGCCCCATCCACAATCGCCCGCTCAAACCCCAGCGTGATACTCCCCCCGCGCCCCAACACCACCACCGAATCAAACAACCCCTCCGCCTGCCCCAACGCCTCCGACGTATCCTGCCAAACCGCATCCACCTCCGCCCCCACCGAGTAATCCTCCACCACCGTCGCCCAAGCTACGAAAGCCGCATCATCCTTCGCAATCGCCGTCGTCCCCACAGCTCCCACTTCCGGCGCATACGGTCCTGCTACGGCGCTTGCCGTAAAAAAGAAAAACAAAAAGATCACTTTCATCTTCAAAACTCCATTCGCGCACCCAAAACCCACTGCCGCCCCGCTGCCGGATAAAACAACCCCTCCGCGGCATAACGCGCTGAAGCCCGATCCAACACATTGCTCACTCTCGCAAACACCGTCCAATCCTCCCTCAGCGCCCAACTCAGCCCCAAATTGAACACCACCCGCTCCGGAATTTCCCGCCGCACATTCTCAAAATCATCCGCCTGAAAACTGTCGCTCCAAAACCCCCCGCCACCCCTCAGCTTCAGCCCCTCCAAAACTTCCGCTTCGACATGTCCCGTCAACGCATGCTGCGGAACCAACGGCAAATCCTTCCCCTCATTCACCCCATCCCGAAACCGCGCCTCCGTCCACCCATACCGCAACCCTGCCCGCAACCAGTCTCGCTCCCAATCCACCCAAACCTCCCCGCCAAACCGCTCCGTCTCCGCCAAATTCACATTCAACGCCCCATCAAACCCAATCTCCCCCTCCAACCAAGTCCCAAACACCGTCCCCCCAACCTCCCACTCGCCCCAATCCCCCTCAAATCCCCACTCCATTCCATGCCCCCGCTCCGGTCCCAAATCCCTGTTAAACGCAACCGGCAAAATCGCCCCCTGATAGCCCGCAATCTCATCCAAAAGCGGAAAACGATACACCCGCTCATAACGCACCCAACTCCGCAAACCCTCACCCTTCCACTCCAAAGCCGTCTCCGCTGCCCACTCTCCCACCCGATCACTCTCATCATAGTTATCATCCCTGACCCTCCCCACCGACTCCGCTTCCAACTCAGACCCCTCCGCACTCACCCCCTGCCGAAACGCAAACCCGCCACCCAAATCCCACTCCCCAATCGCAAACACCGCACCACTCATCCGCACCAACTCCGCATCCTGTAAAAAAACCCCCGTGCGCGATTCCCGCACTGTCCTCAAGGACTCTCGACGCCAGCGCACCCCCGCCTCGACATCAAACTTCTCCCCCTCCCGCCGCACCACCCACTCCCCATCCCAACTCTCCAAACTCTGATCATAGAAAAAATCCCCGAACACCAACATCCTCTCTTCCTCCCGCCACGACAAAACCGATCCCAACTCCCACTCACCCAACTCAACCTCTAACAACTGCCGCCCTTCCCAACTCTCTATCTCCGCAAAATCAGTTCCTCTCCCCATTCGCGGATTCCTACGAAACTCCTCGTAAGTCAATCCCCCTGGAAATTCAAAAAACGTCTCCCCTCCCCCAAACGTCCATCGACTCTCCAACCAATCCCAATCTGGCCCATGCAAAGTCACCCTCAAACTCTCACTCTCCCGCGCCCCGGGCTGGGGGGAGGGCGCGGGGGCGAGGGGGGGGGGAGGGACGGGGGGGGGGGCCGGCGGGGGGGGGGGGGGGGCGGGCCGCGGCCGGCCGCCCCCCCGCCCCCCCCCCCCGCCAGAGGCTGCGTGCGGCGCAGAGGTGCGAGCGGG
>JBCCZX010000074.1:0-14604 GCA_039186735.1 Verrucomicrobiota bacterium | reverse complement strand
TGCGGGAGGGCGGGCGCGACCGGGGGTACGGCGGGGGCTTTTTTGGGTGGGCTTGTTGTTTTCGGGGGTGGTGATTTTGTTTTATGGCTTTGCGGGATTCTTCGTTTTCGCGGGTTGGTGAGGAGAATCGGGGGCGGACACTTCTTGTCTTTTTCTAAGTTCTGGCGCAGATTCCCTGCCCCGCGATGAGCGGCAGATGTGATGGCACAGACCTTGTATGAAAAAGTGTGGGAGGCTCATACGGTGGGCAAACTGGCTGATGGACGGACGCAGTTGTTCATCGGCACGCATTTGATTCATGAGGTGACGTCGCCGCAGGCGTTTGGGATGTTGCGGGATTTGGGCCTGAAGGTGAAGTTTCCAGAGCGGACGTTTGCGACGATTGACCATATTGTGCCGACGGAGAATCAGGACCAGCCGGCGGATCCCTTGGCGGCGGAGATGATCAAGGCGATTCGGCAGAATGCGGACGATTTCGGGGTGACGTATTTTGATTTGGCGTCAGGGAAGCAGGGGATTGTGCATGTGGTGGGGCCGGAGCAGGGGATTACGCAGCCGGGGACGACGATCGCGTGTGGGGATTCGCATACGGCGACGCATGGGGCGTTCGGGGCGATTGCATTTGGAATCGGGACGACGCAGGTGCGGGATGTTTTGGCGACGCAGACTTTGGCGCTTGAGCGGTTGAAGGTGCGTCGGATTGAGGTGAACGGGGAGTTGCGGCCGGGGGTTTATGCGAAGGATGTGACTTTGCATATCATCAAGTTGTTAGGTGCGAAGGGGGGGATTGGTTATGCGTATGAGTATGCCGGTTCGACCTTCGATAACTTCACGATGGAGGAGCGGATGACGGTGTGCAACATGGCGATTGAGGGGGGTGCGCGGTGTGGGTACGTGAATCCGGATGAGAAGACGTGTGAGTTTCTACGAGGAAGACCGTATTCGCCGAAGGGGGATTGGGATGAGGTGTGTGCGAAGTGGATGTCTTGGGCATCTGATGCGGATGCGGAGTATGATGATGTGGTGGTGATCGATGCGGCGGATATTGAGCCGACGGTGACTTGGGGGATTTCCCCGGACCATGCGTTGTTTGTTTCAGAGAGCGTCCCTGAACGTTCAGTGGAGACGGCGGAGGCGTTGGATTATATGAAGTTGGAGCCGGGTTCGCCGATCAAGGGGACGCAGATTGATGTGGCCTTCATGGGGTCATGCACGAATGGGCGGATTTCTGATTTTCGGGAGGCGGCGAAGTATTTGAAGGGGCGGAAGGTGGCGGCGAACGTAAAGGCGATTGCGGTGCCTGGTTCGCAGATTACGGCGGTAATGTGTGAGAAGGAGGGGATCGACAAGGTGTTCGAGGAGGCGGGTTTTGAGTGGCGGGCGGCGGGGTGTTCGATGTGTCTGGCGATGAATCCGGATAAGTTGGTGGGGGATCAGATTTGTGCGTCGTCGAGTAACCGGAATTTCAAGGGGCGGCAGGGTTCGCCGATTGGGCGGACGATTTTGATGTCGCCGGTGATGGTGGCGGCGGCGGCGATTGAGGGGGCAGTGGCGGATGCGCGGGAGACCTTTGAGTTTGAGGAGGCGGCGGCGGTGGCTTGATTTTTTTTCACGATGTTTTTCGTGAAAGAGGGATGACTTTCGGATCGGCTTGGTTGTCGATTAACTGGATTTCAGAACGAGGCTTGCGAGCTTCAAGGTCTTGATTGATTTGGGAGATCATTTCTCCAACGATGTCGATTTCGTGTTTGAAAGCGGATGGGAGGAGAGGAGTTTCTTTGAGAATACGAAGGGTCTGCACAATCGCTTTGATGGGCGTGAGTTCTTCGAAGGCTTCGGTATCCATGTTGAAAGGCCGGAGACATTTCGTGCAATGGAAGCTCGGTGAGGAAATGGTGGAGCGGCAGTCTGGATTAGGGCATTGAATGATGGGGATTTCACCGCAGCTGCACTTTGCGCCAAAGAGGACGGGTTTCGCAGGGAAGAAGACGGGGTCGGGGACAAGTTCGAAGTGGATGAGTTTCCAACGTAGTCCCGGGCAGTGTTGGTTTGTGCAGACAGCGAGGTTCTGTTCTCCGAATTGGCTGAGGGTTTCGAGTTGGCCGATTTTCAGGATTTGAGAGATCGTTTCCAGTTTGTCTGCGGCGATGATGTTCGGAACTCCGCGCTCAATTTGGGAGATGGCGCTTTGTTTCACGCCTGCTGATTCGGCCAAGGCAGATTGGCTCAGTTGTGCCCGTTTGCGGGCTTCGCGGATGAGGTTGCCGAGTTCTTCGTGGTTCATGTTATTGGGGGTCGTATTTTGATTTCAGGTAGTCGGGTGAGATGGAAGAGATGTTGAGAATTTCTACTCGCGCTTCGCTGTTGAGTTCGTGAGGGAGAATGAGGAGTTTTTGTTCGGAGGGGAGTGCGGCGGATGGGAGAAGGCAACCGTTCAGGATGAGGTGGTTCTGGTTAGTCCGCTTTGCGTGCAGGTTGTGGATGAGGATTAGGAGGAGAATTTGAGCGCCTATGGTAGTTTGGTTGTTTTGCCAGGTCTGATACCAATTTTCGTTGATGTAGTTTTGAAGGTTGTGGCCGAGGGTTTCGAATTGTTGGTCGGTTACAACTTCGGCGACTTGGAAGTTGTGAAGTTGGAGAATGGCGTGGAGTCTCGCTTCCTCCGGATCGTCTTGTTTGCCCCGAGCGACGAGTTCATCCAGTTTGGCTTCGAGTTCAGCCCCTTTCGTTGAGAATGAGCATTGGAATTGTCGAGGTGAGCCAGGAAAGCTCGTGAGTGTTTTGTGTGAGCTGTCACGATTGTCGTAGCGGTGGCTGCCTCCTCCGTCGGACACTTGTTCCGGTTTATATTTGGCTTTGTAAATTCGCTCGGCTTTGACTTTATCAAGTCGGCGAGTGTCGATTTGTGACGGGAGGAGGTTGATGGCGGTCATGGCGGGTTCCGTAGTTTATCGTATTTAATAATTGGGCATATTGGTTAATATAGATTAAAATTGAGTTTATATTTCGACCAGATACTTGATGAAAAGAGCCCGTTTGTCACGCGAGTTTTTTAAAATGGCCATGCCCTTTTATAAAATGTTGTGAATTTGGTTCGCGAAATTGCCGAAAATTAGTTTGTTTGTTTTAAATAAATTGCGGGCGTAGTTGCTATTAGCTTGATATTCTGCGGGGAAGGGTTGATAGGTTGCCTATGAAAATAACGGCTCACAGGACGGTGTTGCCGGTTTTGTCTTCGAAGGCAGAAATGTTTGAGGCGATTTTGACTCGGAGAGGCTGGAATCGGGAACTTGCAGAAGATGCGGCTGAGTTCATCGTTCAGACGGTCGAAGAGCGATGCGAAGGAGATATTGAGGCTTTGATGGATGTTATTGAGGTTGTCGCTCAGAAAGTGAAAGATGAGTCGTTCGCGCGTTGGGTTCGGAGGCCGAGTCGGCTTCTGGCTCACAGTTCGCCTTTCGATAAATTTACTGAAGGTGATTATGAGGCTTTGCACGGTTATTTTCTGCAACAGGATGTGCAGCCATGATGTCTTGTTTTTTGAGACGAAAGGCCGTTTTTTCGGAATAACTTAGTGAATGTTGGTTCTAATTTGAGGTGAGAGTCTTTGCGTCTCTGTTCTTGATATTGACGATCTCTTTTTCAGCGGTTGCGCAGATGAATGAGAGATGGACTCAGGAGGTGGAGTGTTGTGGGGATTGTTCTTCGGAAGGTGAGGAGGAGCCGTGTTGTCCGGTGGATGTGTGCGGGTGTGCGGTGGTGAAGGCGCCGACGAATCCGTGGGTGCCGATGAGTCGGGAGAGAGAGTTGGTGATTTTCGAGGAGATGAGGGAAGAGGTAGAATTTTTGGGCGAAGGATTGGAGCGCGAGGAGTGTCCGCCTTCGCCGCCGCCGCAGGCTTGAGCAAAGACCGAGTTGGGAGGGCCCTTGGATGGCTCTCGGGTTTTTGAATGTGAACTCAAGACTGATGTATTGATGAAAAAAGTATTGTATTCTGCCCTGTTTGCGGCGGCGACTTTGCCTCTTTTTGCAGCTTCGGCTGCGAAGTGTGAGTGTCCCGATTGCCAGGATTGCACGAAGTGTGTTTGCGAGGCGTGCAAGGACAGCTGTGAAGCGTGCAAGTGAGTGAGCGATTTGATCGCAATTGATTTTTAAGAGTTAGGCGTGTCCCGAGCGAGGGGCGCGCCTTTTTTTATTGGTTGAGGAGTTCGTCTTTTCCGAAAATGGAGAGGACTTCGATGCCGCGGGCTTCGATGGTTTCCTTGGCGCCTTCTTGGCGGTCGACGAGGATGAGGACGAAGGCGATGTCGGCGCCTTCGGCCTCGAGAGCGTCCATGGCTTTGAGGGTGGAGCCTCCGGTGGTGGCGGTGTCTTCGACGAGGATGACGGTGTCGCCGGGTTGGAAGTTGCCTTCGACGCGTTTGCCGGTGCCGTATTTCTTGGCTTCCTTGCGGACGGAGAACATTTGGAGGGGTTGGCCTTGGCGGGAGGATTCCATGGCGATGGCGAGGGAGATGGGGTCGGCGCCCATGGTCATGCCGCCGATGGCGACGGGTTTGTTTTCGAGGGTGGCGATTTTTTCAGTGACGGTTTGGTAGCCGACTTGGCCGACGAGGATGGCGCCGCGGCAGTCCATGGTGGAGACGCGGCAGTCGACGTAGAAGTTGGATTTTTTGCCGGAGGCGAGGGTGAAGTCGCCGGTGCGGATGGATTTGGAGAGGAGGATGGATTTGAGTTCGTCGCGGGCGGTCATTTTTGGAAGGGTGGGAGATGAAAGATGAAAGATGAAGGGCTTTGTTTGAATGCAGTGAGAGATTGGACGGGCTTGATGAGTCGGTCAGCGATGAGACTGATGTGGGTGTGGTTGGTGGGGTTGGCTTCGGTGATGGCGGAGGAGGGTTGGGTGAGTTTGTTTGACGGGGAGACTTTGGCGGGGTGGACGAATGGAAAGGGTGAGGCGATGGCGGAAGGGAAGTGGGTGGCGGAGGGTGGTTTGTTGCACCGGAAGAGTTTGGGGGCGGGGAGTTTGTTTACGGAGAAGGAGTATGGGGACTTTGCGATGGAGTTTGAGTGGAAGATTTCGAAGGGGGGGAACTCGGGGGTGAAGTATCGTTTGCAGCAGATTGAGGGGAAGTGGCTGGGGTTGGAGTATCAGGTGTTGGATGATGAAAATTTCAAAGGGGGTGAGGTGAAGGCGGAGCATGAGGCGGCGGGTTTGTATGATTTGAAGGCACCGGAGGGGCGGGATTTGAAGGCGGTGGGGGAGTGGAATCAGGCGCGGATTGAGGTGAAGGAGGGGGTGGTGAGGCACTTCTTGAATGGGGCGCTGGTGATGGAGTTGGCGATTCCGGGGGAGGAGTGGGAGGAGCGTTTTGAGAAGAGTAAGTATCGCAAGGCGAAGGGTTTCGGGGTGAATGCGCGGGGGAAGATTCACCTGCAGGATCACGGGAATCAGGTGTGGTTCCGTTATTTGAGGATTCAGGAATACTAGAGTTGGCGTAGTGCAGAGGCCATGAGAATGCCTCCTTCTTCGACAGTGACTTCGAAGGCGTAGTTTTGTTCGCGGTAGAGGTTGGTGCCGGTGAGGGTGTCGGGGACGACGATAGGGATGTGTTTTTCTTGTCCGGCATCATCGACGATGAGGTGGATGAATTTGCCGTTGTCGCGGGGGGTGATGGAGTGGATGCGTCCTTGGACGGAGTGGAGGTTTCCGCGCATGGAGTTGGCGTTGTTTTGGAAGTCGGCGACGGGGAGGGGAGGGGAGTCGAAGCCGTCGGCTTTTTTGTTGAAGACGAAGAAGAAGCCGGCGCCGAGGAGGATGATGACTCCGGCGAGAATGCCGAAGGTGGCGGCGGGGCTGGATTTGGAAGATGCGCGGCGGGCCATGTTGCGGAAGATTTAGAATGAGTGATGAGGAATTAGGAATGCTGATTTTAGTTCCATTTGGGTTTTTGGAGGCCGAGGAGGGCGGCGGCGAGTCCGATGATGAGGTGGGCGAGGAGGAGGTAGAGGCAGTGGGGGGCGGGGGAGAGGGAGGTTTCGGTGGTGGATTTGACGGCGGCGAGGGTGTTGGTGAGGAGGGAGTCGACGGAACCGGACCAGGCCCAGTAGGCGGAGATGAAGGGTCGGGTGAGGGGTTCGAGGGCTTCGGGGAGGGCGAGGACGGCGCCAGAGAGGGGGAGTTGGAATCCGACGAGGTAGATGGAGAGGAGGGAGGCTTGTTCGGCGGTTTTGGCGAGGGCGGAGATGCCGAGGCAGACGGCGGTCATGGCGGCGTTGACGAGGATGAGGAAAAGAAGGTGGGGGGTGAATTCGCCGGGGAATTGCCAGAAGAATTCGACGAAGAAGCCCATCCAGAGGGATTGGATGAGGATGAGGATGGAGAGGAAGAGGATTTTTGAGGTGAGGTAGGCGGGGGGGGAGAGGCCGGCAAATTTTTCTTTTTCGAAGATGTGTCGTTCGGCGGCGATTTCGCGGGCGGAGTTGTTCGAGCCGATGAGGCAGAGGAGGACGACTTGGAACATGATGAGTCCGGAGTTGGCGGAGCCGACTTTGAGTTGGGACTCGCGGACTTGGGCGCGTTCGAGGAGTTCGACGACGGCATTTTCGCCCATGGAGTTGGAGAGTTTTTTGGCTTGTTCGTTGGCGCGTGGGGAGAAGAGGGCGACGAGGATGGGGAAGCCGAGGATGAGGGCGAGTTGGAGGATGATTTGGCTCCGATCGCGGAAGAAGATGCGCCAGCGGCGGGAGAAGAGGGTGGCGAACTGGGTGAAGAAGTCAGGGGCGTGGTTGGCGGAGGCGGCTCGGGCTTCTTCGAGTTGCTTGGTTGTTTGGAGGTTTCCTTCTTCGATGAGGGTGGAGCGGTTGAGGTCGAGTTTGGAGTTGTATTCGGAGCGGTGTTTGTTCCAGGAGGAGGCCCATTTTTCGGAAGGGCGTTGAGCGAGGGCGGGGTAGATTTCTTCGGTGTCGGAGACGGAGAAGTAGTGGGTGACGTCACTGGGGGGGCCGTGGTAGGCGACGCGGCCTTCGTGGAGGACGAGGAGGGAGTCGTAGAGTTCGAGGTGGGCGAGGGAGTGGGTGACGGAGATGACGATGCGTCCGTCTTTGCGGGAGAGGTCGTGGAGGAGGGTTACGATTTCGCGTTCGGAGCGAGGGTCGAGGCCGGAGGTGACTTCGTCGCAGAGGAGGAGTTCGGGAGAGGAGACGAGTTCCATGGCGAGGCCAAGGCGGCGTTTTTGTCCACCGGAGAGGACTTTGACGGGGCGGTCGGCAATTTCGGTGAGTCCGGTTTCGGCGAGGACTTGGTCGAGGAGTTCGTCGAGTTCGTTGTTGTTGTGTGTTTTGATGCGGAGGCGGGCGGCGGCTTCGATGGATTCGTCGACGGAGAGTTCGTCGTAGGCGATGGAGAATTGGGGGACGTAGCCGATTTCCTGGGGATCGAGGTCGGCGTCTTCGGAGAGGTTGCGTCCGTCGTAGGAGATGGAGCCTGCAGACTCGGGGTTGATGTCGGCGATGGTTTTGAGGAGGGTGGTTTTGCCGCAGCCGGAGGGTCCGACGATGGCCATGAAGTGACCGCGTGGGGAGCGGAGGGAGATGTCTCTGAGTAGATCGGTTTGTTCGCCGTCTTTTTCGATGGCGAACGAGAGGTCTTTGAGTTCGAGCATGGGTGTGTACGTGAGGGCGGCCGCAGGGTTATGAACGCCTGGGGCCGCTTAAAGTTTTGATTTATTTTGATTTATAGATCTTCGATGGCTTCGCGTGAAGCGGCTGAGAGTTTTTCGAGTGGGTATTCGATGGATTTGCCGTTTGGCATGAGGAAGATGACGGCGTCGTCGGATTTGGAGAGGACGGCGGCTTTCATTTGTTTGCCTTCGGCGTTGGTCCAGAATTGTTCTTCGGCGAGGAGGGTGGATGGGGGAGAGTCATCGGAGGAGGAGGTTGTTTGGCCGACGACATCGAGGCCTTCGAGTTCTTTGCGGAGTTCGCGGACGGCTTTGCGGGTGTCGGTTTTGAGGGTGTTGTAGCTGAAGCCTTTGAGGGCGGTGTTGCCGTCCGCGGTGGTGACCATGACCATGGGAATGGTGTTGCCCATGTGGGATTGGCGGCGGATTTCCCAGACGGCTTTGGGGACTTGGGTGCGGTCGTCTTTCTTGGAGTCGACGAAGACGATGGTGCCGGAAGAGCGGAATGATTTGAAGGCCTCCGAACTGGTGGCCAGGCAGGGTCCTCATGTGGTGCCGGGGTCGGTGTAGACGAAGACGAGGGGTTCTTGGTCTTCGGCGGCTTTGGTTTTGGCTTCTTCGAGCTTGTCGAGGGAGAAGACGTGGCGCGGGATATCGAGCGCCAAGGTGGGAAGAGTGAGGATGCCGAGAGCAACAAGAATCATTTTCATCGTTGTTATGATTATCTGTTTCTTAGTTGTGATTCAATGCGAAAGGAGTGGGAGTGCCCGTCGCGAAGGGAGAGGGCGTTTCTTCAGTCTGATTCTGGCACGGATTCTGTTTGGTGCAGGGTTAACTCCTCGAAAATGAAGACAACGATCAATTGCACGAAACATCTGGATAGTGACCACACCAAGGTTTGGGATGAGACGCGCGAATTGATTCAAAAGAAGTATGACCATTTGATTCATACTCATCCGGATTTGGATAAAGCTGAGTTGCATCTTCGTGCATTTGCGCGGCAAACGGAGGTTCATTTGTTGGTGCATGATGCCAAGCATCGTGTGATTGAGGCTCATGCGGTGGGCGAGGTGTTAGAGCGTTCGATTTCGCTGGCCTTCAAGCGGGCGGAGACGCAGCTGAACAAGCCGAAGCATCTGCAGAAGGCGTCCTAGGGTCTTTGGAAGGGTTTGAGGTTGGCCGTGGTGAGGGTGCCCTTGGCCATGGTTTTGAGTTGGGTAGTGAGTTCGCCTCCTTCGGCGAGGGCTTTTTTGAAGTCGGGGTAGAGGCTTTTGATTTCGATGATTTTTCCGGAGTCGTCGAAGAGGAGGAAGATGTAGCCGACGTATTTGTAGCCACCGACGTTGCCTTCGCCTTCGTTGTCGGAATCGTAGTCTGTGACGAAGGGTTCGAAGGTTTTCTCGGCGGTTTTGTTTCGTTCGGGTTCGGCGCGATAATCGAAGGCGGCGAGGACTTGGTGGAGTTGGGTTTCTTTTTGGTCTTGTCCGAAGATGAGGAGGCGGGCGTTGATGCCGGGGCTATCGAGTTCGAGGCTTTTGTTTTGGATTTTGATGGCGGAGGTGATGGTTTGGTCGACGCGGTAGAAGCTGCCTTTTTGTTTTTTGCGGCGTTTGCCGATAATGATGTCGGTGGCGTATTCGGGGTGAAGAGCGGGGATGTTTTCGGCGGATTGGAGAGCGGCGATGGTTTCTTCGGAGAGGGAGGAGAGGGGGACGGTGTGTTCGGTGGGGTTGGTGCCGGAGCGGAAGCGGACTTGTTTGGGGTTGAGGCCGAGGATTTCGGCTTGGAGGGTTTTTCCCTGTTTGTTTTTGAGTTCCATGATGGGACCGCTGAAGAGCGACACACTGAGACCGAGGAGGAGGATGATGGTTTTCACACTGTTATCAGGATTGGGAGCGAGTGGCGGGGGGTCAAGGAGAGAAGTGTCAGAGATTCAGGAGAATGCGAGCGGTGGTGAAGAAGATGAGCATGCCGGAGACGTCGACGATGGTGGTGATGGCCGGGGCGGCGATGACGGCGGGGTCGAGGCGGAAGGCGCGAGCGATGAGGGGGAGGACGGCGCCGATGAGGGCGGAGGTGAGGACTTGGAGGGCGAGGGCGAGGGAGACGGCGAGGGCGAAGGAGGGGAGGGAGAGTCCTTGGGGGAGGGTGGGTGAAAAGAGGGGGAGGATGAGGAGGCAGAAGCCAGCGAGGCAGGCGCCGAGGATGAGGGCTTGGAGGAGGCCGAGGCGGAATTCTTTCCAGGCGACGCGGAGGGAGTCTTTCTGGGAGATTTCGCCGAGGGCCATGGCGCGGATGACCATGGTGGAGGCTTGGCCCCCGGTGTTGCCCCCGGTGGCGATGACCATGGGGAGAAAGAGGGAGAGGAGGAAGACGGAGGAGAGGACGGCTTCGAATTGCATCATGACGTAGCCGGAGGTGATGGCGAGGAAGCCGAGGACGACGAGCCAGCCGACGCGGCGGCGGAGGTGGATGAGGACGTGGGTGTTGAGGTAGGATTCTTCGGATTGTTCGCCGGCGATGCCGACGAGTTTTTCGATATCCTCGGTGGATTCTTCTTCGAGAATTTCCATGGCGTCGTCGTAGGTGATGGCGCCGAGGAGGCGGTTGGATTCGTCGACGACGGGGAGGGCGAGGAGGTCGTATTTGCGGACCATGGTGGCGGCTTCTTCCTGGTCGGCGGTGGCGAGGATGGATTGGCGGACTTCGAACATGATGTCGGTGACGGGGGTGCTGCGGGAGGCGAAGGCGAGGTCGCGGAGGCGGGTGAAGCCGACGGGATGGTTTTGGTCGTCGAGGACGAAGATGCGGGAGAGGGTTTCGATGGAGTCTTGGAGGGATTTGAGGTGGTCGAGGGCTTGGCGGACGCTGAGGTTGTTGGTGAGGGTGGCGATACCGGTGGTCATGCGGCCGCCGGCGGTGTGTTCGTCGTAGTTGAGGAGGGTGCGGGTGAGTTCTTCTTGGTCGGCGGGGAGGAGGTCGAGGAGTTCTTCTTGAGTTTCTTCGGAAACGTCCTGGAGAATGTCGACGCGGTCGTCGTCGGCGAGGGCGGTGAGGAGTTCTCGTTTTTGCGCGGGTTGGTAGCGGGCGATGGCTTCTTCGCGGAGGGCGTCGGGGAGTTCGGCGAGGACGTCGGAGAAGGTTTCGGGTGAGAGGGTGTGGACGACGAAGTCGCGTTGGTCGTCTTCGTGGAGGTTTTCGTAGAGTTGGGCGAGGTCGGCGTAGTGGGCCTCTTTAGCGGCGGCGAGGAAGGCGGTGCCGTCGCGTGCCTGGAGGGCGATGGTGAGGCTGTTGTCCACGAGGGGGAGACTCGTGAATTGGTGCGTCGGAGTCGAGGCTGGGGTTGTGTTCGGGAGGAATTAGTCGAGTTCGCCGCTGTATTGGAGGATGAGGTCGGCGGCGTTTTCGGCGCCGGTCATGAAGAGGCCTTCTTCAGCGAAGACGAGGGCTTTGGTGGTGTGTTTGTAGTCGAAGCGTTTGGGGGCGCCGCCACGGGAGGATTCGGTGGCGGTGCGGGAGTCGGGGTGGATGGTGATGGCGCCGTTGGGTTGGACGTCCTGGAGGAAGCGGGCGATGCCGTTCCAGATGGTGAGGCTGACTTGTTGGCGGAGGGAGTTGTTGCGGGCGACGGAGAAGTAGCGGCTGGCGAATGCCATGCCGACCATTTGGTAGCTGGCGTCGAAGAGGTTGTTTTCGAGGAATGAGCCGTCGGGTTGGGCTTTGGTGAGGGCTTCGGTGATGTATTCGTCGGCGAAGGTGGAGAGTCCTTTGTCGCGAGTGAGGCGGGAGGCTTGTTCGAGGGCGGCGGCGCGGAGGAAGTAGCGGTGGCCGAAGGGTTCGAGGTTGACGTCGCGACCGGTGGCGTCGGCGACGACGAACCAGTGGGCGGTGAGGTGGATTTTGCGGCGCCAGTTGCGGATGGTTTTGCGGTAGGTGCGGGGTTTGTATTTTTTGAGGGCGAGGCCGGCACGGGAAGCGGCTTCGAGGAAGAGGGAGGTGCTGTGGATGGCGTCTCCGCAGCTGGGGAAGGAGCCGTCGCTGGCTTGTTGGAGGAAGCCCCAGTTGATCATGTTGATGCCGTCGTTGATGAGGTTTTTGTCTTCGAGGATGATGCCGGTTTCGATGAGGTCGGCGCCGTAACGTTGTTGTTCGATGAAGAAGTCGCTGCGTTGGCCGTTTTCCCAGTCGATGTTGACGGAGAGGGCGCCGGATGTGGCGATGGGGAGGGATTCTCCGAATTCGCTGGTGAGGAAGGCGCCGTCGGGCTGGACGAGGGTGCTGAAGAGGAGGTCCCAGCGACGGGAGCCGCGGGCGTTTTTCATGATGGCGCGGGCGTCGTAGTTTTCGATGGAGGGGGAGAGGCCGTCACTGGATTCGTAGCCGAGGGTGTAGTCAATGGTTTTGGCGTAGTAGGCGGGGTAGAGGTCGGTTTGGGTGAGTGGGGGGGTGATGGAGATTTGAATGTCGTCGAAGGAGTGGTCGCTGTCGGTGCCGAGTTCGCCATTGGCGTCGGAGCGGCAGAGGTCCTCGATGGTCATGATGGTTTTGGACTGGTCGGTGAAGATGAGGAATTGGTCGACGCGGCCGGGGTTTGCTTCGCCGATGGAGAAGAGGGGTTGTCGTTTGGTGTTGTTGCCGTTGCCGCGAGGGGTATAGCGCCAGGGGTTGCGGAGGAAGACGTCGCGGACGTTGTTGGGGATGATGAAGAAGATGACCCTTTTGCCGAGGAGGTCATGTTGTCCGGGAGTGAAGGTGACGGTGTCGCCGGGGTTGGAGATGCGGTCGTCCATGATGATGATGGCGTCTTCGGCGGCTTGTTCCCGAAAGATGAGGGAGGGTGGGGAGAGGGTGAGGATTTGGTCGAGGGCGACGACGCCGAGGGTGAAGCCCATAGATGAGCGGTCGTCGAGGAGTTCGAATTGGTAGGTGAGGTCGTCGGCGGGGAGTTGGAAGACGCCGCCGCGGACTTCGAGTTCGGGGTCGTTCAGGTTTTCGCGGTTGAGGAGTTGTTGGACGCCGCGGGAGCCGCGGTCGCTGGCGATGGTTTCGACGTGGGGAGAGCCGGAGTCGAGTTGGGAGACTTCGTTGGAGGGGGGTACGAATTCGATTTGGAAGACGAGGTCTTCGTAGCTGTCGTCGCCGTTGAAGCGGTCTTCGAACGCGAGGTATTTGAGGGTGGGATTGTTGGAGTTGAATTTTGCGGCGACCATGGTTTTGCCGTTTTCGTTGTAGATGGGGTCTTGGGCGATGAGGGTGGTGCCGACGCCGGCGCCGTCTTGGATGAGGTAGAAGCGGAGGTTGGTTCCGGCGGGGAGGAGGCCGAGGCTGGAGCGGGAGCCGTGTTCGAGGGGGGCAGCGGGGCCGATGGCGACGTCGGACCAGATGAGGTGACCTCCGGATGAGGGGTCGTCGTTGGCGTCGTACCAGGCGAGGGAGTTGCGGAGGGAGGCGCCGTCGTGGAGGAGGGTGACGATGACTTCGCGGTCTTCGTTGAGTAGGAAGTCGGTTTCGTGGAATCCGATGACGTCGGGGGAGGCGAGTCCGTTGGGGTAGGAGGTTTGTTTGATGACGGACCAGGCTTGGCGGGCGGCTTTGTAGGCGCGGGTGGGGACTGCGAAGCTGCGGTAGGCGGTGATGCCTTCGTTGCCGACGGCGACGAAGAAGTCACGGGAGGATTCGAGTTCACCATCGGAGGCGAGGAAGCGGATGGTGAATTCGCCGGAGGCGGTGAATTGGAATTGGCCGCCGTGATCGTGGATGGGAGTGATGGTGACGTTTTCTGTGGAGCCAGCGATGACTTCCCAAGCGGATTCCTTGGTGCTGTCGGTGGGGAGGCCGTCGTCGTCGCAGACGGCGAGGACTTCGAGGGTGAAGGGGGAGAGTCTTTGGAAGGATTCCGGCGGGAAGGAGACGGTGGGGGGGAGGTTGTCTTGTGCTGCGAGAGCAAATGGAAAGAGGAGGAGGATGAGGTGCAGGCTTTGCATTGCCGCGAGTAGACCTGAAAATCTTAAAATTACAATCTTATTATCTATGTAATTTAATTAACATTTTATATATTTATAATGGTTCTTGTTTGAGGGTGGGTTGATTTTTAAAAGAGGGCAGACGTGGGGGTCCTGGAAGTTGGGGAGGTTTTTTGATTGAGAGACGACCTTTTCGTTGTGGTGGGAGAAGTTTCCGTGGGGTTGGTAGTTGATTTGGTTGAGGGCGAAGTGGGCGGCGAGGGCGCGGCGGGGTTTTTGTGAGAAGTTGGGGGGGTTGCCGTGGACGGTGTGCCAGCAGAAGAGGAGGGCATCGCCGGGTTGGAGGGGGGCGGGGAGGAGGTCGTTTGGGTCAGGTTGGTAGTTGTTGGGGAGATTGAGCCACTGGTGTCTGGCGGTGTGGCGGACGAGAGTGAGGGGACCGAGGTTGGGGATGATTTCGGTGAGGGGGATCCAGGCGGTGACCATGAGGTCGCAGGCGCAGGTTTTCCAGCGGGAGCGTTCGGTGTGCCAGTGGTATTTGGGGGGAGTGTTGGGTCTGGCGGATTGTTCGAGGAGGAGTTGGTCGAGCCAGAGGCGGACGGTGTGGGCTCCGGTGGCTGTTGCGATGGCTTGTCCGAGGGTTGGGGAGAGGGTGAGGTTGGCGATGCCGGAATGGAAGTGGGTGGCTTAGGGCATTTTCCAGGAGCGGACGTGGCGACGGTCGCGGGGGGCGGGCCAATGGAAGGGGGGAGTGAGATTGGGTTGTCCGGCGAGGAGGTCGTCTTGAGCGGCGCGGGCGCGGGTGAGTTCGTCGGGTGAGAAGATGTTTTTGAGGACTTGGAAGCCGGTGGGGAGTGTTGGCTTGGTTTGGGTGAGGAGGGGCATGGGTGGAGAGGTATTTTTGAACAGAAGGTTGCCAGGGCGGCAAAGGTTTTTTGGAATTTGGGGCTGGATTTTCT
>JBCCZX010000073.1:0-14663 GCA_039186735.1 Verrucomicrobiota bacterium | reverse complement strand
GGGGGGGGGGGGAGCCGGTGTCGGTTCCGGTGGGGGCGCCGGTGTTCATTAGTGTGGCGGGGATGGGTCGGGTGGAGTGTGAGCGTTGTGTGACGCGTGGGGGCGGGCGGGCGGGTCAGTTGTTGTGGGTGACGGGTGAGTTGGGGGGGAGTTACGGGAGTGGGAAGCATCTGGATTTTCGGCCGCGGGTGAGGGAGGGGCAGTGGCTGGCGTTGCATGTGGGGCCGGGGGCGATGATGGATTTGTCGGATGGGTTGGGGAGGGATTTGCCGCGGTTGGCGGAGGCGAGTGGGTGTGATTTTGAGTTGAGTGTGGCTTCGGTTCCTTGCTACGAGGAATGCAGTATTGAGCAGGCTTTGGGAGACGGAGAGGACATGGAGTTGTTGTTTACGACGGATGACGAGGAGTGGGTGATTGAGTTTGAGTTGGAGTTTCCGCAGACGGCGGTGAGCAGGATTGGGCGTTTGGTGGCGCGAGGGGAAGGTGAGAGTCAGTTGGGTTCAGGATGGGAGCACTTCCGGAAATAGAGGGGTTGGATCGGTTGAAGAGGATGAGGTGGACGGCAACGGGGTTGCTGGTTTTGATGGTGTGTTTTTATGTGTTGTCGCGGAGTTTGGAGGGGACGGCGGAGGCGTGGGTGTGGTTGCGGGCGTTTTCTGAGGCGGCGATGGTGGGGGCGTTGGCGGATTGGTTTGCGGTGACGGCGTTGTTCCGGCATCCGTTGGGGTTGCCGATTCCGCATACGGCGATTGTGAAGAAGGAGAAGGAGCGGATTGGGCAGGCGTTGGCGAAGTTTTTGAGGGGGAGTTTTTTGTCGCGGAAGGAGGTGGAGAAGCAGTGGCGGAGTTGGCGACCGGTGGAGCGTTTGGTGAGGTGGTTGGCGAAGGAGGGGAATGCGAATTTGGCGGTGAGGAGGATGGCGGGGTGGTTGCCGACGTTGGTGGAGAAGGCGGATGCGGAGGAGTTGTCGATCATCGGGGCGCAACGGATGACGGAGGGTTTGCGGCGTTTGCCGGTGGGGCGTTTGGCGAGTGTGTTGTTGGAGGGGTTTTTGCGGAGTCCGTCGCGGCGGAGTGTGATGGCGCCGGTGTTGGGACGATTGGGCCGGGCGATTGGGGATAACCGGGATTGGGTGATGGAGGAGGCGAGGAAGGGGGCGCCGTTGCGGAGTGCGAAGATTTTGGGAGCGGTGACGGAGGTGGCGGCGATGGTGATGTCGGGGAAGGCGGTGGAGAAGTTGGCGGGTCAGTTGGAGGAGGCGAGTGAGGATGAGGAGCATGTGTTTTATGAGAAGGTGGAGGAGGCGTTGGGGGAGACTTTGAAGGAGTTGGAGCAGGGCGGGGGGTCGGAGTGGGAGTCGTTCAAGGAGCGGGTGTTGGCGGATCCGGAGTCGCAGGCGTTGTTGGCGGAGGCGATTCGGGGAGCGGGGCGGTATGTGTTGAGTGAGGCGCGGGCGCTTGGGGCAGAGGATGGCCAGACGCGTTGGGGAGAGGTGTTGGCGAGTGCCGCGCGGCGTTTGGAGAGGAATCCGGAGCAGATTGCGATTTTGGAAGAGAAGGTGGAGGCGGGGATTTCGGGGTTTTTGGATCGGTATGGGGAGGGGATTGAGGAATTGATTAGTCGGACGGTGAGGAGTTGGGAGGCGGATGATTTGATTGAGCGACTGGAGGCGCAGGTGGGGCCTGATCTTCAGTTTATTCGGATAAACGGGACGCTGATTGGGGGTTGCGTGGGGTTGTTGCTCCACGGGGCGGGGCTGTTGATTTGGTGAGGGGTGAGATTTCGGTTGTTCCGTAAATAGAAGTCGGCGGTGTCGTTTGAAGGACACCGCCGACCGGCTACGCACACACCAAGGATTCTGTAGTTGTGGTCGTCATGGGTCTACCACTCCTTGAATCTGGCTGATGAGATGCCAGAAACGGCACAATGTCATTACAAAAAATGCGGTTTGTAGGGATTTTTTCCATTTATGGAGGCTCGGAGGGGTGAAGTTGGGGTGTGTGCCGGTCATTTTTAATTGTTCAAAATGGCACTATTTACGTGTTTTGTTCGGCGTTCGACCGCTTGGTGAGGGTCTGTTCGGCCGGTGAATTGGATTTGGGAGAGAGGCGTCAGTTTTCTTCTGTGGAAGTCCGGGAAGTTATTTCGGGGGGGGTGGGTCGGAGGGTGAGGGGGGGTGAGTTGCTCATTTCGCTTGTTTCCGATTGAAGCGGATTGGTGAGATGGTTAGGGAGATTCCTGATGAGACGAATTTCAGGTTGGGGAGTGGGGCTGGTTGGAGTGGGTGCGTTTTTGAGTTTTGGTGAGTGGGCCGCTGGTGACGAGGGGAAGTTGGCGGAGGGGTTGGGGTTGGTTTCGCAGGTGACGGCGGATGCGCAGGGGGTATTTGCGGTTTATGAGGGGGCGAAGTTTTGGGGGGAGATTGAGGAGTCGGGATTGGGGCAGTCGTTGTTGAAGGCTTTGGAGGAGAGTGAGGCGGTGCCGTTGGGGGGGCAGCAGGAGCAATTGCGGGCGTTGTTGGGTGAAGAGGTTTTGGTGGCGGTGGGGAAGGGGACTGAGGAGCAGGCAGAGGTTTTGTCGCGTTTCAGTCGTTGGAGCAACCGGGTGCAGATGGAGACGATGGTGCGGATGTTTGATTTGGCGGTGGGAGATGAGGGTGGTGGGGGTTTGGGGAATGCGAATGCGATGTTGAGGGGCTTGCAGAATGATCCTGATTTTTTGGTGAATTTGATTGCGGCGGCGAAGATGCCTCCGGTGTTGATTGCGTGTCGGGTGAAGGATGAGGAGGTGCGGATGGGGATGGCGATGGGGTTGCAGGCGATGTTGGGGATGGCGGTGGAGCAGGCGGGGGGAGAGGGAGGGATGTTGCGGAAAGAGGATTTTGAGGCGGGAGGGGTGCAGTTTGCGGGGGTGCGGGTGAATGAGGAGCAGGTGTTGATGATGGTGAGTGAGACGCCGCAGATGAGGCAGGGTTTGGAGGGCCTTTTGGGGGCGGCGGCGACGGCTGATTTGTTGGGTTCGCTGGAGGGGAAGACTGTGACTTTGGCGGCGGGTGTTTCGGGTGATGCGCTTTATTTATTTTTAGGTGATCGGAGTGTGGATATTCCGTTGGCTGATGAGGGGGAGGAGACTTTGGTGGGCTCGGGGGCGCTGGATGAGTTTGGGGCTTATTTGGATGAGGATTTGTTGACGGTGACGTGGATGTCGAAGGAGTTGGTGGAAGCGAGCGCGGGGACGGGAGAGGAGTTGGGGGGGCTGGCAGAGGGTTTGGCAACGGGTTTGATGGAGAGTTCGAGTTTAGGGGCGACGCGCAAGGCGCAGGAATCGTTGAAGCGGGTGTCGGATTTGGAGGCGGGTCTTTATAAGGGGCGAGAGGCGCAGGAGATGCATGCGGCGACATTTGTGCGGGCGGATGGTTTGTATATGGAGACGCACGGGGGGATGGTGCCGGCTGGAATTGACTGGGAGGAGAAGCATACTTTGGGGGCGGCGAAGGGGGCATTTTTGACGGGGACGTGGGTGTCGGATGCTGATTATGAGGAGGCGAGTGTGGCGTTCCTGGAGGGGGTGTCGGCGGCGGTTTATGAGTTGGCGCTGGTGGTGGCGAAGTATCCGGATTTGGATGCGGAGGGGAAGAATTTCGCGGAGGCGGTGAAGGTGTTCGATGCGAAGATGAAAGAGGATGCGGTGAGTTTGTGGAGTTCGTTTGTGAAGGCGAATGAAGGGTTGGGGAGAGAGGTTTTGTTAGAGATTGATTTGGCGGGAACGATGCCGCGGGTGCCTGAGGTGCCGGAGGTGATTTTGGATGGGGCGCCGATGCCACGGTTGAGCTTGGTGATGCCGGTTCAGGATCAAGCGGTGTTGGGGGAGTCTTGGAAAGAGATGGAGAAGTCGGTCAGTGGTTTGCTTGCGGCGGCAGGTGAGTTGTCGGGGGAGAAGATTCCGATGCAGAAGCCGATGAGTTCGCAGATGAATGAGGTGAAGACTTATTTTTATTCGTTGCCGACGCAGACGGATGATTTTGTGCCGTCAGTGACGGTGAGTCCCCAGGTGTTGGTATTGGGAACTTCGAAGAATCGGGCGGTGGAAGTGGCGCAGGCAGCGGCGACTTTGCCCGAGGAGCGGAGGGGCTTGTGGATGGAGTTGGAGGTGGAGCCATTGCGTGCATTTTTGGCGAAGTGGTTGGGTTTGGCGGAGGCTCATCCGGAGGAGATTTTTGAGGGAGGAGTGGAAGAGGCGCAGGAATTCCTGGAGAATTATGGAGCGGATTTGAAGGAGGCGATCGAGGGTTTGAGGGAGATTGAGGGGCTGACGAGTCATAGCCGGATGGAGGAGGGTGTGTTGCGAACGACGATGGTTTTGCGAACGAATTGAATGACCTGCGGTGCTGTGTCGCACACTTGACAAGTCAGGCCGAGGAGAGCTTGATATTCTCAGCTGTTTGCGTGTTTCGTGGAAACTGAACGAGAGAAGATTGAGATCCCGAAGAAGACGATTTATCGATTGTCGTTGTATCATCGGTGTTTGGGAAAACTGATTGAGAATCAGCATGAGACGGTGAGTTCGTCTGCTTTGGCGAAGGCATCGGGGGTGAAGCCGGCGCAGTTGCGGAGGGACCTGTCTTATGTGGGTCAGTTTGGGACGCGGGGCTTGGGTTATCAGCTTGAAGAGTTGTTTCAGGCGATTCGGGAGGTTTTAGGTCGTGAGCAGTTGCAGCCGGTGATTTTGGTGGGGGCGGGGAATCTGGGGTGTGCGTTGTTGCGTTACGGAGGATTTCAGCGGGAGGGTTTTGAGGTGGTGGCGGCGTTTGACGCTGTGCCTCAGGCGGTTCCGAAAAGGGGGATTCCGATTCCGGTCTTGGATGTGGAGGGGATGGAGTTGTTCATTCGTGAGCATGAGGTGAAGTTGTGTATTTTGTGTGTTCCGGCGGAGAATGCGCAGGAGGTGGCGAATGAACTGGTGGCCTTTGGGATTCAGGGGGTATTGAATTTTTCGCCGACGGTTCTTCAAGTCCCTGATAATGTGATGGTTAATAATGTGGATCTCGCTTTGGAATTGGAGAATGTGAGCTTTTTTATTGGGCGGGAAGAGGGGGTGGAGGTTGAGGAGAGGGATTAGGAAACGGGGCTGATTTCCTAAGAAAAGGGCCGATAGATCGTTCTTTTTTTGCTAGAATATGCCGTCAGCAGATATTTCCTGAGATGAGAATTGCCGTGAGAGAAGAATTTGTCGCCGATGCTTTGGAGAAGTATGAGTCCGTTTTGGTGGGTTATGCGGCTGGGATTGTGCGGGACTCGGAACGGGCGCGGGACGTGGTGCAGGATACCTTCATTCGTTTGTCCAACCAAGATATGGATAAGGTGCAGAAGGGGCTGAAGACCTGGTTGTTTACGGTGTGCCGGAACCGGGCTTTGGATGTTTTGCGGAAGGAGTCGCGAGCTGTCGTGACTGAGGAAGCTGGATTTCATCGTTATGAGGCGAGCGGGATTTCGCCGGTAGCGATGGCGGATTGGGAAGAGCGGTTCTCGCAGGTGATGGCCTGCTTGGATCGACTTTCGGACAATCAGCGCGAAGTGATCACCCTCAAATTCCAACAAGGCCTCAGTTACAAAGAGATCAGTGCTGTTACGGGACTGACCGTAGGTAACGTCGGGTTTCTCATTCATACGGGTTTGAAGCGAATGAGGAGTCTGCTTCCTGACGATTTGTTGGAAGAGCTGATGTAGGATGAAGAATCTTCGACCAGACGATCCGAATCTAACAGCACGTGCCTTGGGAGAAGCGACTCCGCAACAGGCTGAAGTGATTGATGAGGAGGCGGAGAAGGATGCAACGATGACGCAGGAGTTGCAGAAGACGCAGGCTTTGGGGAAATTGTTGTCGAATTCGTTTGAGCAGCAAAGGGGAACAGGGCTGTCTTCAGAGCAGGAGGTGATGCCCAGGCAGCTGGGTCGGAACAAGAAGCTGTTGGCAATGCGGGAGGCGCGCAGGCGGAGTGACTGGGGACGGGGGCTGGGAGTTGCGGTGACGGCGCTAGCAATTGTTGCGGCGGCTTTACTGGCGATGCAGCGGGTGCCTGTGAGCGATGATTTGGTAGCGCCGGATGACCCTGAGGAGTTGAGTCTGGAGGTGGTGTTGAGTCCTTCGGCGGTGGCGAATTGGAAGGATGCGGTTGAGAGAGCCGAGAGCCGGGGGGAGGCGACGGCGGCGAGAGGAGAAAGTGAGAAGGCCTTGATGGAGGCGAGTCGGGAGTCGGTGCAGCGGATTTTGCGAGACCCGCAGCGGTTTTTTGCTTCAGCGGAATGGACGGCGCGGCAGAATCGATTGCCGGAGGAGGCTTCTTTTGTGCCCTTGTTGGATAACGACTATATTCGTAGTCGAGATGTTCCGGAGACGCGGGTTCCGGTGATGGCCGGGCGGACGAGTTTTGCGTGGGTAGAACGTTTTTTGAGGGAGAAGGGAGAGCTGCCGCCGAGGGATGCGGTTCGGTTAGAAGAGCTGGTGAATTATCCGGACTACCTTGAAGAGGCGCAGGCGACGGCGGGTGGAGTGTCGTTGGCGAGTGAGTTGGTGCGTTGTCCCTGGAATGAAGAGGGGTTGTTGTTAGGTATTCTTGTGCAGCGGAAGCCAGGTTCGGAATTGGAGGAGAAGGTGTCGGTGAAGTTGGAAGTGGAGGAACAGCGGGTGGAGGCTTATCGTTTATTGGGGTTTGCGCGACCGGACGGGGAGATGGTTTCGGCAGCGGATGCGGCTCATCCATTGGCGGCGGGGCGTTCGACTTATGTCTTTTATGAACTGAAGTTGAGCGATGGGGATTTTGATTCGGCTTCTCTTGGAAAACTGGGTTTGCGGGTGACTTCGCAGGGTACGACGACGTATCTGAATGTGAGTTTGCCGTCGTTGGCTGGTCGTTGGGTGGATAGTTCCAATTCGTTTCGGACGGCGGCAACTGTGGCAGCCTATGCGTTGGTTTTGCGCGATTCACCATTTAAGGGGAACTTGAGTTTGCCGCGAGTTGAGTCGTTGGCGCGGCAAACTTTGGTGGAGCATCCGCGCCCGAGCCTGGAGATGCGGGAGGTGCTGAATCTGATTATTGAGACGAGGGATTTGGCGGGGCTAGCGCCACAGCTTTCGGTGGTTTATCCCTAGTGGGGTGTCAGTGAAGTCCTGAACAGAATTCAAATTTTTTCAACTGGTTCAATTGTCTCCCTCCGGTCGCTGAGTTTCGTAATCTCGGGCCTTTTTCCCAAAGTCATCGTTGCTCTTTCGCCGTGAATCCTGATTCACTCCTCTTTCGCGCCTTGCCTTTGAAAAAAATTCCCTTCGGAATTCCGTCCATGACTTCACTAACACCACACTAGGGTGCATTCCATTC
The DNA here is from genome assembly GCA_039186735.1 of Verrucomicrobiota bacterium. Classification (GTDB taxonomy): domain Bacteria; phylum Verrucomicrobiota; class Verrucomicrobiia; order Verrucomicrobiales; family Akkermansiaceae; genus Roseibacillus. The sequence goes on along the minus strand of JBCCZX010000073.1, from coordinate 7,288 downwards.
GGGAATGGCGCCTTGCCAAGCTACGGGAGTGGAATCGAGGCCTTGATGGAAGCGTTCGGCAAGGAGGTCGATGATGCCGTCGTGGGAAGCGACGAGGTCGGTCATGTGCCATTTGAGGTTGGGGTGGGCTTCTGCTGCTTCAGTGCAGATTTGTGCGACGTCGCCTCCGGGTCCGGCGTGACGACCAGGGGAGGCGAAAAGCATGGAGACGATGACTTCGTCTTGGAAGCCTTCGGTGCCGATGAGGTTTTCTAACAGGGGTTCGTTGAAAGCGTATTCGTTGCCTTCGCGGCGTTCCATGGAGCAGGCGGTGACATGGGGGAATTCGGTTTCAGGGAGGAGTTGGCGGACTTGTTGGCCGAGGTGGTTGCGGACTTCGGTGACTTTGATGCGAGGGGCACCGTGGTCGACGAGGGCGACGGAGGGGGAGGAGAAGTTTTTCTGTTCTCTGGTGGCGAGGATTTGGTCGACGAGGATTTGGGCCATGCGGGTGTCTTCCTTGTCTTCGACATCGACGACACAGGGAGCGATGCGGACTTCGAGTTCGGGCCATTTGGGACGGAGGTCGGTGACGCGCTGGGGCATGTATTCGAGGATGGCGGCGGAGGGGCCGAAGAACATGGGGGTGACGTGGAAGCGGTTGAAGCCTTCCTCACGCTTCTTTTTGATGAAGGGTTCGAAGATCTGGGCGGGGGTACCGTCGAGTTTATCGGGAGAGATTTTCGTGGAGTGGAGGAGGGAGACGGGGTGGATGGTTTGGCCGACTGTTTGGCCGAGGCGTTTGGCTAGGCTGCGGAGAGAGAAGGTGGCTTCGGGGCGGTAAGAGCCGTTGTCGGTGATGAGGTGGCAGATTTCGCTCATGTGGTGCAGTGTGAGAGTTGCATGGATTTAGGGGCTGTCCAGTGGTCAAATTTCGAAGGAGTTGATTTCGTTGAGGGAGTTGAGATGGATGAATTTGAGGTGTGCCCATCGTGGGTCGGAGCGAGCCTCGAGGTTGTTTGCGCGTTGGCGATGGTAGTTTTGCCATAGCCATTTGAGGAGGGATTCATCGCTCCAGATTTTGAAATGGGACCAGAATTTTTCGTAGTTGGTGCCCCAGAGAAGTTCTTTGGTACGCCAGCGTTTCCAAGAGCGTTTCAGAAGACGAATAGTGAGAAGTAACAAGGGGAGATCGAGAATGATGATGGCGTCTGCCTTGGGCCAGATGAGTTCTCTGGAGAATTCAGAGTAGTTTCCCGCGACGATCCATTTTTCATGGGAAGTGGCTTGTCGGACGCGGCGTCGGAATTCTTCGGGGTTGTGTTGGTTGAGTCCCTGCCAGTCGGGTTCCCAGTTGAGGGCGTCGAGTTCAACAAGGGGGTAGCCAGTCTCGCGGGACAGCCTGGCACCGAGGGTGCTTTTGCCCGAGTTGCTGCTTCCAATAATTTGTAGGCGGCAAATGGGGAGACTCACGGGGTGGCCTTAGCCTGAATTCAGTTATTCGTCAGGTGAAGAATGCGACTCCCGTCGGGGAGGGTGATGATGATGGGGCCCGCATCAGCGAGGAGATCGATGAGTTTCGGTTCTTCTTCGACAGGAACGGAAGCCAGTTTGGGGATCGTTTTTTCACTCATTTGAGAGGCAGGTTGAGGGGGGTGGTTTCTAAAGAGGACAAATCCGAGGAAGGCGATGGGTAGAGTGGTGGCAAGCAAGAAACGTTTATATTGCTGGTGACGCCGACGGACGGCAAGGCGATCGGCACGGAGGTCTTGTAAGAGGTTTTGGTGAGGAGAGGAGTTCATGCGTGGTTTTTGGAGTGTTGTTTTTTGAGGATGCGGGCGAGTTTGCGGCGGGCTTTGGCGAGAAGGTGTTCGATGGCCTTTTCGCTGCGTTGATGGCGTTGGGCCAAGCTCCGGATGCGGATGCCTTCGAAGTATTTTTCTTCGAGAAGTTGGCGGGAGAAGTCATCTAGTTGCGTGAGGGCCTGGTTGATATCCTCTGAAGTACTGGTGGAGAGAAAGAGCCGTTCTTTTTGGTGGTTGCGGTAACGGTCGAGAAATTGATGCCAAGTCGAACGTCGACGTCCGTGATCAGCGAGTGCAGAGCGCGATAAGACGGTGAGCCAGGACCAGAAGGCTTCTTCCTCGTGGAAGGTTCGAACATATTTCGAAACCCGAATGAGAGTTTCCTGTAAGAGGTCGTCAAGATGGGAATGGTTTCCCTGGAGGCAAGTGGAGAGGTAGGCACGAATACGAGATTCGTATTGGCTTTGGAATTGATGCCAAGCAGCATTGTCGCCCTGAGACATGGCGCTCGTCAGGCGCGTAGTGGCCGACCCCGTTTTGGCCGAGTCCTCCATGTTATCGTAGGGCAAGGCCTGATGCATCCTTTCCATTTAACGAAGTCCGTAGTAGGACTCAATTCTATCAATTTCATCCTGATTTTCTCCTATTAATTTGAGAAGATGTCTGTTGTGGGGGTGTTCAGTTCCTTTGTTTTGTTCCGCGTTTTCGAGCTCTTCTCTGAGTTTGCGAGACCTTTCCTTGAGGGGATTCAGTTCAAGGGCAGCACGGGATTCCGCCATGGCGATGGATTCCAGATAACCTTTGGCGATTGAAAGGGCGTCTGCGGCTTGGTGAGCTGCCGTTCGTAAAATTAGTAATCTTCCTGTCCGGTGAAAATTGGCGTCTTTATCAACAAGCTGAAGAGTATCGTGGAAAAGAACCTTCAGATTCATTGTATGGCGGTCCCAGGACTTCGGATCAAGGCCGCCCAAGGGAACGACTTGGATCTTGGGTTTGTGTTCTTTAAGTGGAGGTAGTCTGGTGGCTTGTAAAGAGTTCGCCAAGGGGGATGATTCTGCATCTAATTGTCGGTGAAGGCTTTGGCCCGTCTTCCTCTCTTGAAGAATTTGCTGAACGGTTTGTGGAGCTGGTTTCCATACTAAATCACCTTCTGTTCCACCTCGATGCGCTGTTTCGGATCTTGCTCCTTCCCGTTTTGGAATGGCTTTGATGGATAAGATATGATTTAGATCTTCGCTATCAGATTCGATGACTGTGGTTTTAAAGTCGCCGTGAAAGCCGAGTGTTTCAAGGAGTGCGAGAACTGGAACGTTACGAACTTCGACAGGTGGAATGAGGGGCTCTTGGGCGAGAATGTTGGGATCATAGATGATATTCAGTTTTTTATTCGTAAGCGCTTCCAAGCCTGAGATGAATTCGGTGAGAGGTCGCATCTCGGTAGTATGGATGCTCACTCCAATGTCATTCAACGATATGGGAGCATCGAAGGAGTTTGCGAAGTCGTCGTCCTTCGCTTGCGCTCGTAGAGACATGGCGCTTACGAAGAGGACGAAAAGGTTAGCTCCGATGAGGTGGTGGATCTTCATTTCACAAGGGAACACGCGGCAGTGCTAAAAATCCCCGTCAATAAATGAAGAAATTGATCTGCAGCTTTTCCCAAGGCTTAGGAGAACGCTGTTTGAAGAGATTGAGCGAGAGCTTGGTGATTTTGGTTGATGAGGAGACTGCCTTGGTGAAGAAGGCCTTGGCGGGTGCGGCGTTGGGCGGCGCCAGCGATTTTGTTGCCGGATGAGTCGAGAAGGTCACCAGGGACAGGGGCTTGGAAGCAGGCGGGGCCGCGAGTGGATTCGGAGGCAAGGATGGTCTCGATGGGGAGGGCTTTCTGTAGGATTTTGTGAATTTCGCAATAGGAGTGGGAGCGGGGAATTTTGAGAAGGGGGTGGGTTTTGGGGAGGATTAGGGAGTAGGTGAAGTCCTGGCGGTGATCGACGATGCCGCCGCCGGTGGGGCGCTGGACGAGGGAGATGTCGTGTCCAGTGAAGTGGGCTCGGACTTCGGGTTCTTTTTGGAAGTAGCCGTAACTGGCCCAGTTGCCGGACCAAGAGTAGAGGCGGAGGACGGGTTCGTCGGTGAGGGATTCTAACAGGTCGAGGTCGCGCTGCATGTTGGCAGGGCCGTCGGCGGGGAGATCGTGGATGACTTGGAAGTTCGGGATGAAGCATTCACCGCGAAGAGCGCGAAGGGCGCAAAGGTTTTTGTCATTTTTTGAGTGAGGTGGGGGTTTTGGCAAGGGAGAGGAGGGAGATCGTTAGGTGTGCTGACTGGGGCCAGTCAGCGCTACCCGATGGCGCTACCCGATGGGATTGTTGTGGTTTCTTGAAGGGGGGTGGGGAACTGGCAAGGGGGAGGGGTGGGATCGTTAGGTGTGCTGACTGGGGCCAGTCAGCGCTACCCGATGATGTTAGCCGAGGAGTTTGGTGGTGGCGGCTTGGAGGATGTCTTCTTTCTTGCTGAGATCGGGGGCGGCACCGCGGGCGAAGTCGGGTTTGCCGCCGCCTTTGCCACCGGCGAGGGGGGCGAGTTCGCCAATGAGTTTGCCGGCGCCGTGGCCGGCGTTGTGGCCGTCTTCGCCGCAGAGGGCGCCGAGGTGGAGTTTGTTTCCGTCGTCGACGATGAGGAAGGCGGCGTGGGTGTAGTGAAGCTTTTTGAGGCCATTGAGAAGTTCCTGAAGGAGGTTGGCGGGGCCTTCGAAGGTTTCTACGAGATTCGTCGTAAGTTTGCCGGACTCGGCGAGTTCGGCGAGAATGCTATCAGCATATTTGGCTGCATAGGCTGTTTGGGCTTTTTTTGATGCTTTGGCAGCTTCGATAGCTAGCTCTTTGGTCTCTTTGAGTTCTTGTTTGGCTTCATTGAGATCAGTAGGGAGAGAAAGGGGCGGAATTGCGAACGAGTGAGCTACTTCCAGTATGGTGAGTTCGTCGATAGCTAGCTCGATTTTGTTAATAGTCTCTTCCAGCTCGTCCTGAAGTTGTTCTAGTTGGTTTTCGATGTATGTCTGGGCAGCGTCTCCGACGGCGGCTTCGATGCGGCGGACACCGGAGGCGATGGCTTCTTCTTTTTTGATGATGAATTGGCCAATCTCGCTGGTGTTGCGGACGTGGGTGCCGCCGCAGAGTTCCATGGAGTAGCCGTTGAGAGCTTCAGGTTCGCCGCCGATTTGGACGACACGGACGAGGTCGCCGTATTTGTCGCCGAAGAATTGCATGATGTCCTTGTTGTTCTTCACTTCGGCGTGGGGGACTTCTTGCCAAGAGACGGGCTCGGCAGCGGTGATGCAGGCGTTGACCTTTTCTTCGATGGCGGTGAGTTGCTCGGGGGTCAGGGCGGCAGAGGAGAAGTCGAAGCGGAGGCGGTCGGGGGCGACGAGGGAGCCTTGTTGGGTAGCGTCGGAGGAGACGACCTCATGCAAAGCCCAGTGGAGGAGGTGGGTGGCGGTGTGGTGGGCTTCGATGGGGCGGCGGCGTTCGGTGAAGACGCGCAGGGTGACGGGGTCGCCGATTTTGAGTTGGGCCTGTGGGGGGACGAGGTGGCCGCGGGCATTGCCGATTTGTTGGGCGCCGTAGACCAGGTATTCGGCGTCGCTGGCGGGGTGAAGCATTTCGCCTTCGTCGCCTTGCTGGCCACCCATTTCGGCGTAGAAAGGAGTTTTGTCGGTGATGGCGAGGAGTTTGTCGCCGACTTCGTGAAGTTCGAGGATGGTGGCTTCGCATTCGTCAGAGTCGAAGCCGACGAACTCAGTGGTGGCGTCGGATTTGAGGTCGAGAGCGGCGACGGTTTCGGATTTTTGGGCGGAGCGGGCGCGGTTGCGTTGCTCTTCCATGTGTTCTTCGACCGCGTCTTCGTCGAGGGTGAGTCCGCGTTCGCGACAGAGGAGGGCGGTGAGGTCGAGGGGGAAGCCGTAGGTGTCGTAGAGTTTGAAGGCTTCGGCTGGGGGGAAAATGGGTGGGGTAGCACACTCTTCCAGCGTGCTGTCTTTCGCATCTTGCGGAAGGCTTGAAGCAGCATCGAGCGCAGCGAGCATTTCCTTTCGTTGGGCTTCAAGATCGCCTGGATTCCATCCTTGGGCGTAGAGGAAGGGGTAGTGCTCCCAGTCAGAGAGTTCTGCCCCCCGAGGATTCAGAATGATATAATCGTATTTTTCGCGAAGATCAGTTTCGGAACGAATGAGGCGGTCATGGCTCTCTTTCTGCCAGACAGGAGTTGTGTTATTTTCGAGTTTGTTGATTTCGTTTGCAGTGAAGCTCTTGATGGAATGCATCAGTTCACTGAGAGACCAGAAGACGGGCTTTTTGTCTGCGTCGAGTTCTTTGGGCTGAGGCTCGATTAGCAAGTGTGCGTGGTCCGGCATGATCACAGCCGCATAAAGAATGTAACGGTCGTTATGGAAATGCTGGCAGGCGTTGAGAACCTTTTGGCGAGCCTCATGGCTTAGAATGCGCCGATCTTGAGTGTTGAAGGTGATGAGGTATTTGCCCCAAGGGCGTTCGAAGTGTGGGAGGTTGCGGCGGGTGTAACGCGGGCCGCTGGATTTGTTTTGATTTGCAGCCTGTGGCTGATTGTTTTTTGAATCCATTCGGCATGATGCCGAATGGGACACGCTGGAAGCGTGTGCTACCCGCTCAAATAGCTGGAGTCCGCGGTCGAGGGTTTGGTTGAAGGATTCTTCCTCGCGCTGGAGGGTGGCTTTGATGGTGCTGGCTTTGGCTGGGAGCTCGGGGAAGACGGTGCCGAGTTGAGCGACGAGGGTGTCGACGAGTTGGGGGAGGAAGGGGGTTTCTCCGGTGAAGCCAAGGTTGCGACCGTAGCGGACGGCGCGGCGCAAAATCCGACGCAAGACGTAGTTGCGGCCGTTGTTGCCGGGGAGGATGCCGTCGGCGATGGAGAGGGAGAGGGTGCGGATGTGGTCGGCGATGACTCGGAAGGCGATCGAGTTTGTTAGTTGCGAGTTTGTGAGGGTGCAGTTTGAGTTTGCGGCTTCGCCGGAGGGGTTTTGGCTTTGCTTGGGATTTGAAGCGGGCGGGACGCCCGCGCTCCCTTGAGCTGGATAGATGTCGGTGTAATCGATGCCGGAGAGTTCTTCGAGTTTGCGGAAGTAGGGTTGGAAGACGTCGGTGTTGTAGTTGGTGGGCTTCTTCGAGAAGTCTTGGAAGTTGTTGGTGTTTTGGAGGATGGAGACGACGCGTTCGAAGCCCATGCCGGTGTCGACGTGTTTGGCGGGGAGGTCGCGGAAGGTGCCGTCGGGTTCGGCGTTGTATTGGATGAAGACGAGATTCCAGATTTCGATGCAGAGGTCGGAGTCGGCGTTGACGAGTTTGCCCTGAGTGTCGCCGTTGGGGGTGAGGTCGACGTGGAGTTCGGAGCAGGGTCCGCAGGGTCCGGTGTCGCCCATCATCCAGAAGTTGTCCTTTACGTTGCCGTTGACGATATGGATGGCGGGGTCGAGG
>JBCCZX010000072.1:0-14782 GCA_039186735.1 Verrucomicrobiota bacterium | reverse complement strand
GGGTGCTAGAGTCTTAGTTCCGGCGGCGGAAGGAGACGGAGAGGAGGAGAGCGGCGGCGCCGAAGAGGGAGACGCTGGGTTCGGGGACGGTTCCGATGATAATGGGTTGGTCGTCCTCGGTATTGAGGGCGGTTCGGACGAGAGTGGCATCGAATTCGCCGGTGATGATGACTTCGGCCCAGCCGTAATGGGTCTCGTCGGCGCCGGTGCCTTGGTTGTTGAGGCGGAAGCCGAAGTAGAGATTGGTGTTGAGAGCGTAGGAGGGGAAGTTGCTGGCGAAGGAGGCATAGGAGACGCTTGAACCGAGGAGGCTGCCATTGGGGAGGAAGTCGGTGTCTGCGATTTCGGCGTTGCTCGGAAAGCCGGGAGTGGTGGCATTGAAGGCTCCAGATCCGCACGCGAAGATGCCGACGAAGTTGGGCCCGAAACCCCCGGTTGTTCCGTCGGTGGGATTGAAATTTACGGAACTGAAGGAGGTGGGGGTGTTGAACTCGAAGGAGACGATGGCGGATTCGGCTTGTTGGGCGATGCTGGTGAGAGCGGCGGCGGCGAGAGAGGTGGTGGTGGGAGCGAGGGCTGATTTTTTGGCGGCGATGCGGTCCTTGAAGTTCATGTTGTGAAAAGAGGGGATGATTTCGCGGAGGGGTTGTCGATGGAAATTTTTGTGAAACAAAGGGTTAGACCGTATCTCAGATGACCTTGCCGATATCGGTGATCATTCAAGAGTGATATTCTAGGCAGCAAAGCCGCATTAAAAGAAGAGGCTGGATGAGATTGTGCAATAACAGCGTTGTTCATCAGTCATTGGTCTCGACCAATGACTTCTTCACGCCTTGTTCTTGAACAATCTCATCTCAGCGATATCGGCAATTCCATCTGAGAAACGGTCTTAGGAATGATTGGCGAGGAGGGATTGGTAGCTGGCTTCGAGTTTGGCGGTGTAGGTGGGAGCGTCGCCGAGGGGGCCGGTAGTGAGGGAGGAGCGGAGGGATTGGCGCCAGTGGGCGAGTTGGGTGGGGTTTTGAGCCCATGCGACGGCGCGGGCGACGTAGTCTTCGCGGGAGTGGCAGATGCCTTCGGGGAGGCCGATTTGGGAGAGAAGAGAGGAGGTGACGCGGGCGCTGTGGCGGTTGCCGAGGAGGGCGATGACGGGAACGCCCATCCAGAAGGCTTCGCAGGTGGTGGTGGTGCCGTTGACGGGGAAGGGGTCGAGAGCGATGTCGAGGCGGCGGTAGAGTTTGAGGTGGTCGATTTTGGTGAGGGTGGGGGGGAGGAGGTCGATGCGGTCGGGGTGGATGCCGTGGGAGGTGAAGCGTTTGAGGAAGCGATCTTTTCCGGCTTGTTCGGTGAGGGTGAGGGTTTTGAGGAGGAGGCGGCTGGAGGGGAGGGCGTGGAGGATTTGGGCCCAGGTTTCGATGACGAGGTCGTTGAGTTTGGGGGCGGAGTTGAAGGAGCCGAAGGTGAGGTGTCCGAGGAGGGAGGAGGGGGGAGGGCCTTCTTCGATTTCGAGGCCGGGTTCTTGTTGGTAGCAGTGGAAGCCGGGTTCGAGGCGGATGATTTTTTCGGAACTTTGGGGGTCGGAGATGGGGGGATCGGAGATGGGGTCGCTGAAGCGGTAGTCGAGGGAGGTGAGTCCGGTGGAGCCGTTGTAGCCGAGGAGGTGGGCTTGGATGGGGGCGGGTCGGGCAGCGAAGATTTGGGGGCGGACGTTGCCGAAGTGGCCGGCAAGGTCGATGAGGAGGTGGAGTTGGTCTTTTTTGATGAGGGAGACGGCGTCGGCGTGGGAGTGTTTGGTGAGGTCGCGCCAGTGGTGGGCGTAGGAGCGGAGTTCGTCTGTGACTGAGTCGGTGAAGCGGGAGTCGGAGTAGAGGAAGACTTCGAATTGGTCGTGGTTATGGTGAGGAAGGAAGGAGCGGATGAAGTAGGAGATGGAGTGGTTGCGGAAGTCGGGGGAGTAGTAGCCGACGCGGATGCGGCCGGTGACGGGGGGGAGGGGAGGGTGGGGAGCGGGAGGAGCGTAGCGTTGTTCCCAGTCCTGGCCGGCTTCCTTGAGGTCGTCGGCGGTGACGTCGGGGAGGTAAGCGAGAGCGCGGAGGAAGGAGATGCCGAAGGAGGAGGCGCCGGGGCCACCTTGTTCTTCGGCTAATTGGTAGGCTGCAAGAGCTTGTTCGGTTTCGTGATGATCGAGATAAGTGTTGGCGAGGCCGGCGAGGATTTCGGTGTTGGTGGGGTAGATGGCACGGGCGGATTCGAGGAGGGTGCGAACGGAGTCGAGGCGGCCGGTAAGGTGGAAGCAGCCGGCGAGGGCTTGGATGGAGTCGAGGCGGGCGGGTTCTTTGGAGAGGGCGAGGCGGAAGGCTTGTTCGGCTTCGGAGAGGCATTCGTTGTCGTGCCAGAATTTGCCGACGGCTTCGAAGTCGGCGGGGGTGAGGTTGTCGAGTTGGTTGAAGAGGGGGGCGAGGCGACGGAGGTAGGAGAGGGGGAGTGTTTTTTTGGCCCAGAGGAGGATGGATTGGGGTTTGGCGGGGCCGGAGCCGGAGGATTTGAGGGTTTTCCGGAGGGATTTCCAGTCGGAGGCGAGGAGGGCGTCGCGGAGTTCGGTCGCTTTGCGCTGGTGCCGTTCGCGTTGATTTGAGTTCTTGGGTTGAGACATGAGCGGTGTTGCGAGCGAAGAGACGAGTTGGGGTGCGTTTAATGGTCAGGAGGGTCGGCAGCGACTGGTAAAAAGCTTGCTGAAGGAACTGAAGATTGGGACATTTGTCGAGACGGGAACGTATCGTGGGGAGACGGCGGAGTGGGCGGTGGAGGCGGGGATGAGAGTTTTTACGGTGGAAGTGGATGAGTCGAAGAGAGAGGTGTTAGAGGGGAAGTTCGGAGGGGTTGAGGGGGTGACTTTACGGATGGGGGATAGCCGGGAATTTTTGCAGGGGTTAATCTCGGAGGTGCGGTGTCCGTTGCAGCGGGTGATGTTTTATCTGGATGCGCATTGGTGTGATGATGTTCCGTTGCGGCGGGAGGTGGAGTTGATTACGGCGTATTGGCGGAGGTCGGTGATTGTGATTGATGACTTCGAGGTGCCGGGTGATGCGGGATATGGTTATGATGCGTATCCAAGCGGGTTGGCGTTGAGGCAGGATTATTTGCGGCCATTGCCGGTGCATTATTTTTGGCCGAAGATGTCGTCGGAAGAGGAGACGGGAGCGAAGCGGGGTTGTGCGGTGTTGGCGTGGGAAGAGGCGATGGTGGAGGAGTTGGGCGGGGTGGCGGGGTTGCGGCGGGGGTGAGGGACCTTCTGGCAATTCCTTACCCGCCTAGTCGTTCGTGATGCGGAGTTGGTAGAAGGATTTGGGTTGGGTGGTGGAGTCGGGGTCGCTGGTGAAGGGGCTGGTGCCGAGGAGGATTTCTTGCCCGTAGGAGTTGCCGTCGCCATCGGAGTCGGTGTTGAAGATCCAGGCGAGTTCGGTGGCGCCGATTTTGGGGGTGGCGGTGCCGTTGTCGTCGCCGTCGGTGGGACGAGGAAGGCCGCGTTGGTCAGAGGTAGCAGTGAATGTCGTCGCGGCATCGAGGGCGGGCGAGCTTGGGAGGGGGAGGGGTGTGAGGATGGGGTTTGGGAAAAAGGCTCGATTTTTTGGGGGGGTGTGCGAGGGGTGGGAGTGAAGTTTGTGACGGGATGTTTGGTGGGGGTAAGTGGGCTGGCGCTGGGGCAGTTCCGTCCGGCGCCGATTGAGGTGAGTGGGGAGTTTGCGTTGGCGGCGGGTTTGGATGGAGGTGGTGAGGTGGCGCGGGGGAGTGTGCGGACCCGGTTGTCGGCACCGTTGTTTTTGTCGGAGGAGCTGATTGTGGGTTTGGTGGGGGAGTATGAGTGGAATTGGTATGATTTTTCGGGTGGGGCGCCGGAGTTGTGGGGCGAGGTGCATGAGGCGCAGTTGGGGGTGGCGGCGATTTCGCGGCGAGAGGGTGGCTGGAATTGGTTGTTGAGTCCTTCGGTTCGTTCGGGGATGGAAGGGGGTGGAGATTTTGGGGAGTCGCTGACCTTTGGTGGGGTTGGGGGGGCTTGGTATGAGATATCGGAGCGGTTGTCGCTCGGTGTGGGGGTGGGTTGGGCGACGGAATTGGAGGATGATTTTGTGGTGTTTCCGTTGCCGTTTGTTCGTTGGGAATTTGTGGAGGATTGGACTCTGGCAACGGGGCCGGCGGTGGGATTTCGGACAGGGCCTTCGGTGCATGTGACGTGGAGGCCGCAGGAGGAGTGGTCGTTGATGCTGGGTTATTTTTATGAGTCGGAGCGGTTTCGTTTGGATGAGGATTCGGCCGTGGCGGCGAACGGAGTGGGGGAGGTTGAGGAGTCACGAGTGGCAGCGGCGTTGACTTACCGGAGCAGTGAGAATCTGGCGGTGACCTTGCATGCTTCGTTGGGTCTTGGGGGAGAGTATGAGGTGGAGGATGCGAGAGGGGCGGGGGTGTTTCGTGCGGAGCGGGATGCGGCTGTGACTGTGGGGTTGGGTGTTTCGTGGGATTTTTGAGGGGGGGAGGCTGCGGCTTGACTGGGGGGCGGGGGTGGGAGAAGTTGGCGGGGCATGAGCGACACGGATAAGCGGAAGTATTCTTCGAAGGTTTTGGATGGGGCGGACCGGGCGCCGTCGCGGGCGATGTTGTATCCGACTGGGTATCAGAAGGAGGATTTTGCGAAGTCGAAGGTGGGGGTGGCGTCGACGTGGAGTCAGGTGACGCCGTGCAACATGCATATTGACGGGTTGGCGCGGAAGTCGGAGGAGGGTGTGAATGCGGCGGGGGGGAAGGCGGTGGTGTTCAATACGATTACGATTTCGGATGGGATTTCGATGGGGACGGAGGGGATGAAGTATTCGCTGGTGAGTCGGGAAGTGATAGCGGACTCGATCGAGACGGTGGTGGGTTGCGAGGGAATGGATGGTTATGTGGCGATTGGGGGTTGTGACAAAAATATGCCGGCGTGTGTGATTGCGATGGGGCGGATGAATCGGCCTTCGGTGTTTGTTTACGGGGGGACGATTTTGCCGGGGTGTGCGACGATCAAGGGGGAGGAGAAGGAGTTGGATATTGTTTCGATCTTTGAAGCGGTGGGGAAGCACGCGAGCGGCGAATACAATGATGATGAATTGCAAACGGTGGAGGAGGCTTGTATTCCGGGGCCGGGGTCGTGTGGGGGGATGTATACGGCGAATACGATGGCGAGCGCGATCGAGGCGTTGGGGATGAGCTTGCCGAATAGTTCGGCGCAGTCGGCCGTTAGTGTGGAGAAGAAGCAGGATTGTTTTGATGCGGGGGTGGCGGTAGTGAATTTGTTAGAGAAGGGAATTAAGCCTCGCGACATCATGACTCGGAAGGCTTTCGAGAATGCAGTGACAGTGGTCATTGCGCTGGGAGGTTCGACAAATGCGGTGTTGCATTTGTTGGCGATGGCGCATGCAGCTGAGGTGGAGCTGTCGATTGATGACTTTACTGAAATTGGGAAGCGGGTGCCGGTGTTGGCGGACTTGAAGCCGAGTGGGCGCTTTTCGATGGCGGAGCTGGTGCGCATCGGGGGAACGATTCCGTTGATGAAAATGCTGTTGGAGGCGGGATTATTGCATGGGGATTGTTTGACGGTTACGGGAAAAACCGTAGAAGAAAATCTGGCGAACTCGTCTCTGGAATATCCAGAAGGGCAGGAAGTGATTCGTCCTTTGGAAAATCCGGTGAAGAAGGACAGCCACCTGCGGATTCTTTACGGGAACTTGGCGACGGAAGGTGCGGTGGCGAAGATTTCGGGAAAAGAGGGGGAGGCGTTTACGGGGCGGGCCAAGGTCTTTGATTGCGAGGAGGATGGGATGACGGCGATTTTGGATGGGTCAATTGTGGCGGGGGATGTGGTGGTGATTCGGCGGGAGGGTCCGAAGGGTGGGCCGGGGATGCGGGAGATGTTGGGGCCGACTTCGGCGGTGATGGGGCGGGGTCTTGGTGACAAGGTGGCGTTGATTACGGATGGGCGGTTTTCGGGAGGAAGTCATGGGTTTGTGGTGGGGCATATCACGCCGGAGGCGGATGAGGGAGGTGCAATTGGGCTTTTGGAGGATGGAGATGAGATTACGATTGATGCGGTGGCGAACCGGATTGATACGGCGGTCTCCGAGGAGGAGCTTGCTCAGCGAAAAGCGAAATGGGTGAAGCCCGAGCCACGCTGCCGACGAGGTATCTTGGCGAAGTTCGGGAAGCTGGTTTCGACGGCGAGCGAGGGTGCGGTGACGGATAAAGATCTCTGATGAAGCGCGGACTTTTGTCCGCGCCATTAGTATTGGCTGTTTGCAATGGGGCGGAGTGAAGTCCGCGCTCCTTTACTCTTCCTTGGTGTTTGGGGTGACTTTGATGGGAACCCTGAACAGGGTTCGGCGGTCCTGACCGGCGAGGTAGCGGATTTCGTAGTCGCCGGATTCCTCGGGTGCGAGGATGTCGGCGGGGGAGCCTGAGCGAGAGTAGGCATATTTTGCGTACTTCTTCTCCGGGTGGTTCTTGGGCACGATGGTGATGAAGTCGCCGGGGTTATCGGGGCCAGTCCAAGTGACCTTGACGTTGGTTCCTGCTTCTGCCGAGGCCTCTGCAGCGAGAGTGACTTGGGCTGCTTCGATACTTATGGGAACACGAACGAGGGTTTTTCGGTTTTGACCGAGAAGATAGCGAATCTCCGCTGGGCCCGGATCCATGGGGGCGAGAACCTGAACGGTTTCTTCGGCGTTTTTGGTGTAGGCATACTTAGCGTATTTTTTCTCCGGGGTGTCCTTGGAGACGATGGTGATGAAGTCACCAGCGTAGCCGGGACCGGTCCATTGAACGGAGACGTTTGAGCCGGCAACCACTTTGTCCGGGCCGGAGACGGTGGCGGTGACTTCCTTGATTTCGATAGGAATGCGAGCCATCACTTCTTTGCTCTGGCCCATGATGTAGCGGACTTCACAGGGGCCGGGTTCGGCTGGAGCTACGACTTGGATCGTCAGTTCAGCGTCTTTGGTGTAGACGTATTTCATCCATTTGTTGTCCGCGTAGTCTTTGGGAACGATGGTGATGTAGTCGCTCTGGTAACCCGGGCCGGTCCACTCGATAGAGACGCTAGAACCTGCTGTTGCCGTTTCGGGAGCGGACAAGGTGGCACCCACTTCGGTGAGAGTGATGGTGGTGCGAGCGAGGGTCTTTCCGCCTTGTCCGGTCACATAACGGATTTCGTAGGGTCCAGGGTTGGTCGGGCATTTCACTTCGAGGGGGTTCTCACCGTCCCTCGCGTAGGAGTAAGTTTCCCATTTGCCTTCCGCGGTGCCTTCCTTGACGAGGGTGATGTAGTCGCCGGGATAGCCGGGGCCGGTCCAGTCGACTTTGACGGAGGAGCCGACGGCAGCTTCCTCTGGGGCGGAAACGGTAGCGGCGATTTCGGTCACTTCGATGTTGATGCGGCCGAGGGTGTTCCGGGACTTTCCGGCAACATATCTGATTTCGCAGGATTGCGGTTTGATGGGGGCAGTGAGTTCGATGGGGTTTTCCTCTTGGGCGTAGGCGTAGTTTTTCCAGCGACCTTCTTCTGTCCCTACGGGAACAATGGTAATGAAATCATTGGGAAGTCCGGTTCCTTCGCCCTCCCAAGAAACTTTGAACTTGGAGCCTGCTGGAACGGATTCTGGGGCGGAGAGGGTGACGGGGTTCTCAATGATTTCTGGTTCCGGCTCGTCTTCCTTGGGTGGTTCGACAACCTCCTGCACGGCCATGCCGAGGGCGGTGGAGAGGCTGGCGGCGTCGCCGGCGGGGAGGAACTGGCCGCCAGTTTCGGTGGCGAGGCACTCGACGGTGAGGGCATCCTCGGCGGTGAGGTCGAAGGCCACGACGTGAGCGGTGAAATCGACTCCGGTTTGGGCGAGGACCTTGGCGACGGCGCAGGGGTCTTTGTCGCAGGTTTCGAGGCCATCGGTGACGAGGATGACGGACGCTTTTTCCTCTTTGTAATTCAAAGCCTCAGCGGCGAATTGGACGGCATCGGTCAGTGGAGTCATTCCTTTGGGGAGGATGTTGTCGACGACTGCCTGAAACTTGGCTCGGTCGACTTTCCCCGGCGGAATCAAAAGCTCGATATCTTCGCAATCTCCCTTGCGGCGGTGACCGTAAGCGACGAGGCCGAGTTCGAGATCGGAAGGGAGGTCGGCGAGGAGGTCTTCGATGACGTCGCGGGCGATTTCGATTTTGGCTTTGCCTTCGATTTGTCCCCACATGGAGCCGGAGGCGTCGAGGACGATGATGGCGGTGGGGCTGTCGGCACAGGCTAAACAGGCGGTGGCAAGGAGCGCGAGTATGGTCTTCATGGCATTTTACCCAATTTATTGAAGACATAACAAATTGGTCCGACAAGGCGAGCGAAAGGAAGAGGGGCTTGGAGAGATCGATGTTGCGGTGGGAATTGATGTGCGAGGGCCGTGGTGATGCAGGTTGGGAAGCTGGTCTTGATTGTGAACGAGCAGGAGTTGACGGACAGGGACGGTCATTATCGAGGTCAATCCGGGGGGACCTCGAATTAGACGCAGAGTTTTTTTGAGGCTTTGGTATTCTGGGAGTAGGACTTTCTGGTGCGTCTGTTTGTGTTTTTGCCGTGTTTGTTGGCTGGCGGGGCTTTGTTCGGTTTGGTGAGTTGTAATTCGCCGGCCGCCGCGACGGGTTTTTTGGGGGAGACGGACCGGATGATGGTGAAGGACGAGCGGTATCCCTTTCAGAGGTGTTATCGGAAGCCGGGAATGGATTTTGGGGATTACAAGAAGGTGTATGTGGCTCCGGTGCAGACGAAGGAGGTGAAGAAGCCATCGGAGCTGGGGGAGACGAATCCGCGGATGGTGGCGGAGTTGTTTGAGACTGATGTGGCGCTGTTGGCTGCGGATACGCGGCGGGAGTTTTCGGAGAGCTTTCGGGAGGATGCGGCGACGGAGCGGGAGTTGGTGGTGAGACCGGAGAAAGAGGAAGGGGTTTTGTGGTTGGAGGCGAATTTGGTGGAGGTGATTCCGTCGCGGCCGACTTTGCAGGCGGCAGGGATTTTTGTGCGGGGTTTGGGGTTTTTGAATCAGCCGGCGATCGCGATCGAGGTGCGGTTGGTGGATTCGGTGACGAGAGAGGTTTTGTTTGCGTTTGCGGATCGAGAGAAGGCGGAGATTTCGTTGTTGGATACGCAGAAGTTTACGTTTTACGGGATTCAGCGTCGAGAGTTGCAGCGGTGGGGGAGGCAGGTTGCGGAGGTGATGGCAGCGAGGGAGAGCGAGAAGGTGGATGATTCGTTTCCGATTAAGCCGATCAATTGGTGATTACAGTGTGGAGAGACCGAGGGTATTGAATTCGTCGGGGTTCAAGAAGGGTTTTACTGGGGCTGTTTTCAGCCCGGTTTGTGAGCATTTCGGCTCGGTGACGAGGGGTTATTCGGCGTGGGGGGTGACGGTGACGCCGATTTCGAGCTGTTGTTGTCCGCCGCCGTAGACGGTGCCACGAACGGGTGAGATGTCGAGGTAGTCGCGGCCGTGGGCGATGGGGATGTGGTGACTACTAGGAATGACGTTGTTGGTGGCATCGAAGTCAGTCCAACCGAGTTGGGGGACGTAGAGGGAGACCCAGGCGTGGGAAGCGTCGGCACCGATGAGGCGCGGTTTGCCGGGAGGGGGATCAGTGCGGAGGTAGCCTGAGACGTAACGGGCAGAGAGACCGAGAGAGCGGAGGCAAGAAATTTGAAGGTGGGCGAAGTCCTGACAGACACCGGCACGTTTTTCGAAGACGTCGAGGACGGGAGTCGATACCGAGGTGGCGGAGGGGTCGAACTTGAAGTCCTCAAAAATGCGCCGAGTGAGGTCGCGGCTGGCAGTGAGGACGGGGGTGTTCGGTTTGAAGGAATCCTGGGCGTAGTCAGCGAGAGTCGGGGAGGTGGGGCAGAAAGTCGAATGATAGCTGAACTCGTTGGCGGCGAGATCGCGGGGCAAGGTGGAGGTGCGAAGTTGGTCGCGGACGTATTCCCAGGGAGGAGAAAGGTCGAGTTGGGAGGCGGGAGCAGGGTTGGGAAGAGTGAGGGTGGAGTGGGCGTCGATGGTGAGAGTTTGGTGGGGGATGGTGATCGCGAAGTAGGTGGTGGGGTTGCCGTAGTAGTCGAGGTAGTGGTTGATGGTGTCGGGGTTGGGGGAAATGATGAGCCGGGTGTTGCCGAGGTTGGTGCGGAGGCGTGCCAAGTGGTGCGAGTAGGAGACATTGGCCTCGTACTCGTAGGTGGTGCGGTGATGGATGGTGTAGGTCAAAGGGAGGTTTGGAGTTTGTGAGGGTGTGAGTTTGTTGGTTTGCAGTCCGGGGATTTGGCTGGAGTTGTGGGGCGAGCAAGGCTGCTCGGGTCCATTTTTTAGGTGTTCTGAGGTTCGGCGTGGGTGAAGAATTGCCAGCCGAGTTGTTCGGTGAAGTCGGGGAGTTGACTGCGGAGGCTGATGAGGAAGGTGGTGAGGTTTTTGAGTTGCTCGGCTTCGTCTTCGTCGTTTTGGGCGTCGAGGACTTCGGTTTTCAGGTAGTTGAGGGCGCGCAGGACGAAGCGGTGGAGGGAAGTGGGGAGGTCATCGGGTTTGCTTTGGGCGAGGTGAGTGAGATCGCGGTCGATTTCGGCAAGTTGGTATGCGAGAGAGCGCGGGTTGGAGGGGTCGTGGAGGATGAGGTCGAGGGTGGGAAGGAGCTGGGGCGCGCCCTGGTAGCGGAAGCGGTAGGTGAGGGTGACGTCGTTGACAGCGAGGATAGTTTCGAGGACTTGGGTCGTCCGTCGCTCGGAGGGGAGGTCGAGGAGTTCGACCGCAAGGTTGAGAAGGCCGGCAGTGCGTTCGATTTTTCGACCGAGGTTGAGGAAGGTCCAACCGAGGTTGCGGGTGAGGTTTTCGCGGCAGGTGCCGTTGAAGGCGGAGTGGAGGGTGAGGGCTTGTTGGAGGATGGGGCGGAGGGCGCCGAGGCCGCGGGTGGGGGCGTGGTGGCCGAGTTCCTGGAGTTGTTGGATGATGAGCCAGGTTTCGCCGGAGAGTCGGTCGCTGGAGAGGGAGGCGAGGTTGCGGAGGCGGAGGAGGTTTTGGGGGATGGAGTCGAGGTTGTCGGGGCGGGTGGTGCCGGTTTCGGCGAAGAAGGCGGGAAGGAGGAGTTTGCGAATGGCGGCGCGGGGATGGGTGTCGGAGAGGGGGTCGGAGTCGGAGGGGAGGTAGCTGGAGAGGGCGAGGGATTTGAGGAGGGGTTGGAGGGAGAGGATGGAGGAGTCGTCGTGTTCGGCGGCGAGTTGATTGGTGATTTCGAGGATGGTTCTGGTGGCGAATTCGGCGCGTTCTTCGTAGCGGCCGATCCAGTAGAGGTTGTCGGCGGCGCGGGAGGAGAGGGAGCCGGGGGAGCGGCGGACGGTTTCGCGGTCGTTGAGGTTGCTGCGGACTTGGAGGGAGTCGGCTTTGTCGGCGAGGATCCAGAGGTCCTTGGAGCCCGAATCGTGAGAAAGAGAGAGCCCTGGGAGGCTGGTGGGAGTTGGGGCGCAGCGGACAAGGGCACCGGGCATAATTTGGAAGTCCTTGCCATCGTGGAAGAGGAAGAGCCGGAGGGCAACAGGGCGGGGTTCGAGAGGATTGCCGTTGGACCAAACCGGGGCGGTGGAGAAGTCCATCTGCCGTTGGAGGGTGTAGGCGGCCGGGTTGCGGCTGATTTGGTCCTGGAGTTCGGAGATGTTGCTGGAATCAAGGTCTTTGGTTCCGACCGGTGGGGTGCGGAGACCGAAAGTGTTCTTTAAGAAGCCGTCTTGTTGTCCAAGGAACTCAGGGAGGGCTTTTTGGAAAACATCCGTTTGGCCTCCCCAGATGGTTTCGATGGAAGGGAGGAGAAGGTCCTGACCCAAGAGTTGTTTGGCGATGGCGGGGAGGAAAGGAAGGAAGGCCGGGGATTCGGCGATGCCGGTGCCGGGAGGGTTGAGAACGGTGATGGTGCCTGCGCGGATGGCCTGCATGATGCCGGCAACACCTTGGTTCGTGT
Organism: Verrucomicrobiota bacterium; assembly: GCA_039186735.1. Lineage (GTDB taxonomy): Bacteria > Verrucomicrobiota > Verrucomicrobiia > Verrucomicrobiales > Akkermansiaceae > Roseibacillus. The sequence continues at coordinate 2,734 of JBCCZX010000072.1, read as the reverse complement.
CGACGGGATTTTCGAGAGGGTCGAGGAGGGTCTCGTGGACGCGGCGGTAGAGGACGTGAATGCGTTGGAGGCCGGAGACAGTTTTCAGAAAGACGCGGTCGTCACGGACGGTGAGTTCTTCTCCAACCGCAAGAGGGATACCGAGATAACGGGCGAGGTAGGCGTCTTCGAAGTAGGCCGGGTCCGAAGGGCCAGGAGAGAGGAGAACCACGCCGGGTTCATCGACCGCGCTAGAGGCTTTGGCGAAAAGGGAAGTCTGGAGGGACTGGAAGTAGGCCGCGAGTCGGATGAGGTGGAGCTTGTTGGAAGTCTCGGGGAAGACGTTGGTGAGAATGATGCGGTTCTCGAGGGCGAACCCCGTACCATTGGGCGCTTCGGTCCGGTCAGCAAGCACGGTCCACGAACCGTTGGCGCCGCGAGCCACATCGAGAGCGTAGAAAGAGAGGAGGTTGTCGTCCTGACTCGAAACGGGCAGCGCGCGGTTGAAACCCGGCTGGGCGTAGAGAAGTGCCGGTGGGATGAGTCCCTGTGCGAGGAGGTTGCGAGGACCGTAGCAGTCCTTGAGAATGGCATCCCAGAGTCGGGCGCGCTGGATGGCAGCCTGGGCCAAGGGTTGCCATTCAGCTTCAGAAAAGAGAAGGGGGATGGGATCGAGGTTCCAAGGTCGGAAAGAGGACGAGGCTGTGTCACTGTGGAGATTGTAGGAGAGGCCGTTTTGGTGGAGGAGCTCGTCGCCGCGCTTCCAGGCTTGGGCGAGACCTTCGTCGCCGATCTCATTCAGACGATTGCTGAAGTTCTGCACGCAGGGGCGGAGCTGTCCGTCGGGATTGACGAATTCGTCCTGGGTGCCGGGCAGGGGGGTGTAAGAGTCGAGGAAGTCCGACTTCGAGGAGGAGGGTGAAGATTGACTTTGGGTCAGGTCTCCCAAGGACTGACTTTGTTGAGGCATGTGCTGCGTGGGCGGAGCTTAGATCGTCTGAGGCTTAGGGTCGAGAAGGGGATTCGGGAACCATTTTAGGTGGTTTGACTTATGGTATTGGAAATGGTATTAAAAATGGTATGAGCGAAATTGTGACAATTGACAGGGCGGGCCGCGTCGTTGTTCCGAAGGCGGTGCGTGAAAAATTGGGGTTGAAGGGCGGAGAGAAATTGAAGCTGGATTTGGTTGGAGACCGGATCGAGTTGGAACCTGAGGTGCCGGAGGCTCACGTGGAGATTGCGGAAGACGGATTGCCGATTATTCGGGGGGTGAAGGGAAAATTTGATGCAGGTAAGGCTGTTCTTGAAGCACGCGAGCGAGCCACGAGGCGAGTATTGGGTGAGGATATTGAATGAAGGATGCATTCGACAGTTCGATCATTGTCGCGGCATTGGTTCCGAACGAAAATTTTCACGGGGAATGTAGGCAGTTTGTTACTGCAGGAGGTCATATTTATCAGCACGGTCTGGTCGAGGTTTTCAATACGTTGACTGGAGGACGGAAGCCGTATCAATTCAGGGCTTCTTTAGTCGCAAGTATGCTAGTTGGTAAAATTGAAGAGACTCTTGCGGTGACCCAGCTCTTGCCCTCCGAAACGAACGGTGCTTTCGGTGAAGCGGAATCCCGGGGAGTTCGAGGAGGGGCGATATTTGACTATTTGCATCTTGTCGCAGCTAGAAAGGTGGGGGCGGATAGATTGGTGACTTTGAATCTACGGCATTTCCAGTCGTTTTGGAGGCCGGGGGATCCGATCGTGGTTCATCCGGGTGAGGCGTGACTTGTCTGGGTTCCGGGGTGATTGGTTCAAATTGATTGTTAGTTGAAAGGCGGCAGTAAAGGCCGCCTCTCCTGTTAGAATCGTTGAAGATCCAAGGTGAGTGGGAAATCGGGGTCGCGAGTGGGATCGGGTGGATCGATTTCGCCCGGAGTCTTGCCCATCTCGAAGAAGCGGGAACGACGGCGTGATTCCGCGACGAAGGCGTTGAGGGGGAAGTCGTCGTAAGCGCGGCCGCCGGGGTGGACGACGTGGTATTGGCAGGCAGCAAGGGAGCGCTGGTTCCAGGTGTCGATGAGGTCGAAGGTGAGGGGCGAGTTGATGGGTTTGGTGGGGTGGAGGGCGGAGAAGGGAGACCAAGCGCGGAAGCGGACTCCTGCAATGTATTCGCCCTGGCGACCGGTGGGGTGAAGGGGCACTGGGACGCCATTCGCGGTGAGGACGTGGCGTTTCTCGGTGAGGTTCTCGAGTTTGACTTGGACGCGTTCGACGGAGGAATCGACGTAGCGTGCGGTGCCGAAGGAGGAAGTTTCCTCGCCCAAGACGTTCCAAGGTTCGATGGCGTTACGGACTTCGAGGTGAATGTTGCGGTGGTCGAGTTCGCCGATGTAGGGCATGCGGAACTCGAGGTGAGGCTTGAACCATGCGGGGTCGAAGTCGAGACCGTGATGCTGGAGATCTTCGACGACGTCGTTGATATCGTCTTCCAGGAAGTGGGGAAGCATCCAGCGATCATGGAGGCGGGTGCCCCAGCGCTCGAGTTTGGCGGTGTAGGGTTGGTCCCAGAAGCGGGAGAGCAATCCTCTGACAAGGAGTTGCTGGGCCAGCGACATGTCGGGGTGCGGAGGCATTTCAAAGCCACGCATTTCTAACAGCCCAAGACGACCGGTGGGGGAGTCGGGGGAGAAAAGTTTATCGATGCAGAGTTCGGCACGGTGGGTGTTGCCGGTCATGTCGACGAGGTGATTGCGGAGAACGCG
>JBCCZX010000071.1:0-14822 GCA_039186735.1 Verrucomicrobiota bacterium | reverse complement strand
GCGTGGAAATCAAACTGAGCTAACCATCCTCCTCCAAAACAAATCCCAAAAACCTCTGCGACTTTGCGTCTCCGCGCGAGGCCTCTCCTAAATTCCAAATCCAAAAGCCCAAACTCACCACTCCCAAGGAAACTTTACGTCCCTTTGCGACACGCAAAATTCAACCAAACAAAATCTGCCCTCAATCCGCGCAAATCGGCGTGGAAAGAACCCCAAGCTCAACATCCCCCTCCAAAACAAACCTTTGCGCCTTCGCGTCTTTGCGGTTCCATTCCTCGAAACGAATGAAAGACGTCTACACCCTCGCCGACCTCGACAACCCGACCCTTCTCAACCCTCCCGGCGAGAAACCCGCCAAGCTTGCCGTCATCGGCAATCCCATCCACCACTCCAAGTCCCCCCAGCTCCACCAGCCCGCGCTCGACGCCCTCGACCTCGACACCCGCTACATCCGCCTCGAACTCGAACCCGGCTCCCTCCCCGAAGCCTTCGCCAAAATGCGCTCCGCTGGCTTCATCGGTACTAACGTCACCGTCCCCCACAAATTCGAAGCCCTCTCTACTTGCACCTCTCTTGACCCCGCCGCCGAAGCCCTCGGCGCCGTCAACACCATCCTCTTTGCCGACAACGACGAAATCCTCGGCTTCAACACCGATGGCCCCGGCTTCGTCCGCGCCATTCGCGAAGAATTCTCCGTCGACCTCCGCGATCTCAAAATCCTCATCGTCGGTGCCGGTGGTGGAGCCGGCCAAGCCCTCGCCACCCAATGCGCCCGCGAAGGCTGCGAACAACTCGTCCTAGCCAACCGCTCCCTCGATAAACTCGAACAACTGGCTACCCGCCTGAAACCACTCTTCGAATCCGACCGCCTCGAAGGCCCCGGCGAACGCCTCCAAATCCTCGCCCTCGACTCACCCCAACTCCCCGAAATCGCTGGGCACTGCGAACTCATCATCCAAACCACCTCCCTCGGCCTCAAACCCACCGACCCCTCACCCCTGCCCGCTGGTTGCCTCGAACCCCACCACCTTGTCTACGACACCATCTACTCCCCACCCAAAACCAAACTCCTCCAACTCGCCGAATCCAAAGGCGCCCGCACCGCCAACGGCCTCTCTCTCCTCCTCCACCAAGGGGCCCTCTCCTTCCAATACTGGTTCCCCGGCACCGACCCTCTCCCCCACATGCGGGGTTTCAACCGGTAGGGACGCCTCGCCGAGTCGTCCGCGTCTTACTCTCGAAGGCTTATTGCTGATTTATCGCCACCGGCACCGCCTCACACCACTTCCGCCAACCCTTGAAGTTCCAGTCATTCGGAAATCGTTTGCACTGCGCCGGCTTCACATCCTGCAACGTGCAATCCGCCCCATCCAACCACACACAAGAGTGATCTGGATTTTCTAACAGAGACAAGTGCTTTCGATTCTCACTGAGATGCGTGTGTTCCTGAACGAACTCTTCCACTCCCATCTCGAGAAACGCGGCAATCTTTTCCACTTCCCCTTCCTCCAAAATCACATCTCCCGGCCACTTGCAGCAGGCCGTGCAGCGCTGGCACACATACCGCATGCCTTTCTCCATGTCGTAAACCGCCATCAGCGGCTCGCATAAATTGTTTGCCCTCCACGAACTTCAATGGAGTAGCGATTGACCTTCGCCAAAAACGCCTTCCACTTCGCTCCCGGACGACCGTTGGTCATCAAAAAATGCGGGCAGTTCTTGTGCGGCGGATTGTGACCCTTCCGATACCACTTGTAATGAGGCACGACGCGGGACAAGGGAATATTATGCTTCACCATCAAATACGCCGCTAACTTCGCCGTCCGATCCAAAGTCGCACTCCGGCTATTCCCCGGGTGCTCACACATCTCGATCCCAATGCTGTAGCGATTGCCCGGCCCATCCCAATTCTCCGCATGATTCCCCTGCTCCGAAGTCGGCAAATGCTGCACCGCCCGCCGATCGTCCGTCGTAAAGTGCCACGAAACCCGCCCCAACTTACTCCGCTTCAACGCCAGGGAATGCCTCAAGGCATCCGCTCCCTGACTCCAGTTCTGCGTGCTGTGTATCGTAATATAACGCGGCGACATCGACTTCCCCGTCCGACCCCGGCAGCTGTAAGGCATAATGTCACGCTGCAATCGCACCTCCGAAATGAGCGAAGACAAACTCATCGAAGAAGGCCGCGCCGCACTCCGCACATAAGTCGGCGAATAAGAAGAAGCGCTCGCCCGATTGGCCGCATAAGAAGACCCATACGCCGAGCTATAATACGATGAACTTCGTGGATTCTGAACTGCGATCACCTCGGGATCGTCACTCGAGCATCCACTCACAAAAAATAGAAAGAGTCCCGCGCAAGCGGTGGGGGCCGTGGCTTTCAACATCACTTCAACCGATTTAAGCAAAAGATAATCAATTTTTCTCAAATGTGAAGTTGAGATTGCGTGTGCGTTTATTCAGCCAAATACTCTCCCTCCATGCCCGAACGCGACGACTTCGCCGCGCTCCTCTTCCCATCTCCCAACGAAATGGGCGGAATCACCACGCCCTCATCCCTCGGGCCCATCGAAGAAGCCGCCCACGCCTTCACCCTCGCCGGCCTCACCAAGCACCATCCTCACCAACGTCTCTGGATCGAAATCGACTCCCCCAGACACCGCAATCGCCTCGCCGAAGAACTGCTCACCTTCCACTCCTCCCCGGCCATCGTCCTCCCCAATCCTCCTTCCAAAAGCTCCGAAGACCCCGACGCCCTCGCCGACTGGCAACTCACCCTCCACCAACTCGCCGCTGCCTCTCCCGAACACCCCATCCTCCTCCCCGCCTCCGCCTGGAATGCCCCCGTCCCCGACACCCAAAACCTCCGTGAAGCCGGCCTCACCCTCCTCCCCGACCAAACCCTCGACCCCGCCGACCTCGAACAAACCCTCCTCAACCACAACTTCGAAAAAGTCCCCAAAGTCGCCTCCCGCCTCACCTTCGCCCGCCGTGGCGGCATCCTCGACATCTTCCCCCCCACCACCCCCAACCCTATCCGCCTCGAATTCTTCGACGACCAACTCGAATCTCTCCGCGAGTTCGACATCCACTCCCAAACCACCATCCGCCGCCTCGACCACATCCAACTCCAACTCGCCGCCCCCGAACCCTCCACCACCCTCGCCGACTGGCTCAACGAAACCGACCTCCTCGTCACCGTCGACGACGGTAGGGCGGACCGGCTCGGTCCGCCGCGAATCACCAACGAGTCACCCACCACCCTTGCCAACCCCACAGAATCAAGACTGAAAACTAACAAACTGCAAACTAACAAACTCCTATACCTCTCGGACCAACCTACGGGAAACACCCTCGAATTCCCCGTCCTCAACCTCCCCTTCTCCACCCTCGAATCCGGAGACTTCGTCATCCACGAATTCCAACGCGACACCATCCTCAAACAACTCCACGCCTGGCTCGCCGAAAACTGGACCCTCGTCCTAGCCTCCCAAAAAGCCGGCGAACACGAACGCTTTCACGAACTCTCCACCGAAGCCTTCAAGGACCACCCCGGCGTCCAAACCCTCAAACGCTGGCTTCCCCGCGGCTTCTACCTCCCCGCCCGAAAAACCGCCTTCATCTCCCTCTCGGAACTCTTCGGCCGCTACGCCCAACCCGCTCGCCGCTCCAAACTCGACCAAGCCCGCGCCGCCGCCGCCCGCATCGACGTCGAAGAGCTCGCCGAAAACGACCTCGTCATCCACGCCGAATACGGCCTCGGCCGCTTCCAATCCGTCCAGACCAACGAAGACGGCCTCGAAGAACTCATCCTCGAATACCGCGACCAATCCACCCTCTCCGTCCCCCTCTCCCACGCCCACCTCGTCGCCCGCTACGTCGGCACCGGCGGCGCCACCCCCGACCTCGCCAAACTCGGCTCCAACCGCTGGCAAAAAACCAAAACCGAGGCCCAGAAAGCCATCCGCGACTACGCCGCCCGCCTCCTCAAAATCCAGGCCGAACGCGAAACCGTCCCCGGCCACGCCCACCCCCCCGACTCCAAATGGATGTGGGACTTCGAAAACGCCTTCCCCTTCACCGAAACCCCCGACCAACTCGCCGCCATCTCCGCCACCAAGGCCGACATGGAATCCCGACAACCCATGGACCGCCTCATCTGCGGCGACGTCGGCTTCGGCAAAACCGAGGTCGCCATCCGCGCCGCCTTCAAAGCCGTCACCGGCGGCACCCAGGCCGTCATGTTGTGTCCAACCACTGTCCTCGCCGAACAACACCACCGCACCTTCTGCTCCCGCATGTCGGAATTCCCCCTCACCATCCACCTCCTCAACCGCTTTCGCACCTCAGCAGAAATCCGCAAAACTCTCCAGGGCCTCCAAGACGGTTCCGTCGACATCGTCATCGGCACCCACCGCCTCCTCTCCAACGACATCTCCTACCACAACCTCGGCCTCGTCATCGTCGACGAAGAACAACGCTTCGGAGTCAAACACAAGGAAACCCTCAAGGAACGCTTCCGCCAAATCGACGTCCTCACCCTCTCCGCCACCCCCATCCCCCGCACCCTCTACTTCTCCCTCATGGGCGTCCGCGACATGTCCACCATCGACACCCCACCCCCCAACCGCAACCCCGTCAAAACCTCCATCTACCAATACGACGAACGCGTCATCAAAAAAGCCATCGAAAACGAACTCGCCCGCGAAGGCCAGGTCTTCTTCCTCCACAACCGCGTCGGCACCATCGAACACATGCGCGACAAAATCCAGGACCTCGTCCCCGACGCCCGCATCGTCATCGGCCACGGCCAAATGGAACGCGACGAACTCGAACTCGTCATGCAAGCCTTCGTCAGTGGCGAAGCCGACATCCTCCTTGCTACGACAATCATCGAATCCGGCATCGACATCCCCAACGCCAACACCATCCTCATCGACCGTGCCGACCGCTTCGGCCTCGCCGACCTCTACCAACTCCGCGGACGCGTCGGCCGCTCCGACCGCCAGGCCTACGCCTTCCTCTTCCTTCCTCGAGACCTCGTCACCGGCGGCGACTCCCGCAAACGCCTCAACGCCATCCGCGAATACACCGCCCTCGGCTCCGGCTTCCGCATCGCCATGCGCGACCTCGAAATCCGTGGCGCCGGCTCCCTCCTCGGCACCAAACAATCCGGCCACATGGCCGCCATCGGCTTCGACCTCTACTGCCAACTCCTCCGCCAATCCGTCGATGACCTCCAAGGCAAAAAATCCACCCGCCCCGCCGACCTCGTCCTCCGCGCCGACATCATCTCCTTCACCGAGAAGGGAGCGTGGGCGTCCCGCCCGCATCCAACAGAATCCGGCACAAAACAACCCAGACAACTCCCCGCCTACCTCCCCGCCACCTTCATCCCCGACTCCAAGGAACGCGTCGCCGCCTACCGCTCGCTCGCTACCCTCGGCACCCCCGCCGAACTCACCACCGTCCAAGACCAATGGCGCGACCGCTACGGCCGCCTCCCCCAACCCGCCAAAAACCTCCTCCTCGCCACCCGCCTCCGCCTCGCCGGTGCCCAAATCGGTGCCGACCTGTTAGAAATCAAACAAGGCCGCCTCATCATCCAAAAAAACGGCGGCTACCTCGCCGGCAACACCTTCCCCCGCCTCACTGCCAAGTCACCCACCAAACAAATCCAAGAAGCCATCTCCCTCCTCGACTCCATGTGACAAAAAATTCTCAACTTTTTCGCTTTTCCTGTGAAGAAACTCGCGTTCATTCCGACAAACAACTGCACATGAACAACAACTTCTCATTCACCACTCGCCGGCGCCTTCTCGCAATCCTAGGCCTTTCTCTCATCGCCCTCCTCGGACTCTCCTCATGCGGCAATCCCCGCAGCCAGAAAGCGGGCGAAAAAGCAACCCTCACAGCTGTCAAAGCTTGGTCAAAAGGCGACTTCGATAAATACTGGAAACTCATTCCTCACGACCAGCGAGTCACCAACCAGGAACGAGCAACCAAAATCTTTTTTGAATCCGACAAACAACGCTTCAAAGAAGCCAAAGGCGTCAAATCAATCAAAGCAGGCGAAACCTCCATCATCAAAAACTCTGCCTCCGGTCCCACCGAAATCAGCATCCGCTACACCGTGACCTTCAAAGACAAAGACAAGAAAGAAGAACTTGTCTTCACCGGCGCAAAGATCATCGACGGCCAATGGTATGTTCACCGTTTCAACTGGACCGGGCCAAACAGATTTTCCTTCCCGAGGTAACCCCCCTCGACTGGGGCACCCTCCCCCTCGAAGCGATGACCATCACCCTCCTCCAACCCCACCAAGCCAAACGCTTCCGCACCATTCGCCTCCGCTCCCTCCGCGACTCCCCCGACGCCTTCGGCTCAACCTATCGGGACACCCTCGCCCGCCACCCCGAAATCATCCTTCGCGCCGACATCATTTCCTTCACCGACAAGGGAGCGTGGGCGTCCCGCCCGCATCCATCAAAAGCCGGAAAAAAACACCCCAAAGCAATTCCCCGCCATCGCCACCTACGAATCCCTCGGCTTCCTCCCCACCGGCATCAAAGGCACCCTCCCTCCCCCTCGCGAACACCTCACCGAGCACCAGCGCAGCCTCAATCTTACCTAAAACAACTCCATCTGCCCCCACTCTTTCCCCTCCTCCGCAAACTTCACCCCCACCCCGACAACCTCACCTCCCACACCTCTCCCGGCAAAGCCGCTATCAAGAATTGATTTCCCCCCAAGAAAAACTAAGCTCCTATTATGAAAGAGCTTCAATTTACCGCCCGACTCCTCCGAGATGGTGAATGGTTTCTCGCCTTCTCTCCCGAATTCCCTGAAGGGAACGGCCAAGGAAAAACCGAACAAGAAGCCATTGCCTCGCTCCGGTCGTCAATCCACCTCCTCTTGGAAGACAGACGAGAAGACGCCCAATCCTCCATCCGCGAGGGAGAGAAACTCATCCCCTTCGCTCTCTCGTGAAGCGCAGAAAACTGATTTCTCATCTCGAATCTCACGGCTGTCTGCTCAAGCGCGAAGGAGGCTCGCTTACAATCTACTGGAACCCGGCAACAGGTAGGCGGGAACCCATCCCTCGCCATTCCGAAGTCCCAGACCTACTCTGCAAAAAAATCTGCCGCGCCCTGGAGGTTCCCTCCCCGCTGAATTAGAATTGTGAAAATCAATGCCGAGCGACTTACACAAACCAGATGAGCTTGCTTCCTCACTTTCAGCTTCACTCCGACAACGCCCTTACTTCGAACTCTTAAACCTAGAGAAACATGTCGAAGAATATCCCAACGGGCTAACAGCTTTCTCAAGTTCGAGCAAAATCGCATCTTCCGGCGAATGCATTGTAACAGTCTCTGTCTTCCGAAGTCGGTTCTTCGGCTTCTTTCAGATGGCCTCCCATGATGATTTCGCCATCACACCTGACGGTTCAACTCGAAGCCTCACGGAATCCGAATTGATTCAATTTGCCGGCTGAGTTCACCCCCCTCAAAACAACTCCATCTGCCCCTTCTCCTTCCCTTCGTCTGCAAACTTCACCCCCACCCCCAACAACCTCACCTCCCGCCCCTCCCCCCGCTTCCAAGCCGCCGCCAACAACCCACCATAAACCTCCGGCTCAAATTCCACCCCCGCCTTCTCCGCCGTCGTCGTCTCAAAATCCGCAAACTTCAACTTCACAAACAACGACTTAATCCGCGCCTCCCCGTGCTTCGACGCCAGACTCTCCCCCACCTCCTTCCGCAACTCCTCCATTGCCTCTAACAACTCTTCCTGACTCCCGATATTTTCCCGAAAGGTCCGCTCCTTGCTCATCGACTTCCGCACCCGCTCCACCTTCACTGCCCGCTCATCCTTGCCCCGACACAAATCGTAAAGCTCCACCCCCCACTTCCCAAACCGCTTCGCCAACTCCACCTGATCGATCGCCTGCAAATCCCCGCACGTCGTCACCCCCATCCCCGCCAACTTCTCCCCCATCACCTTCCCCACTCCCGGAATCTTGCGCACCGGCAACCCCTCCACAAACTCCCCCACCCCCTCCGGCCGCACCTCATACTGCCCGTCCGGCTTCTCCCAATCACTCGCCACCTTCGCCAACATCTTATTCGGTGCAATCCCCGCCGACGCCGTCAACTGCGTCTCCTCAAAAATCTGCTGCCGAATCTCCCGCGCAACGACAGCCCCCTCCGTATTCAAATGCGTCACATCCAGATACGCCTCATCCAAACTCAACGGCTCAATCACCGACGTAAACCGCTCAAAAATCCCCCGAATCTTTCGCGACTCCGCCCGATACAAATCAAACTGCACCGGCACCAAAATCAAATGCGGACACAACTCCAGCGCCTTGAACGCCGGCATCGCCGACCGGCACCCAAACTTCCGTGCCTCATAATTCGCTGTCGTCAACACCCCCCGCCGCGAACGCCCTCCCACCCCCACCGGCTTCCCCTTCAAAGCCGGATTCTCCCTCTCCTCGATCGCCGCATAAAAGCAATCCATATCCACATGGATGATCGTCCGCACCCACCCATTCTAACAGAACGACCGAAAAACAAAACCCAAGCGGCTGCCCGCTCGCTCTCACCTTCGCGAGCGCAGTCTCTCACTCGCCCAGAGGCGTCCGGTCATTGACACCCACAACCCCCACCTCCACCACCCCCGCAACACCCCTCCTCCGCAGCCGCAAAATCTTCCGCAGTCGGCATCCGGCCCAACTCCATCGTCAACCCCACATATCTCCCCACGACCGTCTGCAAAGTCTGCAGCGCCTGCTGGGCATCCATAAACTGCGAAGCCACCTCATTCTCCAACAATTCCGTCCGCGCCGCCTCAAACTGCTCGACCTCCGTCTCGCTCAACTGCAAGCCCGCACCCTGCTTCTGCCCCAGCTCCTGCCCCCAATCCTGCACCCTCTTCAACATCTCTCGCGCCTCATCATTCCCGAAAAACGCCTCCACCTTCTTCTGCAACTGCCCGAATTCTCCATCCGAAACAATCGTCTCGCAAAGCTCACGCGTCTTCACCATCACCGCCGAATTGTCTTCCAAGAAACTCATGCGCAGAGACTAACCGCAGCCCGCGATTCCGCAACTCACGATTCCGCCCCCAATTTTCCACCTGCATCTCCCCAAAATACGTCTACCTTCCACTCATTCGACAAAATCATGAAAAACAACGCCGTCGCCTTCATCGCCCTCTGGCTCATCTCCCTCGCCGGAGCATTCTTCGCCGGACAAGCCCTCTCCTCCTCCACAGCCAAATCCTCTGCCTCCCAGGAAACCGCCACCAAATCCACCAACTCCCTCGCCGGCCCCAGCGGCTCCTCGGCAACAGCTCCCACAAACCGTGCCGCCTCAGCCCGGGCTCGCCTCGCCTCCTCCGCCATCATCAGCAACCCCGATGCCGCCCCCGCCGAACTCCTCCTCGACATCATCTCGTCCGAAGACCCCATCGCTCGCACCAACGCCCTCATCGCTCTCATCGATACCCTCTCTCCCGATGACTTCGAAAACACCGTCCACGCCTTTCGCCAACTCGGCATCACCGACGAACGCCGCGCCGAATACGCCCTCCTCCTCTCCGCATGGGCGAAAACCGACCCCCTCGCCGCCCTCACCTACGCCAAGGAAAACACCGGCGGCACCTTCGCTCGCAACACCATCCTCGCCACTTGGGCCAGCTCGAACCCGGATGCCGCCCTCGCCTGGGCCCGCGACAACTTCGACGGCGAAGAGGGCGAAGCCAACCCCTGGCTCGTCGGCGTCATCCGCGGCCTCGCCCCCAACGACCTCGCCCGTGCCACCCAACTCCTCGAATCCCTCCCCCGCTCCGACGCCCGCGGCAACGGCCTCGATTCCATCCTCACAATGCTCATGGCACGCAACACCGACTCCGCAAAAGACTGGTCCACCTCCATCTCCGACCCCGTCCTTCGCTCCGGTGCCTACGCCTTCACCGCCGAAGCCATCGCCCGCAAAGATGCCCCCGCCGCCGCCCAATGGCTCTCCGAACTCGGCGACTCCGAAGCCATCCGACGCGTCGGCGAAGACCTCGCCGAAGAATTCTACGAACAAGACCCCCAAGCCGCCACCGAATGGGCCCTCTCCCTCCCCCCCGAAAACATCCCCAACGCGGCCGAAGGCATCGTCGACCGCATGGTCGAAGAAAGCCCCGTCCAAGCCGCCCAATGGCTCTCCAACCTCATGACCGAAAACCCCGACGCCAACTACGAAGGCGCCGTCCAGGAAATCGTCCGCGGTGCCCGCCGCTCCGACCCCCAAGTCTCCGCCGAATGGATCTCAGCCATGGACAGCGAGCGAAACCGCACCCGCTCCTACCACTGGGTCCTCGGCGAATGGAGCAGCCGCGACAAACAAGCCGCCACCAACTGGATCCAAGCCAACCAGGACAACCTTCCCGCCACCGTCCGCACCCGCTTCATCGACGGACAAAACTAAAAAAGTTCCCTTCCTCCTCACCACCAGTCACAACTCCCCCATGCCAACACGCGCCCTCGCCTGTCTCCTCCTCCTCACCCACCTCGCCTTCACCGCCGAAGACCCCCCTAAAGACCAAAAAAACGAAGACAAAACACCCCCAACCACCCAGCCCACCGAACCCGTCACCAAAGACGCCTCCGTCACCATCGCCGGCCAGCAAGTCGACTACTCCGTCACCGCCTCCACCCTCACCCTCAAAACCGACGACGGCAAAGAACGCGCCTCCATCTTCTCCGTCACCTACCTCCGCAAAACCGACCAACCCGCCAATCGCCCCGTCACCTTCGCCTTCAACGGCGGCCCCGGCTCCTCCGCCGTCTGGCTCCACCTCGGCGCCCTCGGCCCCAAACTCGTCCCCACCTCCCCCGACGGCACCCAAACCCTCCCCCCTCCCATCACCCTCACCGACAACCCCCACTCCATCCTCGACGTCTCCGACCTCGTCTTCATCGACCCCGTCTCCACCGGCTACTCCCGTGCCGAAAAAGACGCTAAACCCGCCGACTTCCACGGCCTCGAATCCGACATCTCCTCCGTCGCCGACTTCATCCGCCGCTGGACCACCGAAAACAACCGCTGGGGCTCTCCCAAATACCTCCTCGGCGAATCCTACGGCGGCATCCGCGCCGCCGGCCTCGCCGAACACCTCCAAGCCCGCTACGGCATGACCCTCAATGGCGTCGTCCTCCTCTCCTCCCTCCTCGACTTCCGCACCCTCCGCTCCAACCAGGGCGACGACCTCATGCACCTCGTCTACCTCCCCGCCTTCGCCGCCACCGCTCACTACCACCAACGCATCGAACGCGACCGCGACGAACTCCTCGCCGAATGCAATGCCCTCGCCGCCGGCCCCTACGCCTCCGCCCTCCTCGCCGGCACCGACCTCGGCCCCGACGAAGCCAAAGCCCTCGCGAACAAACTCGCCGAGCTAACCGCCATCCCCGCCCCCCTCTGGCTCGAATCCAACCTCCGCCTCTCCCCCTCACGCTTCCGCCGCGAACTCCTCCGCGACGACAACAAAGTCCTCGGCCGCTTCGACTCCCGCGTCGCCTGGCCCGCCCAATCCAAAGACTCCGACTACCCCTCCTACGACCCCTCCTACTCCATCGTCTACGGCGCCTTCTCCACCGCCATGCTCGCCTACCTCTCCAACGACCTCGGCTACACCCCCCACTTCCCCTACGAAATCCTCAGCCGCAAAGTCCACCCCTGGAAATGGAACTCCGAAAACCGCATCGTCAACCTCTCCAACCGCCTCCAAACCGCCCTCCGCGACAACCCCGACCTCCGCATCCTCGTCATGGGCGGCCTCACCGACCTCGCCACCCCTCCCTCCGGCATCCTCCACTCCCTCAAACACCTCCTCGACCTCCCTCCCTCCGCCCGCCAAAACATCTCCTACACCGAATACGAAGCCGGCCACATGTTCTACCTCAACGAGCCCGACCTCGCCAAAATGCGCACCGACCTCCTCGAATTCATCAAATAACGAACCAAATCCTCCCCAATTCCTCCCCAAACCCCGTTTTCCGACTTTTCGTCCCCCCGTCTTCCCCTACACTCCCCCGTCCCATGAAGGCCGCGCACTCCTTCCTCAGGGTGTTCCTCGTCGCGCTTCTGGCCGCTCTCACAGCCCCTGCGCAAGACGAACAGAACCCCGCCCAACTCGATCCCTCGGACATCTACTTCCAAGGCTGGCTCGCCCTGCGCGACTGCGAAGCCGCCCTCGAAAAAGACAACTGGCAAAAAGCCAACGACCACCTCAACCGCGCCAAACGCTTCTTCGACACCGTCTCCCTCTACCACCCCGACTGGAAACCCCACCTCCTCGTAAAAAAACAAAACGAAATCAAAGCCTTCCGCCTCAAAATCTCCCCCCAACTCACCGCCCTCCAACAAGACGCCCCCCCCGCCCTCTTTCA
Source organism: Verrucomicrobiota bacterium (assembly GCA_039186735.1). GTDB lineage: Bacteria > Verrucomicrobiota > Verrucomicrobiia > Verrucomicrobiales > Akkermansiaceae > Roseibacillus. The sequence continues at coordinate 2,377 of JBCCZX010000071.1, read as the reverse complement.
CTCACCCTCCTCCTCACCACCACCATCCCCCTCCGCCGAACTCACCCCCGCCCAAAAAGCCGAAGCCTCCCGCCTCTACCACGAAATCGCCTCCCTCAAAAAACAACTCAAACAATCCCAAAACCTCCGCAACGCCGACGTCGCCCGCCTCCAACGCAAAATCTCCCAACTCCAAACCGAACGCGACCGCCTCGCCGCCTCCACCCTCAACACCGAAATCCGCCAACTCCGCAACCGCCTCGACCTCGTCGAACAAGAAAAACGCACCCTCGCCTCCTCCCTCCACGAACGCGACCAGGAACTCGCCAAAGCCAAGCAAAACCTCCTCGCTCTCGACTCCAAAGAAAAACTCGCCCGCCAACGCGCCAACGAACTCAACGCCATGCTCGACAAAGAACGCGAAGTCGCCGCCAGCGTCATCGATGGCATCCGCAGCCAACAAAAAACCCTCCAAAAAGAACTCACCGAAACCAAACAACTCCTCCTCGCCGAACGCGAACGCTCCTCCCGCCTCGAATCCCTCCTCTCCGAAGCACGCAGCGAAATCGACTCCCTCACCAACGAACGCGACCGCCTCCTCTCCGAACGCGACCACCTCTCCGAACTCCTCAAACTCAACCAAGGCGACCGCACCCGCAAACTCATCGAACAAAACATGACCCTCGCCCGCGACCTCCGCCAAGCCCGCGAACAAATGCAAACCCTCTCCAACAACGCCGACACCACCGCCGAAGAACTCACCCTCGCCAAACGCGACCTCTCCATGGCCAAAGCCCGCATCATCGAACTCCGCAAAAACAACGACTCCGGCCAACAACGCCTCCGCGCCCTCGAATCCAAACTCCGCGACGCCTACGCCGAACTCGACGACCGCGCCAACCTCGCCGAACTCGATGCCGAAGTCCGCGAAGAAAACCGCATGCTCCGCGGCATCATCGAACGCCAACTCCTCATCCAACAACGCCGCCGCGAAACCCGCCAAATGGTCCTCCAAGCCGCTCGCGAAGCACGCCAGGGCGACCACGACATCAACCAAGCCCTCGAACAACTCGCCGGCCAGGAACTCACCCTCACCCCCGACGAAAAACTCCTCATCGAAACCCAAGGCGCCTCCGACGGCTCCTTCCAATTCGATGCCGACCGCGTCTCCCCCGAACAAGCCCGCCGCTCCGGCATCTCCCTCCGCCGCAAAGTCGAAACCCTCGCCTCCGTCGCCGAAAAAAGCTACCGCAAAGGACGCCTCAACCTCGCCCTCGAACTCTACGACGAAATCCTCGACGAACACCCCGGCCACGTCCCCACCATGATCAACCAAGGCGTCATCCGCCTCCGCAAAGGCCGCAACGACGACGCCATCGCATCCTTCCAAGACGCCATCGCCATGCAAGGCACCACCCCCATCCCCTACGCCCACTTCATGCTCGGCGTCACCCACCACACCAAAAAAGACCTCGATAAAGCCCGCACCGAATACGAACTCGCCCTCCGCCTCGAACCCAACAACGCCCAAGCACACAACCGCCTCGGCGTCGTCCACGCCCAATCCGGCAACCTCGACAAAGCCAAGGACTGCTTCCAAAAAGCCTACCGCACCGACAAAAATCACCTCGACGCCCTCTCCAACCTCTCCCGCGCCCACAACGCCCTCGGCGAAAAACAAGAAGCCGTCGCCACCTACCGCAAATACCGCGAATCCGGCGGCTCCCCAAAACCCGACCTCGAAAAACTCCTCGCCGACATCAAGGAAAAGGTCGAACCCGAAGACCCCAAACCCGTCTCCAACGTCGGCATCGAAGTCACCGAATAATCTCCTCCGGCCCAGTCGGTAGCTCGGCTTCGACGAAGCCGCCCTATCACCAGCAGCACCCACCCTTCCCCCACAAACAGCCTCCTCTCACCTTCCATCGCCATTCACTCGCTATTGGAACGAATGAGACGAAAGACCAACCAACAACTTCGGAGAGGCGACCTTTACTGTCGCCCCCAAAAACACCGGAATCAAAATCATGCGGATGTTCAAGAAATCCACGAACTGAGACCGTTTTTCAGCCACAATCACCTCCCTCACCAACATCGACCGCACCCTCGACGACATCTGGTAGGGACGCCTCGCCGAGGCGTCTGCAACCCAACACCTAAAAAAGCCCAAACAACCTGATCACACCTCCGCACCCGGCCACCACCAATACACAAATTCTCAATTCTCAATTCTTAATTCTCCATTCCCCCCTCGGTGGCCTCTTGTGCATTCTGTGGCGAACAAAAATAACCATCAAAAGCCCAAGCTCCTTCCCTCCTAGTCTCCTGTTCAAACAACACCAAATTCCTTTCTGCCTTTGCGTCTTCGCGCGAGTGCTAAATGGTCGCGAGATCCGTG
>JBCCZX010000070.1:0-14850 GCA_039186735.1 Verrucomicrobiota bacterium | reverse complement strand
CCGGGGCGGAAATTTTTGTGAAGGCGGAGTTTTTTAATCCGTTGTTCAGTGTGAAAGACCGAATCGGGAAGGCGATGATTGAGGCAGCGGAACGGGATGGCAAATTGAAGCCGGGCGGTTTGATTATTGAGCCAACTTCGGGAAATACGGGAATTGCCCTTGCGTTTGTGGCGCGGGCGAAGGGCTATCGTTGCATTTTGACGATGCCGGAAACGATGTCTCAGGAGCGGCGAGTGTTGTTGCGTTTGTTGGGGGCGGAAATTGTTTTGACGCCGGGGCCGAAGGGGATGGGGGGAGCAATTGCGAAGGCGAAGCAACTCTTGGAGGAGACTCCGGAGGCGTTTGGGCCGAGTCAGTTTGATAATCCGGCGAATCCGCAGGTTCACCGGGAGACGACAGCGGAAGAGATTTGGGCGGATACGGAAGGAAAGATTGATGCGTTTGTTGCTGGGGTGGGAACAGGGGGAACGATTACGGGGGTTGGAGAGGTGATTAAGTCGCGGAAGCCGGATTTCAAGGTCTTTGCGGTGGAGCCGACGGCTAGTCCGGTGATTTCAGGTGGTTCGCCGGGGCCGCACAAGATTCAGGGAATTGGTGCGGGTTTCATCCCGGGGAATTTGAACACGGAGATCATCGATGAGGTGGTGCAGGTGTCGAATGAGGATGCGTTTGCGACGGCGCAACGCCTTGCACAGGAGGAGGGCTTGCCGGCGGGAATTTCGACGGGCGGGAATGTTTGGTCGGCGATGCAAGTGGCGAAGAACTTCCCGGGTGGCCGGATTGTAACGGTGGGCTGTTCTTCGACTGAGCGTTATCTTTCGACTCCGCTCGCTGAAGCGGTGAAGGAGGAGGTTTCCAACCTGCCTACGCACGAAATTTAGGAGTTCCTTTTTTCTTCAAGGGGCGGTGTAGAAGAGGTTGAGGCGAGCGAAGACTTTCGGATTCGAGGAAACCGGGCCTAGAGGGGAAGAAAAGTCGACGAGCTCGTAGTCGGAATTGATGGTTGTTGTGGATTCATTTCCGCTGGCTTCAGGCCAGGCGGTCGATGAGAGGTCAGCGGTGTATTCCGGCTTGTATGTGAGTCCATTATCGGGAGTCGTGCGACGGACGAAGCGATATCGAAGAGTGATTTGATTGGCGTTTTGCTCAATCCAAATGCAGGGAAGGCCCGCCGATGCTGGTCCGGTTTGGGGGAGAGTTGAGGAATCGGATATTGTTGGATTCAGATTGTAGGCGTATTCCTCGAGGAGGACGGCAGCGTCATTGTCTGAATTTTCACTCACGTCGATATTGGTGCGTAGAATGCCGAACGAGACAGCATAAGCGGTCAGAGGGCCATCAGCGCCCGTATTAGCGGTGGTGATTCGGTAGAAGAATCGGCTTGATTCAGAAGGCGCGGGATTGGTTTCCGCTAGTATGTTGTCTTCCCAAAAGAGTCTGGGGCCAGAGGCTTGCAGACCACCGCTGACGTTTTGCCATTGGCCGGGCTGCAGTTCACTCGAGCGTTCGATTTGGTAAAATTGTCCATCGGAGACGGGGAATTCGAGGAAGACGCGCGAGGGTCCCGTTTGTCCGCTCGGTGACATGATAGCTGGCTTCAGGAGGTTGTCGGGAGTGAGTTGCGGGCTTTGGGTTTTGGCGAGGGACTGGTTTTCGGGAGTGAAGAAGGAGAGGATTTTGGTTCGGTTGTTGCCGGAGCGGATGATGATTTGGAGTGGAGTCCCCTGGGTGACTGGTAAGGGCAGGCCATTTGATGCGGAAACGAAGTGATTGAGATCGAAAAAGCCACGGCTTGCTAGAGAGTTCGAGACTGCAATGGGAGAGCGAGAACCGGGAACATCAGCCAAGTAAATGGCGGCAGGACTCGTCTCGGAGCCATCCTCGGACAGGAGATCAAAAGCAAGGAGAGGATTAGCGAAAGGGGTTTGGTTAGAAGCGATTGCTTGCGAAAGAGCGGCAGTGTTTGAGGTTTGGACTGAGAGAAGGGATGAGGTGTTTGTTTGGTCTCCTGCGACGTTGCTGGAACGAACACGGAAGTAGTAGGTGGTGTTTGGGGAGAGCCCGGAGACTAGAATCGATTGCAGACCTTCTGCGGAGGCTTCATTTGAAGCGAGGGTTTCTCCACCAAAGTAGGCAAAAGGTTGTAAGGTAGCGATAGCCGGGACTGTAGCGGAAGCATTTAGAAAGACTTCAAGATCGGGAACGGAATTCAGACTACTGTCCCAGACGACACGAAAGCTCTTCGGGGAAATATCCGTGATGAGGATATTGCTAATGGTCGGCATCGACCAGAGTGACTGGGATGAAAGACCGAGCAGGATGGCAAGACAGAGGTGTTTCATATGGTTTGAGTCAAGAGGAGCTAGGGAGAAATGGTGACGAGGTAGTTGCCTACATTTCCAGAGACGTTGGTGATGGGGTTATTCGAAGAGTCGAAGAGGGTGACCGTCAGAGTCAGGTTGTAGTCGCCGGTTGGAGTTGAGGAGTTGGCCTGAAGGCTAAAGTTGAGCCGGATCGAGTCCTGCCCGGTGAAGGAGGCACCGTTGTCCGTGAATGTCAGGCCGACGGGAGCTCCCGAGAGGGTGGTGCTGTAGCTTGTGATTTGACTGAAGTCAGCTGCATTACCAGTGATATCGAGGAAGTCAGACGCGCTGGCTCCTCCAGCAGTGAGGATGAAATCCGGGGCGGCTCCCTGGTTGATATTGAATGAGAGGGTTGAGAAGACGTCAGGGTTTGCGGTGAGAGCGATGGCTTCGATTAAGTTTGAACCTGGTTGGAGAGAGATGTTCGAGGCGGTGAAGGTGCCGTTATTGATATTGGCAACTACGCCATTGATTTGGACTGTTTGGACTTCGGCGCCGACTTCACCTGTGATTGTAGTCGTGGTTGTGGAGATGGTTTGGTTGGGTGCGGGTGAAGTGATTACGAAGCGAGGGCGTACCCAATCGAGATGAACGAGGTAGGTTTCGGAGGGCTGCACAGCGAAGTCTGGAGTGGAAGGGGAATTGTTTTGGACGCTGAACGAGGTGAGTTTTTCGGTCCCAGTGTCGAGTCGCTGGATGCTTGCCGGGCGGGCTTCGGTTTTCAGATTCAGAAAGAGGTCGAGGGTTGTGTCGGTGGGTGTCAGGTAGGGAAAGCGTCGGAGATTTGGACCGCCATGAAGATCCGGGATTGAGTAAGTCACGTTTCCGGGAAATGTGCGGGAGAGATCTGAGGTCATTTCGATCATCATGCCGTCGCCTCCGGAGATTGGGAAATCGGGACCGGTCGGGTTGCCATTTGAAAGGTATTTGGCTTCGAGGTATTGACCGGTGGTGGGATCGTATTTGAGAATTCGGTTCACGCTGCCAGATCCGCCGAGTTCAGCAAGTAGATCGCGAGCGCTGAAGTTGGAGGTCGTGTCAACGGGGTAGGTAAAAAAATTCAGGCCTCGAACGAGGGAGAGGCGGGGAACAAGAGGGTCATCGCCGTCGAGCACAGCTTGGCGATTGCTTCTGCCATCGAGACTGAAATCGAGATCGCCATCGGAGATTCCGCTTACGATCGAGTCTTCGATCCCTGGATTGGTGCCTATCGCCAGCTCAGTGGAGTCGGGGAGCCCATCGCCGTCGGTATCGGATTCGCAGGCATCACCGATTCCATTTTCGTCGGCATCGCTTTGGTCTGGGTTGGAAATGTTCGGGCAATTGTCAAAGAGGTCGGGAATGGCATCTCCATCGGAGTTGGTGGTTCGGGTGCTGTGTTCGAGAGCCATAATGGCTTTTGATGTTTGATAAGGATCATTGTTCCAGTGTCCGGCAGAGTTTTGTGCGTTTAGGAGAAAACTTAAGGCCGCAGAAGAGGCTCCACTGGTCGGCTGCCAAGCCATGAGGGCTTGATAGGCATCGGCAGTTGTGGAGACTTTATTGGTTTCTGCGCCGAAGCTTCCGTCGGGATTCGAGTTGTTGATGAGGTAGTTGCTGCCTTGAAGTCCAAGGGAATTGGATTGGAAGTGGTCGCGAGCACAGTCCAGAGCGGCAAGAGTTCGTGCCGTCAGAAAGATGCTACTGGGCTCGCCTGTTGAGATTCCCCAACCGCCATCGGGGTTCTGAGTCTCGACGAGATATTTCAAGGCGCGGGACCAAGAGGTGTTATCCGGGTAGTTCGAGGTCGCGAAGGCCACTTCGAGGCCATAGCTGCCGGTTGTGGTGCCTTCGATTTGGACCCAGAGCTGTCCTGGACTGCTCTCATTGAGAGAGAGATTGGTCTGAGTGATTCCTGAGGGAATAGTAAAGAATGGATCTGAAGAGGTGGGTATTGTGGATCGAGAAAAACGGACACGTATGGACGCGGTTGCGGTGGAGGCCAAGACGCGGAGGTCAGTGGCATCCTGAGGGATGCGGACACGGAAATTTTGAAATGAGCCGACGGTGATTTCTTGAGATGCGATCACGAGGCCTGGGTTGGTGAATTTGCCTAGAGCCGCGATGGCGTTGGCGGTATCGAGAGTGTTTGTTTCGTAACGGTCTCTCAATCCCCAGCCTCCTCCAGGAGCATTGAAGCCGGTATTTAGGAATGGGTTTTGAGAGTTGATGAGGTTGATTAAGTAGAATTCAGGGGGGAACTCGAAGCTATCGAGCTCCACATCGGAGGTTATGGATGCGAGAGCGATTTGGATTTCGTTCGAGGTTGGGAGTTGGTCGTTCAGAAAGTCGCGGGCGAGAGCAAGATCGGCTGAATTTGGTGAGAAGGTTTTGAGGGCTTCGTGGGCCGCGGTTGTGGCGCGAAAGATTTGCGATGTCTCTTGCGAGGCAGAGTTGCCCCAGCTGCCGTCTGAATTTTGTTGGTTAGCGAGCCAATTGAGTCCGCTCTGCATCTCGGGGGTGACCATGGCTAAGCCTTGGTGCAAAGTGGAGGTCACGATGAGAATGAGGAGTTTTGCGGCATTTTTCATGAGCTCGTCGGGCTAACGAACGATGGTCCATTTGCCATCGATGTTGGAGAGGAAGAGGGGAATGGTGAAACGTTCGAGGGGTGTGGATTCATTTTTTCGAATTGGTTTGGAGCGCAAAGGGCCGGGACCATCGACGTAGGAAACGGCGAGTACTTTTTCGTTGAGGGGGCGAAAAAGGAGGCGCTCTTCGTCAAAAGGTTCGAGTCCCCAGCCATCGGTTTGGTGAAGGTTTTGGAAGAAGGTCATTTGTTCTTCGGCGAGAAGCTCGAGCGGTTTCGCCATCGACTTCACGAGGTCGGCGAGTTTGTTAGCGAAGTAGGGTGGCCATTGGTCTGGGGCTTCTTGGTCAAGGCAGAGGTGGACTTCGCGGAGGTAAGAGATCAGTATTTGTCGTTGCGAAGGGTCTTCTAAGAGATCTTTCATGTTGGCTCCATCTTGCCAAGACCACCGGTGTTCGATTTCGGCTTGGAAGGTTTCTTTCCCCGAGCTTTTGATTTGGTAGGAGTCGATGTCCAAGAGGCCGAGATTCATCTCTTTGACCCCTTCTGAGGAGGTTCCGAAAAGCCAGACTTGGTCGAAGGTTCCCGTTTCGTAGTGTTGTCGACCACGAATGGCCTGTTCGGCATTGAGGATTAGGGTTCCTCCGCCGCGAATCAGTTTGAGGTCACCGAAGACCAGCTGACGGTTCTTTTGCGAGTCAATGAAATGAACTTTCAGGTGTGCAAGGGTATCGCTGATGCGTGCATAATTGAGTTTGGAAGGAAGTCCCAAGAAGTGAAGTTCTGGATCGTGAAGACTGAGGCCGAGAGCCCAACTGCGTTCGGAAATTTTTTGGAAGGAGAGCTCTCCGTCTTTTGAAAGTGTGCCCTTGAGGAAGCGGACTTTTCCGGGGGTGACAGGCGCTAAGACCGTATTTCTGTTCGCATTGATTCGTTTGCTGAAAAGACGTTGTCCTAGATTGTCGTAGGTGCGTTGCAGGTCTGCGGGTGCGGCAAAGATCTCCAAATTTGTCCAAGCGGGGAGCTCGTTGGTGATGCTGTCTTGAGATGTGAGCGTGTTCCAGGTGATGGTGTTTTCGCCATTCTGAAGAGTGGAGCCGAGGAAGAGAGAGGTCGTGCCGGATTCGAGGCTTGGGCTTTCGAAGCAGGGGAAGCCGTTGATTTCTACGACGGCAGTCATGCCGTTACTGAGGGCATCGAAATATTGAGCGGTTCCGGGAGACGAGGTCAGCAGGAGAGCCCAAATGGCGCTGGCGGCACTGGTGATGGAAGGTGAGAGCTTCTGGACGGGCGGGAAAGACATGGGAAGCTATGGTAAATTGAAGGATAAAACCGTGAAAGGTTTAGGCGTGGAGGGGAAATTGAAGGAATTGAAGACGACCCAAGAATCCTGCGTTGTCCATAAGCCCCATACTGCGCCGATACTGTAGTCGAAGGTGAGGCCTCCGATAGAGGCTTGAAGGTCACCGCCGAGGTTGAGCGTGTTGCCCATGACAGTTGGGAAGAAGTTACTGCGTGCGGTGATGGCGGTTGTTCCCCGGCCGGTAATGGAAATGAACCCCGAAGCCAAGCTCGCTCGAACACCAAGTCCGACTCTAATCCCTGCGAAAATGGTTGCTTGGGGGAAAGCGGTGTTTAGCCATCCGCCGCCACGCTTGAATTCGGCAATCCCGCTCACACGTCCGCCGATTTTGCCTTCGATGGGGACAAAGATGGAAGCATTGGCCAATTGAGGAGGAATTCCCAAGAAGGCCGTCGAGCCGAGGGGAGCATCCCACGAAATGCCGAAATCTCCGTTTACGCCGATGTCGAAGCTGTAGATTACCCGGTGGTCCTTATCTTCTTTGATGAAGTCTGATAGAGAGAAGCTCGCCGAAAATTTGGGTTTGGGTGGTTTCACGGGGCTTTGGAGGCGATCTGCCATGACGTCCAGTGCCTCAAGTTGGTCTTCAATTGTTTCGACCCATTCAATGATGTCTTGGAGTTCTTTGAGGTTGTTTTTGGCGTCTTGGGCTCCTTGTCCTAGCTTGACGGAGAAGGTGAATTTGTCGGCGGGAAAGGGGTAAATGTTGCCTTTTTCGTTGCAGATGTCGGGAAGGTTGGTGACTTCAATACAGGCTGGGCTGGGAGGGAATAACATCCACGCTAGAGCCGGAATCGGGACTAAGGCGTTCGGCAGGACGGGAATGCTGTTCGGGATATCGACATTGAAGACAACTACGGGCCCTGTTTGTGAAGGGGGAGAAGCGCCATTGGAGCCTGCCCACTGGGTATTGGCAGGTCCATTGTCGACTCGAGCGGTAATATCTTCCGAGCCCTTCGCCGCGATTTCGAGCAGGCCTCCGACGGCGACGCGGCCGCCTGAATCGGTGAAGGAAACGGGACTTTTTTCAATTGTGATCGTTACTTTCCGAGCCACGCATCCGCAATCGCCAAAGGAGCCAAATTCGAAGGTGTGAACACCGACACCGACGGTTTGCGGATTGACGGTTCTTTTTTCCATACGGAAGCCAATGGCATTGCATTCGGCATCGAAGGTAGTGATTGGCACTTCGATTTCGACCGGTTCGATCTGGCATTCGGAGTAGATATTCCCGGGTGAGGCAGGAGTGATGACGGGGGTTTCGGCACGGTCGCAGCCGGGCTCTTCATCTTCTTCGTCTGCAGTGGCTCCACCGGAGATTCCGCCCGAGATGATGTAGCCACCGGTGCCGTTGACGGGGTCGTAGTTGATGTATCCTGTTCCACCCCAGTCGAAGTAAAGGATTGGGTCGCGGGGGATGACGATATTTTTTCCTGAGTTGAGCTCAGAGATGATGCTGTTGACGACGCTGGCCGGTTGATTGAGTTGGTTGAGAAGGGAAGAGGAGTTCGCAGGGGTTATTTCAAGGATGGGGATGTTGACGGCGGAAGCCAGAGAGAGGATTTTGATAGTCGATACGGACTCTTTGGCGAGATTGATTTCAAAGACGAGATTTTCGTTTTGTGAGCTTTGTGCGCCACGAATGCGTCCGAAGGGAAAGCGGCGGTCGGCATTGGAGGCGGAGAAGAAGGTGGCGCTGGCCCGGTCGGCATCCACGTAGAGGCCATTGTAATCGAAAGTGAGAGGGGTCGAACCACTGTAGGCGACGCCGAGTTGCTGGCCGAGAATTGCGTTAGAGACTCCTTTCCAGAGGACACCTTGCATGACGGAGGCCACTTGGCGGTCGGCAAGATCGTTCAGTTCGAGATATTTGATTCCCAGTTCATGTTGGAATCCGCCGGTGAAGTCTTCAGAGCAATCGAGGACTCGATCGACTTCGGGGGATAGGGCACGCCCGGTATCGATAGCGAGGCCCTGGTAGTCGCCGGCGACGATGGTGTTTGAAATAGAGTCCGTGGAGCCTGATGACCCTGGGTTGGTGAAAAAGAACTGTGAGTCCTGGCGGACGCCGAGGGTGATGCCACCTGTTCCCGTGGCGATGATGCAGCCGTCGAGCTTGAGTTCCGGAGTGACCTTGATGGTCCAAGGAGTATTGATGCCGAAGAGGCCACCGGCTGCAGAGATGGCGTTGCGGTCGGCAGTGGTTTGGCCGCGATAGGAGAGGGTGAGTTGTCTGCCGGCGATTTGGGGAAGCGAGACGGTGTGGTCAAGAGTGGAGCCTTGGCCGGACAGGAGAAAGCGGACTTTGAAGCGATCGGTGTCGGGAATTTCTGAGTAGTGACCGTCGCGAGAGATCAAGGTGTTGGGGAGGCTGCCGGGAAGCCAGTCAAAGGTGGGTTCGGAAATGGATCTCTGGAGCGCATTTGCAGTGGCGGTTGTGGATGGTCCCAAGTAATTGGATACCTCGTTGAGGAAGTCGCTCACAACTGTGTCGGGGTTTCCACTGCTTACATAGTCGGTGATGAACGTGCTCGCGTTGAAGTTTGGGGTTATGGACAAGAAATCGATACCGAAGTCGTTGTCGTATTGTTTGAAAGCAGGATCCAAGGGAATCCAGAGTGCTTCTCCGTCTGCATCTTCCGAGCCACGGTAGTTTGAGTAGGGAACATAGGCTTCGACCCAGACTCGCTGGCATTCAACGGCATTGATATCCTGACCATCAAAGATGGTGGTGCCGCCCATGCCTGCGGTTGCGAGAACCGAGCCAGCGGCGGCGGCGTTTTGAGTGCCAATCCAATTGTTGACTGAGTCGGGAGACATTCTGACGCGTCCCTGGGCGTAGCGGGCTGGAATTCCCGAGACACGGAGGAGGGCAATGAGAAGAGAGGCTTGGTCGGTATCGTTTCCCGCTTTGAGGCGGAGGGTTTCGGCAGCGCCTCGTCTGGAGCCGACATAGGGATCGAAGATGATGTTTTGTTTGACGTAGTTGAAGATTTCCAGGGGGGAATTGTTGAGCTCGGTCGCGAGGGTCGTGATTTCGGTGGTGAATGCGACTTCAAGAGTCTCAGCGGTGTCGGCGGGGACAGGGTCGGCGAAGGGTTGGAGCTCTTGGCTGGGAGGATCTTCCGGAATGCCATTGGGGTTGATGCCCATTTCGGCAAGTTCCTTACGGTTTTCGACCGGGGTGCGGTGGTAGGATTTATTGTTGTCCTCGTTGAGGCCAATCGGGGTTCTTGCGTGGGCGGGATTGGCGGTGAACCAATCTGCGAGTTCGAGGATGGCACTGGCTCGTTTGCCATGGTCGGCAAAGTTGGTTTCCAGGCTCTTGAGTTTCGTGAGCAGGCTTTGATGACATGACTCGTGTTCAGACACTGCTTCATCATGGCGTGCGAGAAAAACTTCGGCATCTGGGTGTCCCGCGAGTTGGGCACGAATATCCTGAAAGTGTGTGGAGAGTTTGAGGTGAGCTTCTTTCAGGGAATGAAGCTGGTTGTAGAGAAGGAGGCAGGAGTGGCTTTGCTCAGAGAGTTGGGAGCAGTCGAGATGACTGAGAGTTTCGAGGAGGTTTTGAGTCTCGATGAGTTCTGTGGAGTAGTAGCGCGGGGCAGAGGACTGATTGCGAGGAACTTCGCTCCGGGATGAGGCTAGCTCATAGGCTTTTTTGACAAGAGCGTTTCCTGTTTGATGGCGGAATTCGGTGTATTCTTGCCAAGGTCTACTTTCATCTGAGGAGATATTGATATGTGTTTGTTGAGATGAAAGCGTAGACACGCTCAAACATCCTAGTGCGAATAATAGAATGCTTGGCCTGCACAGTTTCGCCGCTGTACGAGACATGCGTCGGATGTATCAGGAGGATGGGTCATCAACAATGGTAGAGTTTCGAAATCCCAGTCAAATTGGTTGGTTTGTTTTTGTTAGATAGTAAGTTTAATGGAACTTCTGGCGCAGTCGTGTTCGCTTGATTTTTCAGGATTCGAATGGCCCTTGGCCAATCAAGTTTTGTCTGACTTTGTTGGATTTCGAGGGAATTAGTTGGCTGTCGAAGCCTCACATAGAAGGACAAAAGACTATGAGGGAAAACCAAGTATCGTTATCTCGTCGCAATTTGATGCAAGTGGCTGGTTCGGCTACTTTAGCAACAATTTTGCCATCGACTTTGGAGGGACGAGGAACTTCAGGAGAAGAGACGAAGGCACTCTTTGCGCATACGCGTCCGTTGTTTGTGCATTCCTATGAATTGGTGGTGCGTGATTTGGAACGGGTGTCGAGGTATTATCAAAAGGCCATTGGGTTGGAGTTGATATCAAGTCATCTGAGTGGGCATGTGCTCGGGGTAGGCGGAGTGCCGCTTTTGACCCTCGAGCAGGATAAGACGGCGGATGTGGAGCCGCGCCGAACAGCCGGGCTTTATCACATGGCGTTTCTCGTGCCTACGAGAGAGGACCTCGGGCGCTTTTTGAAGCATCTCGTGGAAGAGAAGATCTCCTTGGATGGTTCGGCTGATCATTTGGTGAGTGAGGCGCTCTACCTTTCGGATCCGGAGGGAAACGGGATTGAGGTGTATGCGGATCGTTCGCATCAAGTTTGGGAGTTTGATCGAGGTGGGCATGTGCGCTTGGACTCGAAGGCGCTGGATGTTCGGGGTCTGTTAGCAGCTGCCGCAAAAGGGCCTTGGGAGGGTCTGCCTGCCCGAACAGGGTTGGGACATATCCATTTGCAGGTGGGGGATGTGCCTGAGGCGGCCCAATTTTATGAGGGGGTGATGGGGATGAAGGTGATGGCGCGGATGAAGGGAGCGATCTTTTTTGCGACGGGTGATTACCATCATCATATTGGAGCGAATGTTTGGCACTCAGAGGGAGCGTTGAAGAGGAAGCGAAAGATGAGCGGGCTGAAGGGGTATCGGATGGTTTACAATGACGCTGCAGAGATGGAGAAGGCGATTCAGACTTTGGATGAGCTTGAGATTGTGGTGACGAGTAGCGCGTCGGGGAAAGTGATTGAAGATCCTTGGGGGATGCGGATTGAGCTCGGGGTGGTTTGAGGTCTGGCTTTTTCGGAGCGGGTCACCGTTCGGGCGTGGTGGAGGCGTCTCTCGATTCGAGGGGGGAGCCGATTTCGGAATCGAGTCGGAGCCACTTGCCGGAGTTCGTTTTGAGGAAGTTGGTGTAGCGATGCCCTTCCCAAACGACTTTATCATTGATCTTGTAGCTCACTGATTCGGGGCTGGAGGCCGATGACCAGCCTCCGCTGACGTTTTGGAATAGTCTTGGAATGAGTCTGGTGTGTCCGATGAAGTCGTGGGTGGTTCGAGTGGAGTCGGAAAGCGAAATTTGAATGATGTGTTCTGTTTGGGTTGTTCTCGCGAGAAATTCGTCCTCGGCTGCGGGAGGGGGGCTTGTTCCGAACTGCTTCACGTAGTCTTCGAGTTGGTCGATGGATTCTTTCTCCGAAGTGGTGAATTTGGATTTTTGGGCGAAGAGTTGATTGTTCGAATAGAGGGAGAGCAGAAGAGCGATGGAGATGAAGATGGCCCATTTTTTGACGGCCCTCGTCCAGAATTTGATTCGGCGAGTTCGGTGGATGGACAGTAAGAGGGCGAGTAATCCCGAAGTGAGGATGACTGGGCTGACAAAGAGAAGCCAGAATTCGGTGGAGTCGGGTGGATACCAAGTTCCCGATTGATTCGGAAGCCAGGGTTTGAAGGTGGCGAGATGAAAGAGGATTGTTACGAGACCCACGAGAACCGTTAGACCCAGAGTGAAGGTGCCCATCCTGAGATGGAGATGGCTGCCACGCAGCATGCCAATTCCTGCGGCAAAGAGAAGAAGGGGCGAGAGGAGGTCGATAGACTGTTCGGTGATGATTCGAAAAGCAGTGAAAGCGAAGGGGGCGATGATGCCGATCAAGGCTGCGATAGTGAGAGTGCGGTCTTCTTTTGGTGACGGGAGTTGATTGGTGAGGCGTCGGAGAATGTAGGCGGTGAAGTCGGCGAGGTCGGGGTTCTCGGAGTGACGGGGGCCAGCGATGTTGAGGGTGCCGAGTTGGTGATCGTTGAGCCACTTCCGGAGTTTTTGGAGTTCGAACTCGGGTTCGTCGCGAGCGCGGGCGAGGATGAGATGAGGCTTTTGATGTTTTTCGACGAGTTCGCGGGTGAGTTGGGTGCCGGGCGATTTCTTTTCGAATTCGAGTTCGGGGATCATGATGAGGGTGGCGTCAGAGTGGAGGATGTTTTTTTCGGTGCGAACGGCAGGGTCTTCGGAGTTGGTTTCCTGGAGTTCGGGGTATTTGTCGGGGGGGAGAGGGCCGTCTTCGGTGAGGCGACCTTTGGGGAGGTAGCCACCGATGGGGATTCCGCATTCGCGAGCGGCGTCGAGGGCGGCTTGGTCGACGCCGGTTTGGCCGCCAGAGATGATTTTGGAAGGGAGGTGTGTTTGCATCGGTGTTTCGCACAGCGGCGGGCCGCCGTGCCCTGCCGTTGATGGTCGGCGGCAATAAAGGCCGCCGCTCCGGATCGTAAGCCGGAGGCTTCCGCTACCTTGGATACTTCTCCAAGTATTCGGGGATGGTGTTGATGGGGGGGCGTTCTTCTTCGAGGATTTGTTTTTCGATTTGTTCGTATTCGGTGCCGTTGGCCTGGAGGGAGCGGTAGATGGAGGAGAGTTCGGCGAGGTCGGTGACTTTGCCGTGGTCTTGGAGGCGGCCGAGGAAGGATTGGAGGATGCCGAAGGACATTTTGCCGAGGGCGTTGGTGTCCTGGTTGCGGTGGACACGTTGGTCGAGGTCGACTTGGGCGAAGGCGGCCATGCCGTCGTCTTTGTAGACGTCGAGGAGGTGGGAAGTTTCGACGCCGTAGCCGATGGGGAAGGGAATCTTCTCCAAGGTTTCGCGGCGGACGGCGTATTCACCGGAGAGGGGTTGGAAGAGTTGGGTGAGTTCGGGGTAGAAGAGGGAAAAGAGGGGGCGGACGAGGATTTCGGTGACGCGGCCACCGCCGGTGGGACGGATGCCTTGCGAGAAGGCGAGGGGGCGTTCGTAGAAAGCTTTCACGTACTGGACCTCCGGTTTTTCTAGTAGGGGACCGATGAGGCCGTAGACGAAGCGCGGGTGGATATTGGCGATGTCGGCATCGACGTAGGCGATGATGTCGCCGGTGAGTTGGTGGATGGCTTTCCAGAGGTTTTCGCCTTTGCCGCGTTTGAAGCCAGCGGAGGACATGATGTCGCCGGAGTAGTGGAATTCGGCGCCGAAGGATTGGGCGACTTCGCCGGTTTTGTCGTCGGAGCCGGAGTCGATGACGGCGATTTCGTCGACGAGGGGGAAGCGGTCCATGAGTTCGGATTTCAGGATGACGACGACTTTGCCGATGGTGGCTTCTTCGTTGAGGGTGGGGATGCAGAGGGAGATTTTTTGGCCGAGTTCTTCCTTCTTTTTGCAGAGGGCTTCGAGGTCAGCGAAGTCGGAGTGGTGGTAGGTGTTGGATTTGAGCCAGGACATTTGTGGAGCTTGTTCGTTCGCGAGTTTTTGAGTGGGTAGCTTTTTGGATTTGGTTGCGGAGCTGGTGCTCCGCGCTCCTTTTTGCTTTAGGTGGTGAGTTCGGGGTGGAGGGTGTCGATTTGTTGGAGGAGGGCGAGGGTCTGGGCGAGGCCGGTGAAGAGGGGGTCGAGGGCGATGGTTTCGTCGTTTTCGTTGAGGTTGGTGGCGGTGGTGAGGCCGAGGGTGAGGGCGGGGATGCCGTGCTCGATGAGGATGGAGAGGTCGGAGTAGGAGGGGCCGACTTTGGTGTCGATGCCGAGTTGGGCGTGGATGGTGCGGGCAGCGGTGACGAGGGGGTGGTTGAAGGGGATGCCGCCGGGTTTGCGGAGGGCGGGGAAGGTGATGGAGCAGTCGGAGGCGGTTTCGGCGGAGATTTCGTCGAGGATGTCGGCGATTTGGTAGCGGATTTCGCGGGCCTTGCCGGGTTCTTCGGAGCGGATTTCGAGTTTGAGGCGGGCGACTTCGGGGGGGCGGTTGAAGGTTTTACCGGCGCGGAGGGAGCCGAGGAGGAGGGAGGTGCGGGGTTCCTGGGGGAGGGGGATCTCGAGGATGCGTTTGACGATGCGGTGCATGATGATCATGGCATTCTCGGCGGCTTCCCAGCGGGTGCCGGGTTCCTGGTGGACGCGGCAGATGATGTCGGCCTGGACCATGCCGAGGCAGGCGTGGTTGAGGCGGCCGAGGGTGATGCCTTCGAGGATGAGGCCGGCATGGATGGGGCGAGTGGTGTTTTCGAGGAAGAAGCGGAGGCCGGCGAGGTCGTGGGCGCCGAGGGAGTGGGTGTGGGCGAGGAGGATGAGGTTGGCTTCGGGCTGAATGTCGAGTTTTTCGAGGAGGTCGGGGAGAGTGGCGAGGGCGGCGAGGCCGATGGTGTTGTCGGCGAGGCCGGGGCCGGTGAGGCCTTCGGTGGAGGCGTTGATGGTGAGGCGTTGGTCAGGGCCGAGGGTGAGGAGGGTGTCGGCGTGGGCGGCGACGAGGACGTTGAAGTTGGGGTTTTTGCCGGGGATGACGGCGAT
>JBCCZX010000069.1:0-15062 GCA_039186735.1 Verrucomicrobiota bacterium | reverse complement strand
GGTGGTGGGGTGGGGGGGGGGGGGTGTTTTGGGGGGGGGGGCCATTATTTGGGGGGGGGGGGCGCGGCTGGAGGTGCCGATTGAGGAGGCGCGGGAGTTGATTTTAGCGGAGTTGGGGAAGGTGGTGGAGTAAAGGGGTTGTGTTGGGGGCGGGAGTTGGGCTATGAGCGCGGGCGCTCATGACGGGGCGTTGAGAGTTCGAGATGAATCGCGAGGAGATAATGCAGAGTGGGGTGCTTCTGATTGACAAGGAGCCGGATATGACGTCGCACGATGTGGTGGCGATTGCGCGGCGTTCGTTGGGGATTAGAAAGATTGGGCATTGTGGGACTTTGGATCCGATGGCGACGGGTTTGTTGATGTTGGTGGTGGGGAAGGCGACGAAGATTCAGGATTTGTTGATGAGTGAGGACAAGGAGTATGTAGGGACGTTGACTCTGGGGGTGACGACTTCGACGCAGGACAAGCAGGGGGAAGTGGTGGAGGAGCGGGATAGTAGCGGGGTGACAGAGGAGCAGGTGCGAGGTGTGTTTGGGGAGTATACGGGGGAGTTTGAGCAGATTCCGCCAATGGTGTCGGCGATCAAGAAGGATGGGGTTCCGCTCTACAAGTTGGCGCGGAAAGGGCAGGAGGTGAAGCGGGATCCGCGGCCGGTTTACGTGACGGGCTACGAGATTTCCCGTATGGATTTTCCGGAGGTGGATTTTGTGGTGAATTGTTCGAAGGGGTTTTATGTGCGGACTTATGCGCATGATATCGGGGGGAAGTTGGGTTGTGGGGCGCATTTGAGTGCGTTGCGGCGCACGCGTTCAGGGAAGTTCACCTTGGAGCGATCGATTACGGTGAGTCAGTTGAAGGAGGGTGATCGGCAGGAGTTGTTGAATTCGATGGTGAGTCTGGCGGAGATTTCCTTGATGAGGGGGGCTTGAAGGGGGTGGGAATTCGGGATGAGGGGCCGAATTTGGTTGAATTGAATTGAGGGGCGGTGACGTTATCGTTCTGAGAGTGGCAGGTAGTTATTCATGGGAGCGAGGGGATGGTGAGCGGGGATATGGCTTCTCGTTGGGGTATGGCTTTTGGGTGTTGTTATCGACGATTGCGGGGGTGGGGTTGTTTGTTTTGCTGTTGATGGGGTTGGACAAGATGTCGTTGTGGTTGGGGTTGGCGAAGCCGATTGAGATTCGGACGGGGGAGTTCCGGGTGGAGCAGATTGAGGTGAGTGCGGAGCCGTTACCGGAGGTGGAGGAGGAGATTGTTGTGCCGGAGGAGACCGATGCGAGTGAGTTGTTGACGGAGATTGAAGAGTTGATTCCGGAGTTGGATGATGTGGAGTTGGATTTGTCGCCAGAGATTGAGCAGCCGGAGTTGGCATTGGAGGCGAGTATTCCGCTGGATTCGGGGGAGGAGTTTGGGGAGTTGTTCGAGCCGGTGGCGGCGCCGGAGGTGAGTCATGTGTTGGATCAGATTGGGCGGACGGAGAATTTGTTTGAGGAGGCGGCGACGGGGCAGGTGATCATTGAGGAGGGTTCGGTGAAGGCGGATGTGGTGGATCCGGATGAGTATTTGAAGGATATGGCGAAGAAGGGAAGTGGGGGATTGTCGGATGAGGGGTTGCCGACGGGGTATGCGAGTATTGACGGGTTGTTGCGGATGGCGAGTGGGGAGTTGACGCGGAGTCGGGCGGCGTTGCCGAGTGATTTGTTGTTTGATTATGATAGTGCGGAGTTGAAGGAGAAGGCGCGTTTGGGGTTGATGAAGTTGGCGATGTTGATTGATCGGAATCCTGAGATGTATTGTATTTTGGAGGGTCACACGGATTTGTTTGGGGAGGCGGGGTATAATCTGGACCTTTCGGAGCGGCGGGCGGAGGCGGTGAGGGGATGGTTGATGGAGGCGATGCGTTTGGATGGTGAGCAGATTGTGGTGCGGGGGTATGGGATGCAGCGTCCGAAGGTGGAGGAGGGGACGATTGAGGAGCAGGCGTTGAATCGGCGGGTGGATATTTTGATGAGGAAGGAAATTCCGCCGGAGGTGGAGGTGTTGAAGGTGGTGGAGGAGCGGGTGGAGGAGGAAAAAGAGCCGGTGCGGGCGTTGCCGGTGGAGGAGGAGCCGGTGCCATTGAAGGCTCTTCCGGTGGAATAAGGTTTGCGGAGTGGCGGAATCGAGCAAGACTGGCGCTGTGGATCCGCTTCCAGACCCTGCAGAGCTTGGTGGATTGCTCGCGTTTGACTTTGATGGCACGATACATTGGCCTGAGCATGAGTCGGGGGTGGATGCGCGCTTGTTTGAGTGGATTGAGTTTTTGCGGAAGAAGTATGGTTTGGTGTGGGGGGTGTGTACGGGGCGTTCATTGCCGCATTTGATGGAGGGTTTGGCGGAGGTGAGGGCGCCGTTCGGGCCGGATTTTGTGGTGGCAAGGGAGCGGGAGATTTTGTTGCCGGGGAGTGTTGGGCGGTACGAGGCGGACAAGGCTTGGAGTAAGCGGATGGAGAAGGATCACAGGCGGTTGTTTCGAAGGATTCGAAAGGATTTGGCGATGGTGAAGGCTTTTGTGGAGGGGGAATTGGGGGGTGAGTGGGTGGAGACGCCGGGGGATCCGGCGGGAGTGGTGTTGAGGGAAGCGGCGGATATGGAGGCCTTGTTAGAGGAGGTGGAGAAGCGTTGTCACCGGCACGCTGAGCTTTCGTATGAGCGAAATGGGATTTATTTGCGGTTTTCGCATGCAGATTACGGGAAGGGACCGGCGTTGATGGAGTTGGCGCGGCGGTGGAGTCTGGAGCCGCATCAGGTGGTGGCGGCGGGGGATAATTTTAATGATTTGTCGATGTTGTCGCCGGAGGTGACGAAGTATCCGGTGTGTCCTGGGAATGCGGTGGGTCCGGTGAAGAAGCGAGTGGCGGTTTGTGGGGGGCACGTGGGCGAGTCGCCGGCGAGCATCGGGGTGGTGGAGACGTTTGAGCGGATCTTCTTGCCCGCTGAGGCCGAAGAGGAGCGTGAGCTGGAAGAGGAGCAGGAGCAGCAGCGGCGAGTTAGCTGAGGACGAGGCGTTCGTCTTCGGCGAGGACTTTGGAGAGGTTGTCCCAGCCGTCTTCGGTTTGGATGTTGAAGACGCGGAGGTAGAGGGTGACGAGTTTGGGGTCGAACATTTCGAGGAGGCGGTCGACGGTGTCGGCAAGTTTGTCGTCGGCGAGTTTTTCGGGGAGGTCACCGGTGACTTGTCCGTTGCCGTCGTGTTCGATGTCCATGCGGTCGCAGAAGGTGCGGAGGAGGTCTTGTTGTCCTTTCATGAACCAGACTTGGAGGAGGTGTTCGCCGACGAGGTCCTGGTTTTTTTGGCCGAGGAGTTTGTGCATGAAGTCGATTTGGTCTTTGACGGACTTTTTCTCGATGTAGATGGGGCGGAGTTTGCGCGCTTGGGCGAGGCCGGCGACGGTGGATTTGTAGAGTTTGCGGTCTTCGGCGCGCATCCACTGGAACATGTTGTGGATGATTTCGGGGTCGACGGCTTTGTAGATTTCGTGGGCTTTCACGGGTGCTGTGTTGGGGGTGAGGATTGGCGGGAGGGGAGGGGGGTGCAAGCGAGAAAACGGGGTGAATTTTCTCACGGTAATGGGAGGGGAGAGCGTTTAGAGTGGCTCGGTATGAGTGATGAGGAGCCGGTGAAACGAGGAGGGAGCAGGGTGTGGGCCTTTTTCGGGGGGCTTTCGCTGTTGTTGGCGGTGGCGGGTTTGGTTTGGTATTTTGTGATGGTGAGGCCGGCGGCGGAGGCGGCGGGGGGGACGTTGGATCGGGTGGAGCGTTTTTTTGGGGAGTTGTTGGGTCCGCAGGCGAAGATTTCGCGGACGGAGAGTTCGTCGGTGTTGCGGGTCTCGGAGGTGGGGGAGTTGGCGTTGTTGGAGTATGAGATCAAGGTGTCGAAGGAGGTGGAGGATGAGCAGGTGGCGTTGCAGGTTTTGACGAGCAAGAAGCGTTTGAGGATGGAGGGGACGTTTCGGGTGAAGGTGGGTTATGATATTACGAGTGGGGTGTCGGTTTTTTATGATGAGGAGGGGCGGGCGACGTTGACAGGTTTGGGGGGGGCGCAGGTGTTGACGGCGGAGATGGTCCAGGTGAAGACCCTCGAGGATACAAGTGGGTTTTGGAACAAGGTGAGTGAGAGGGATCGGGATGCGTTGACGAATGAGTTGCGCTTGCAGGCGATTCGCGATGTGAAGGAGAGTGGGTTGTTAGAGCAGATGGATGGGTTGATGCGCCAGCAGATGAAGGGATTGCTGGGGGTGGAGGATCTGCGAGTGGAGGAGGAGTTGGTGGTGCCTTAGTTTTGTTCGTCTTGGACGCGTTGGAGGGTGAGGTCGTTGGAGATGGTGTAGAAGAAGTAGGCGGAGCCGATGAAGGCGAAGAGGAGAAGAAAGGCGATGAGGAAGTTGAGGACCGAGCGCATGGGAGGTGTGAGGTTTTCTGGTTTTTCAGTTTATGGAAGGGAATTGTCACTCCCATGCTCTTGCATCTCAAGTGTTGTTTTGTTTGAACTGAGATGCATGAACAATCAATTGGACTTCCAAAGTCCAGCCGAGGCGGAGGAGGCTTTGGCTGGTTTGCAGCCGGGGACTTGTGTGACGACATTTCATGAGAATGAGATTGCGGGATGGAATCAGATCCGAATTGGGGCTAGCCGGGGAGCCTATCTTCAGGCGACTTTTGTCCGTTCGGACGGATTGGTGGCAATTACGATGTGCAAGCCTTAGGCGGGGACGAGGAGGGCGGAGTAGGAGCCATCCTGATGGTCTTGGTGGGGGAGGGATTTGTGGGAGGAGGTGATTTCGAGGTTGTTTGATTGGGCGAAGGCTTGGACGAGGTTTTCGTTTTCCTCGGGGTCGATGGAGCAGGTGGAGTAGACGAGGCGGCCGTTTTGTTTGAGGCAGGGGAGGGCGTGGGAGAGGATTTGAGTTTGGATTTTTGTGAGTTCCTCGATTTGTTCGGGGTGGAGGCGCCAGCGGGCATCGACGCGACGGCGTAGGACGCCGGTGTTGGAGCAGGGGACGTCGAGGAGGATGGCATCGAAGGTTTGTTTCCATTCCTTGGGCGGGTTTTCGGTCCAGTCGAAGGCGGCGGTGGCGGAGATGGAGATGCCGAGGTTGACGAGGTTTTCCTGGAGGCGGGGGAGGCGTTTTTCGTTGGAGTCGGTGCAGAGGAGGCGGCCTTGATTTTGCATGCCGGCGGCGAGGAGGGCGGATTTGCCACCGGGGGCGGCACAGGCATCGAGGATGGTTTCTCCGGGTTTGGGAGCGAGAGTTTCTACGGCGTGTCTGGTAGCAGGGTCTTGAATGTAGACGAGGCCCTGGTCGATCCATTCTTTGGGGATGGGTCCATCGACGATGAAGAAGTCGGGTGCGTGTTGGTGCGGGGTGAGGAGGGGATGGGTGCTGAGTTCGGCGGACTCGGGTTTGAGGCGGTTGAGGCGGAGGGTAGTGGGTGAGGGGAGGTTGTTCCACTGGAGGAGGGTGAGGGTATCGTCTTTGCCGAAATCCTGGCGCCATCGTTTGACGAGCCAGTCGGGGTGGGAGTAGCGGATGGCGGGTTCGAGTTGTTCGTGGTCTTTGAGGAGTTGGCGGCGTTTGTCGATGGCGCGGCGGAGGACGGCGTTGATGAGTCCGCGGACGGGGGCGCGGCCGCAGTTGACGGTTTCGTTGACGGCGGCGTGGTCGGGGATGCCGAGGATGAGGATTTGGGCGAGGCCGACACGAAGGATGTCGCGGGTTTCGTGGTCGAGTTTGCCTTTTCGGATTTGGGCGATGTCGTGGTCGAGGAGGCGGCGATTGCGGAGGACGGCGAGGATGAGGGAGTTGAGGAGGCCGCGGTCGGCGGGGGAGAGTTGGTTTTTTTTGGCGTGTTTGTCGACGAGGGTTTCGGCGTAGATGTGACCTTTTGACCATGCGCGGAGGGCGGAGACGGCGGCGCGGCGAATGTTTTTGTCCTGTTTGGGCATGGTGATAATTGGACGCGTGTGTTTGCGTAGCGTCTGGTGTGGCGAGTGTGCCACGGACTTCTGGAATTGGTGATGAAAAAGATTGGATTGATTTGGTTTGTTTTCGCGGGGTTTGTGAGTGGCGGTTCGTTGTTTAACGGGAAGGATTTGACGGGTTGGAAGTCGGATGCGAAGGGGGATTTCCCGTATTGGACG
The DNA here is from genome assembly GCA_039186735.1 of Verrucomicrobiota bacterium. Lineage (GTDB taxonomy): Bacteria > Verrucomicrobiota > Verrucomicrobiia > Verrucomicrobiales > Akkermansiaceae > Roseibacillus. Next base: position 8,881 of record JBCCZX010000069.1, on the reverse strand, counting down.
GTTTCGGACGGGGTTTTGCATTGTGTGTCGGGACCGGAGAGACGGGGGTGTCATTTGTGGACGGAGCGGGAGTTTGAGGATTTTGATTTGACGTTGGAGTTTCGGGTTGTGGAGGGGGTGGTGGATTCGGGGGTGATGTTGCGAGGGGCGCATGATCAGATTCAGATTGGGATTTCAGGTTCGATGAAGCGGGACATGACGGCGTCGCCGTATATTCCGAAGAAGGGTTATCCGGTGGAGGCGGTGGAGGCGGCGAAGACCTTCAAGGCTGAGGGGTGGAATGAGTTGCGGATTGAGGCGAAGGGGAATGTTTACCGGACGTGGTTGAATGGGGTGGAAGGGGTGACTTATGAGTCGGAGACGGCGAAGAAAAAGGGGCCGATTGGGTTGCAGTTGCATGTGAAGAACAAGATGAAGATCGATTTCCGGAATATCGAGATCGAGGAGTTGGTGGCGGCGCGGGGGAAGATGATGCGGGCATTGATCGTGGATGGTCAGAACAACCATGCGGTGTGGCCGAAGTCGACGATCATGCTGAAGACTTATTTGGAGGAGTCCGGATTGTTTGAAGCGGAGGTGGCGCGGACGGCATCGATTTGGAAGTGGGAGCGGGAGAGGGCGTGGTTGCCCTTGGCAGGGGTGGGGGAGCGGGAGCGGGCGAAGGAGCCGAAGCCGGATGCGAACTTTGCGCCGGACTTTTCGAAGTATGATTTGGTGGTGAGCAACTTTGGGTGGAAGGCTTCGGATTTTCCGGAGTCGACGAAGCGGAGTTTTGAGAAGTGGATGCAGGAGGGAGGGGCGTTTGTGGTCGTGCATGCGGCGAACAATCCGTGGGCGGAGTGGGAGGAATTTAACCGGATGATTGGACTTGGAGGATGGGGGGGGCGGAATCATGAGGATGGGCCGTATGTTTACATCAATGACGCGGGGGAAGTGGTGCGGGATGAAAGCCGGGGAGGGTGTGGGGCGCATGGACCGCAGAATGAGTTTGTGGTGACGATTCGGGACAGGGAGCATCCGATTACGAAGGGGTTGCCGGACTTCTGGGTGCACGGGAAGGATGAGTGTTATTCGAAGTTGCGCGGGCCGGCGGAGAACTTGACGATTTTAGCGACGGCTTGTGATACGCCGGAGCTACAGGCGGCAGGTCGGCATGAGCCGATGTTGATGACGATTGAGTATCATGAGGGGCGGGTGTTTCATACGACGCTCGGGCATGATACTCCGGCTTTCGAGTGTGTGGGTTTCCAGACGACTTTTTTGAGGGGAGCTGAGTGGGCGGTGACAGGTCAGGTGACGCAAGAGATTCCGGAGGATTTCCCGTGTGCTGAGGAGGTGAGGTTGCGGAAGTTTCCGAATTTGCCGGAGTTGCAGAACAATTGAAGAGAGAGCGATGAAGAGAAGAGCGATTTTAGCGGGGGGTCTTGCGACGGCAGCGGCTGGTTTGGGTCGAGTGAGGGCAGAGGAAGTGAGAGAGGGGGCGGAGCCGTTCAAGGTGTTGTTTGCGCCGAATCCGCGGCACTTCGGGGTGGGGAAGGATGAGGGGAGGTATCTCGATGCGATGAAGCAGGCGCATGATCTGGGGTTTCGGGCTTGGGAGGACAATGGGATGAAGAAGGTGAGCCGTGGTTTGCAGGAGCAGATTGGGGAGTTTTTGCGGGAGCATGATTGGACAATGGGGGTGACGGTGGTGACGACGGGTCACAAGGCAGTGTTTGCGGAGGCGTCGGCGGAGGAGCAGGAGCGGATACTGGGGGATTATCGCCAGGCTGTGGAGCTGGCGAAGGTGGTGGGACACAAGTGGTTTACCTTGGTGCCGGGGTGTCGGAATCCGGAGGTGGAGTTGAGCAAGCAGATTGCGGGTCAGGGGGAGTTGATGCAACGGGGGTGTGATTTGTTTGAGGAGGCGGGGTTGGTGGCGGTGGTGGAGCCGTTGTCGCATCCGATGCGGGGGGCGCCGGTGTTGTTAGAGACTTTTGTGGAGGGGATGGAGTTTTGTCAGGCAGTGAATCGTCCAGAGTCTTGTCGGTTGTTGGCGGATTATTTTCATGAGCAGCAGATGGCGGGGGATCTCATTCGGCATACGGATGAGTGCTGGGATTGGATTGAGTATGTTCAGTATGGGGATGTGCCGGGGCGGAAGCAGCCGGGGACGGGGGAGATCAATTATACGAATGTCACCAAGCATTTGGTGGAAAAGGGTTATGAGGGGGTGATTGGTCTTGAGCATGGGATCGCTGGGACGTTGGAGGATTTGGTGGGGAGTTATCGGGAGATTGATGGGGCGTTGTAAGAGCAGGGTGGGTTGCTTCAGATTCGAGAAGGAAGGGTGCCGGGGGCGAGTGGGATTCCGACTTCCGACGCGGATGGGAATTTGACGTCTGATGGGCGTTGGGATTATCGTTTGGAACGGCGAGAGTCGTTTGATTCGTATGACTGCTACTCCTGTTGCCGTCGCTGCCGGGCATGTGCGCTTGCAGCTGGAGTTTGTCTACGACTGGCAGGGGTGGCGGCTGCAGAAGTTGGTGAAGGAGGACAGTGATGAGGACGGGACGGTTTACGAAATGGTGCTGGAGGATCGGCGCTTTGTGTATGACGGGTGGAAGTTGGTGGCGGAGTATCAGGTGAATGGAACGACGTGGTCGCTCAGGAATACGTATTTGTGGGGGCTTGACTTGAGCGGGACGGAGCAGGGAGCGGGGGGCGTGGGAGGGCTGTTACTGGATGTGGACCAGTCGGGAGGGAGTGCGGTGGAGCGGTTCCCGGCTTAAGATGGGAATGGGAATATTATCGCGTGGGTTGATGACACCGCAGTCGTCATACAGAGGAATGACTATGATCTGTTTGGGAATCTGGTGTCGCAATTAGGCGAGGCGGGAGAGGCTAGGTTTGGGTTCTCAACGAAGTATACGGATGAGGAGACGGGGCTTTGTTACTACGGCTACCGATATTACGACCCGGAACAGGGGAGGTGGTTGAATCGGGATCCAATTGGTGAGAGTGGTGGGATGAGACTTTATGGATTTGTGGGGAATGATGGTCTGAATCAATGGGATAATTTAGGATTTACAAGCAACTCGTGTCTGACTGCGATTTTTGTTGGCCATGGAGGTGAGATGGTGCCTCGTCACCAGCAGATAGATCCGAAAAAATTACTGCAGTGTTCTCGACGAGCTTTTGTTGGGTGTGGAGCGAATCATTTTAATGATCCATTTAGAAATGGTCATGGGGTGCCAGGCATGACTCCAAATAATATGACAACAACTGGCGATGATGCGGTTCCTCCTGATGAACATCAACTGAATGAACAAGGAATGGGGGCTCCTTTTGATCGTAGCTATTACTGCTTCGGGCTAGACGTTTTGGTAAGGATGGATGAAGCAATTGAGAAAGCTCAGAATCAGGCAAAGAGAGACTGTGAGAATAAGGACTGTTGCTGTAGAAGAGTGAGGATCGTTGTTTGGTGCATTGGAGATGACCCTAAAAGATGGGATGGTCCCACGGGACAACGAGATGCTACTAAATATGATGGATATAATGATGTGTCTCAAGAGTCCAAATGTAATAGAACCTACGAGTTGAACTGTAAGTCAGGAAAATGGAAAAAATTTTAAAGACCCTGTTTTGGATCGCAATGCACTCACCTCTTTTTCTGCAGGCAGAAGAGTCCGTCTTTCTTTCACCTTATTTGAAAAAAGAGCTGAACTTCCGACTTTCGGATTGCCAGAAAATCGAGAAACTTGACAGCGACTTCTTTTCGACTGTAGCGCGAGGTGATAAGTTACCAGCTACTTATGCATCTTTTGGCTATGGCAGGGCTATCATAATTTTTGATTCTAAAAAAAATGAGAAGCGAGTCTTTCGATATTTCCAAGTAACCAAGCCTACGAGATGTTTGTTCCCAGTAAGTTACGAAGAAAAAAATGGAGAATTAAAAATTGTATATAAAAATACAGATTCAATTTTTCAAGGAGTTCGATTATCGGATAAGCAGTGGTTCTTTCTTAAGGAAGCTGGGTCTAACAAAGGAGAATAAACTCATGCGCCAACCGCGTGGGACTTACCAACCGGTGAAGGACTTGTGATTCTAACAGCTTTTTGGCGACGAACTGCCTTTGAGTAAGAGCTCCTTTTCTGATTTTCATCCGTTCCGCGAAGCTGGTTTCAAGCTCTGAGCCATTGGTGATGAACGTCTGGAAAAAACTGGGTCTCTTTGATGCGGGTCAAGTTCACTGATTCCCGAACACCCGAATGATTTTGATTCCGGTGTTTTTGGGGGCGACAGTAAAGGTCGCCTCTCCGAAGTTGCTGGTCGGTTTTTCTTCTCATTCGTTCCAATATCCAAGGAGTGGCGATGGAAGGTGAGGGGGAGACTGGTTGTATGGTGCCCCTGCAAGTTGGACAGCTTGTCTTGTTGATTGGGCTGCTGATTTGGATTGATTTTGGTGGGTATCGAGGATGATCCCAGATGTGGTGTGTTTGAGGTGGTGGCTGGATTCTCTGGGGCCGGTCGAAGACCGGCGGTCCCAGTGGGGTGGGGGTGTTCGGCTCGAGGGGGGAGTGCCGCGCAGGCTTGGCTATGCGGAGAGGCTCGCGCTGCTCGCTGAGACCAAGTTTGTTTCATAAATGAAACCGGGGCGTTCAAACCCCGGGCCTCCGCTCTTCGGCAAGGATTCTCGTCCCCCCTCTTCGTGAATGGTTTGGAAGTCTACTTTGGTTGTTCAGACTGCGAGAGGAGTTTCGGAGTGATGAAGGTGGTGCTCGAGGGGGGAGTCGAACCCCCACGTCCGCAATGGACACCAGATCCTTAGTCTGGCGCGTCTACCAATTCCGCCACCCGAGCTGATCGTGGGCGGGGATGATTAGGGGAGGGGGGAGGGTTTGGCAAGCCATCCTTTGGGAGATTTTTTAGGGAGGGGATGGGGTGGAGGGGGCGAGTTTCTTGACGAGGGGGCCGAGGGTGAGGCCTTGGACGGCGATGGAGAAGATGACGACGACGTAGGTCATGGTGAGGAAGAGGTCGCGGTGTTCGATGTCTTTGGGGATGCCGAGGGCGAGGGCGACGGAGATGCCGCCGCGGATGCCGCCCCAGGTGAGGACGCGGATGACGCCGGGTGAGAATTCGCGGGTTTTGCGGAGGAGGGAGACGGGGAGGGAGACGGCGAGGAAGCGGGCGCCGAGGCCGATGGCGATGGCGATGAGGCCGGCGGTGATGGCGGGGCCGGTGAGTTTGAGGACGAAGAGTTCGAGGCCGATGAGGAGGAAGAGGACGGCGTTGAGGATTTCGTCGATGAGTTCCCAGAATTTGTCGAGGTGTGCGCGGGTGGTATCGGACATGGCGAGAAGGCGGCCGTGGTTGCCGATCATGAGGCCGGCGACGACCATGGCGAGGGGGCCGGAGATGTGCATGGCGTAGGCGGCGCGGTAGCCGGCGGTGACGAGGGCGAGGGTGAGGAGGACTTCGACTTGGTAGTTGTCGATGGAGCGGAGGAGGCGGTAGCAGAGGAAGCCGAGGAGTGCGCCCCAGAGGATGCCGCCGCCGGCTTCGAGGGCGAAGAGTTTGGCGATATCGAGGGCGCTATTGCCGCCGTGGTGGTCGCCGGTGTGGTGGTGGTCGCCGGAGGAGAGGGCGATGCCGAGGAGGGCGAGGTAGACGACGACGCCGACGCCGTCGTTGAAGAGGGATTCGCCGGTGATTTTGGTTTCGAGGGATTTGGGGACTTTGGCTTTTTTGAGGATGCCGAGGACGGCGACGGGGTCGGTGGGGGAGACGATGGAGCCGAAGACGAGGCACCAGAGGTAGGGGACTTGGAAGCCGAGGACAGGGAAGAGGAAGTAGACGGCGGTACCGACGAGGAAGGTGGAGAGGGCGACGCCGATGGAGGCGAGGATGGCGACGAGTTTCTTTTGTTGGGCGAGGTCGCCGAGGTTGACGTGGAGGGCGCCGGCGAAGAGGAGGTAGGAGAGCATGCCCTTCATGAGGGCGGTGTCGAAGTCGATGTTTTCGACAAAGCGGTCGGCGCTCGAGGAGATGAGGGGGATGAAGGGGCCGAGGAGGATGAGGGCGATGCTGAAGGCGAGGCCGATGAGCATGATCCCGATGGTGGTGGGGAGTTTGATGAAGCGGTGGTTGAGGTAGGCGAAGATCGCGGCGAGGGTGAGGAGGATGGCGCTGGCGTCGAGAAAGGACATGTTTGGTTAGGTGTTGGGAGTGAGGGCTTCGGGGGGGACGAGGGTTTTCCAGGTGGGGTCGTTGGCTTGGCGCATTTTCTGGAGGTCGCGCGGGGTGGTGTCGAGGAGGGAGAGGTCGCCGCAGGGGAGGTCGAGGATTTGGCCATTGGTGCGGAGGAAGTCGTAGAAGGCGGTGAAGTTGTCGGGGGCTTGGAAGGTTTCGGCGGTAACGAGTTCTTCGGTTTTGCGGTTGCGCCAGGGGTAGACGAGGAGACGGACGCGGTCTTTGAAGAGGCGTCCGAATGATTCGAGGATGCCGCCGTCGAGGTGGGCGGACCATTTTTCTTTGAAGAGTTCGTTGAGGAGGCCGATGGAGAGGAGGACGCTGATGGGTTGGTTGGTGTGTCGGTGGAGGACGTCGACGATGCGATAGAATTCGGGGCAGCTGGAGATGAGGACGGTTTTGCCGAGGGATTGGAGGGCGTCGACGCGGTTGAGGAAGTCGAGGTAGTCGACGTTGGATTCGCGGAGGAGGTTGTTCATGGAGATTTCGCAGATCTCGATGATGTTGTTGCCGCCGCTGGAGGGGAGGTGACGAGCTTGGGAGAGCATGTCGAGGTGGAGGTTGGTGACGGGGTTGAAGGAGCCGCGGAGGAGGAGGAGGGGTTTTTTGTAGAGGACTTCGGCGGGTTGGACGACTTCGCCATCGGGGGTGAACATGGCGGTGGGGGTGAGGCCGTTAGAGACGAGTTGGAGGGCGCAGATGCGGTTGTCGATGTAGCGGAAGGGGGTGCCGAAGAATCTGAGCATGTCGATTTCGACGCGGTCGGGGGCGAGGTTGTCGAGGAGGTGGGAGACGAAGTCTTCGAGGTTGTCGCGGGCTTGGAAGGCGGCGTGGATGAGGTTGACGCCGACGATGCCGAGGGCTTCCATTTGGTCGAGGTTTTCGTCGTCGAGGAGTCGGACGTGGAGGAGGATGTCGCCGGGTTCGGAGTTGGGTTTAGTTTGGAGGCGGAGGCCCATCCAGCCGTGGCATTCGGCGGTGTCGTTGTATCCGCGGGCGCGGACGGTGTTGCAGTAGGCGAAGAATTTGGAGTGGTCGCCGCGTTGTGGGGCGAGGCGGGAGTGAAGGGTTTCGTATTCGTGGTCGAGCATGGCTTTGACGCGGTCGCGGGAGACGTAGCGGCTGGCTTTCCCGTAGATGGCGTCGGACATGGTCATGTCGTAGGCGGAGATGGATTTGGCGACGGTGCCGGCGGAGGCGGAGGCGCGGAAGAAGCAGTTGGCGACTTCCTGGCCGGCCCCGATTTCGGCGAAGACGCCGTAGATGGAGGGTTCGAGGTTGATTTGGAGGACTTTTTCGAGGGTGGTCATGGTTGGGTTGGAGTGGGAGGGTTGAGGCCGATGACCCAGCCGTCGTTGATGTATTCGGTGATGAGGACTTGGGAGCTGGAGAGGGAGTCGGGGGGGAATTTGATTTTCAGGATGCAGGTGGCGATGCCGTCGATATTGGCACGCATGGTGGTGGCGAGTCCGGAGTTGGCATTGGCATAGCCGTAGAGGATGGGGTCGTCGATGCCGCGTTCGAGGCGATAGCAGAGCCATTGGGAGTCGTCGCTGAAACTGAAGTTGTAGTAGCTATCTTCGGTAGCGCGGACGCGGACTGTGGTGGGGGTAGTAGTTTTTTGGGAGATGAATTGGGGCCAAGGGATTTCGCAGTATCCGACCCAGCTTTCCCAGTCGACGAGGTAGCCGTTTTCGGTGAGTTCGAGGGCGATGGGTTTTGTTTTGTAGTTTTTGAGGACGACGTCGAAGGCGATGAATTTTTGGGCGACCTGGGTTTCGCCGCCGGACATGATTTCGTGGACGCCGGGTGGGGTGTAGGGGTGGTTTTGGTAGTATTGGCGGATGAGGGGCATGAGTTTTTGGGGGTCGCGGATGAGTTTGGCGAAGTGTTCGAAGGAGGGGGCGTTGAGGAATTCGCGGGTGACTTGTTGAGCGTTTTCGATGCGTTTGCGGTTGAGTTCGACTTGGAGGAGGGGGTCGTTGTTGGCTAACGGGCCTTCGCCGGTGAATTGGAATTGGGGGTCGGGGTTGGTTTGGCCGGGGGATTGGTTGATGTTTCCGAGGGAGACGATGCCGGAGCCTTGGAGTTTGCTTTTGATGAAGATGTAGCCGGTGAAGGTGAGGCCGCTGAGAATGAGTACGCAGACGGCTCCCCAGAAGAGGTTGGCGACGGAAGCAGGGGAGTCGTTTTGTTCGGGGTTGCTTTTGCCCCATTTGGATTCCTGGCGGTTTTTGAGGGCGCGTTTTTTTCGGATGGTGCGTTTGCGGCGCTCGCCTTTCGGGGAGGAGGTTTCGGGGGTGGTTTCGGGGGGAGGGGGAGAGGGTTCGGGGTGTTCGAGGAGGCAGACGCCGTCGCAGAGGGGGCAGGCGACTTTGCCCTTGCGGTTGGAGGGGGCGCGAAAGAGTCCACGGCAGCCGGGGCACATGAAGGCTAGCCAGCGAGCAGGGGTTTTTGGTCTCTCGCTCGGGGAGGGGTTCATTTACTCGTCCGGCATCTCAATGCGCGGGGGAGTACGCAAGCGAATTGTGGATTCGCGTTCTCCGCGGCGTCCTTCGCGGAGAACGAAATTGCTCCAGGAGGTGGCGTTTTTGGGTTGTTGGGGTTCGGTGTCGGGGGAGTTGGGGGTGTCGGTGGTTTCGTCTT
>JBCCZX010000068.1:0-15125 GCA_039186735.1 Verrucomicrobiota bacterium | reverse complement strand
GTTGATACGGCGGCTGGGTTGTTTGGGGCGACGGCGGATATTTTAACTGCGTCATCGGCGGTGATTATTCCGCAGCAGGCGGAGCCGTTGGGGATCCGTTCGGTGCCGAAGTTGTTGGAGATATTGGCGGCGATGAAGGTGATCAATCCGCAGCTTTCGATTCTGGGTTTGATTGTGACGATGATGCAGGGGCATTTGGCGGAGAGTCGGGAGGCGGCGCAAGCGTTGAGGGATTTGCTGCCGGCGGAGATGTTGTTCGAGACGATGATTCCGCGGGATGATTTGTTTTTGCGGGCGAGTGCGCGGGGTTTGCCGGTGGGGGTGATGGAGAATGGTGCGGGTGCGATGGCGGTATTTGACCGGGTGAGGATGGAGGTGGAAGCGAAGTTGGCGAGACTGTCGGTGCCGGGATGAGTGAGTCGGTGACAGCGTGGGTGGATGCGGATGAGGTGCGACGATTGGCGGCGGCGTTGATGCCGTCGCGGAGGCAGGAGATTGGACAGGCCGAGGTGGATTATGGAGCGGACTTTGAGGGGTTTGTCGATGCGGAGGGAGCAGGCGAGGCGGTGAGTGAGCCGGTGGCGAGTGCTTCGCCGTTTCAAGTGGCACCGGAGCAGCAGGAAGAGTCGACGGTTCAGGCTGCGAGTTTTCATGTGCCGAAGCAAAGTCGCGCGGAGGTTTCGCAGGGAGCGGCGGAGGCGTTGAAGAGGGCCCGGGAGGCGGGGTTGTCGGGTGGGGTGTTGAAGGGTGAAGAAGCGGCGGTGGCGATGGAATCGCCCTTTCGGAAGGCCAGTGAGGTGAGGACTTTGCCGTCCGCAGAGGTGTTGCCGGTGGTGGAGCCGCGGGTGGCGCGACCTGAGGCGCCGAGTGGGGAGTTGCCAATTTTGGCGCGGGTGCAGCGGTTTGGCGATTGGTTGAAGAGGGAGGTTGGGGTGCAGGGGTATTTTGTGAGTAATCTGGAAGGGCAGTTGATGATCGACGAGGTGCAGAATGCGAAGTTGGTGGAGACGGCGTGTAATTTGGCGGGTTCGTCGGCGTTGCCGCGGGGGGCGAGTGATTCGAGTTTCGGAAGCCTGCATGTGCGGATTGGGGAGGCGACGACATTGGAGGTGGTACCGACGCCGTCGCAGTTTGGGATTTTGGTTTTGGGGCTGATTGTGCCGACGGCCTTGGAGGATGACGTGGTTCATGAGGTGAGTTTGGGGCTGAAGGAGGCAGCGGATGCTCGTTTGGTGAGGAAAACGGGGGCTTTGGGAGCCAATTCCTTATGAAAACGGTTCGTAAAAAGACGGTTTTCATTTCGAGTTTGTGGGGTATGCTTTTCGGGGGAGAAAGCTGAAGAGCTCCCTATAAGATTCTTTATCAATGTCGAACGAACCTGAATCCTCCCGCGACCCGCGCAAGAATGGCAACGAGTCGGGAACGAATTGGCGCGTGTTTCTCCTCTTTGGATTGGCCGTGAGTATTATCGTGTTGGCTTTCGTGATGAGCGAGGACAGCAAGCAGGAAACTGTGACGATGCCGCAATTTAAGAAGTGGTTGAGGAATGATCAGGTGGTGATGAATGATCCGAAGAAGCCCTTGGAGGTGATTGAGTCGGGGAGTATGGCGGGTTTGGCGGTGATTTCGGGGCATTATTTGAAGGAGGCTCCGGAGGGGAAGTGGGTGGATGGGGAGTTGTTTTCGGTGCCGGTGAATCTGGCGATGTCGGGTGAGACGCTTGAGCATTTGGTGGGTGATGTGGCGCAGCAGACGGTGGGGCAGGTTCCTGGAGAGGTGACGCAGATTTCGATGGAGAGTTTCCGGGAGTTGCTTTGGCGGAATGCGGTGGTGATGGATGGGGGACCTGATTCGTTGAAGATTGTATCGGATCCGAATGGGAATTTCGCGACGGTTTTTGGGAAGAGTCGCCAGCAGGCGGAGGTGGCGCCAGTGGCAGGGGCGGAGTCGGTTGAGACGGGACGCTTCAAGGTGGAGGTGCCGAATTACATGAATGAGGAGTTGGGTTATTTGGTGCGGAACGGAGCGAAGTTGAAGCAGAACTCGGGGGTTTGGCAGTCGGTGTTGCTGAGTTTCTTGCCGATACTGTTGTTGTTGTTGCTGCTGTTTTTCTTGTTCCGTCATCAGATGAAGGCGGCGGGTCGGGGGGCGATGAATTTCGGGAAGAGCAAGGCGCGTTTGCTGTCGATGGAGAAGAACAAGGTGACCTTCAAGGATGTGGCGGGGATTCAGGAGGCGAAGGAGGAGTTGCAGGAGATTGTGGAGTTTTTGCGGGATCCGCGGAAGTTTCAGAAGTTGGGTGGAAGTATTCCGAAGGGAGTGTTGATGGTGGGCCCTCCGGGCACGGGTAAGACTTTATTGGCGCGAGCGATTGCAGGGGAGGCGGATGTGCCGTTTTTCTCGATTAGTGGTTCGGACTTTGTAGAGATGTTTGTGGGGGTGGGTGCGAGCCGGGGGCGGGATATGTTCGAGCAAGGGAAGAAGAATGCGCCTTGCTTGATTTTCATTGATGAGATCGACGCGGTGGGTCGTCACCGGGGTCATGGCATGGGGGGGGGACATGATGAGCGGGAGCAGACCTTGAATGCCTTGCTAGTGGAGATGGATGGTTTTGATACGCAGGAAGGGATTATTATTATTGCGGCGACGAACCGTCCGGATGTGTTGGATCCAGCGTTGTTGCGTCCGGGTCGTTTTGACCGTCAGGTGACGGTGTCGTTGCCGGATGTGAAAGGGCGGGCGGAGATTTTGCGGGTGCATTCGAAGAAGATTAAGTTGTCGGCGGATGTGGATTTGACGGTGATTGCGCGGGGGACGCCTGGTTTTTCGGGAGCGGAGTTGGCGAACTTGATCAATGAGTCGGCTTTGTTGGCGGCGCGGAAAAATTTGAAGGCGGTGACTTTGGCGGAGTTGGAAGAAGCGCGCGATAAGGTGCGATGGGGTCGGGAGCGGCGTTCATTGGCTTTGAGTGAGGAGGATAAGCGGAAGACGGCTTATCATGAGGCGGGGCATGCGATTTTGAACGTGTTGTTGCCGAACACGGATCCGCTGCACAAGGTGACGATTATTCCTCGGGGTCCGGCTTTGGGGATGGCGATGTTTTTGCCGGAGAAAGACAAGTTCAGTTACCACAAGAATGAGATGCTCGATGAGTTGGTGGTGGCAATGGGTGGACGGGTTGCGGAAGAGATTGTCTTGGATGATGTGGCGAGTGGGGCGATGGGCGATATTCGGATGGCGACGAATTTGGCGCGCAAGATGGTGTGTGAGTGGGGGATGAGTCAGGAGCTCGGGATGGTGGAGTACGGGGATGGTGATGGCGAGGTGTTCTTGGCGCGTGATATTGCGAAGTCGAAAAATTATTCGGAAGCGACGGCGCAGAAAATTGATGCGGAGATTAAGCGGTTGATTGATACGGCTTATGGGAAGGCGACGCAGTTGTTGATGCAGAATCGGAATCAGCTTGATGTGATCGCGGAGGCTTTGATGGAGTTTGAGACTCTGGATGGGGCGCAGATTGTGGAGTTGATGGAGACGGGGGAGATGAAGAATCCGCCGAAGTCGCCGAAGCCGCCGGAAGTGCCGGATGAGAAGCCGACGACTCCGGCTGCGAAGACGAAGGCGACCGAGGACGAGGATGATGATGGTCCGTTGCCCGGTGAGGTGGTGGGGGCGCCTGCGTAACGGGGCCGTTGAGGGTTAGATTTTTTCGAGGGCGTTGGAGACGATCCAGCCGCGGCTGAGGTTGGGCAGCTCGATGTAGGTCCAGTCGCCGCGGGTGGCGAGGATGCGGCAGGCGGTGGTGGGATTGGTTTGAAGGATGGCGGAGCCGGCGGGTGAGGCTTCGGTGCGGAGGGTGGAGCCGTTTTTGGCAATGATGACGGCGTTGGGTTGTGGTTGGGGATCGGGTTTGGGATGGATCCAGAAAAGGAAGCCAGCGATGAGGAGAAGGGTGATGCCGGTGGCGAGGCTCCAGATGAAGGCCAGTCGAGCAGGGCTGGATTTGAGGGCGAAGTGGGTGAGGATGGCGAGGGCGATGAGCCAGGCGCCGATTTTGGCGAGGGTGAGGAGGGCGGGAACGGTGAGGTTTTGGGCCCAGGAGGGAGTGGAATCGAGGAGGGGTTGGGGGGCGCCTTTGAGGCGTGCGAGGAAAGCGAGGTTTTGGAGGGCTTCGGGGTGATTGGGTTCGAGGGTGAGTGCGCGGTGGTAGTGGAGGGCGGCGAGTCCGCTTTCGCCGAGCTTTTGGTAAGTGTTGCCGAGGTTGAAGAGGAGGTCCGGGTTGGGGCCGTCTTGGAGGGCGTTTTGGTAGAGTTCTTTGGCGCGGTTGTAGTCTTTATTTTCCCAGGCTTGGAGGGCGAGTTGGTGGTCGGAGGCGTCTGTGGATGGGGAGAAAAAGAGGGTGAGGAGGAGGACGAGGAGGGAAGTGTGTTGGGCGATTTTTTTGAGTTCGGAGAGGATGGACTGGCGGCGTTCGGTTTTGAGGGAGGAGGATTGGCCGGGTTGGAAGCAGAGCTGGTCGCGTTCGGCGATGAGCTCGGAGGTGAAGGGGGAGGGGGTGGTTTGGTGTTTTTCGGCAAAGTTGGCGGCGGCGCGGAGGAAGGAAGAGCTTTCGGTGATGTCTTCGACGGTGCGGAGTTCGTCGAGGGCTTGGGAGCGTTCGGTTTTGTGATTTTGGAGGCAGGGGAGATGTTGTTTGATGATGAGGGTGATGAGAGTGAGGGCGAGGAGAGCGGGGAGGATTTGCCAGTATTTGAGGAAGGCGGGTGGGGAGGAAGAGGTGGTGAAGGGTTTGGGGTCGATGAGGCCGAGGATGTCGGTCATTTCGGCGATGGGGATGATGCCGGCGGGAGGGGCTTGGTTGCCGGTGGCGACGGCGGCGCTGAGTTGAACGGGGATGGGTTGGCTCCGAATGGTTTGGTAGGATTTGGTTTGGGGGTTGAAGAAGGAGAAGCCGAAGGGAGGGATTTCGGAGGTGTTGCTGAGGGGGCGGAGGATTTGGGAGAAGACGACTTTGCCACGGCGGGATCGGCGGTCGCCGAGTTGGTCATTGCGGGAGGCGGGATAAGTTTTCCAGATGGCTTCGCTGGCTTGGAGTTCGGGAGCGGGGAGGGTGGAGAAGTTGCCTTCGCCGGCGACGGTGACTTCGACCATGATGGGGTCTCCGGGTTTGGGGTCGGTGATCTCTTCGATAGAGGTTTGGAGGGTGAAGTTTCCGACGGCGCCATTGAAGTCGGCCGGGGCACCGGCAGGAAGGGGGAGAGCATCGAAGGTGAGTTTGGGGAGTTCGAGTTCGATGGCGTAGGATCTGCTGAAGCTGCTGAAGAATCCCCGGGTGGTTTTTTGGCTGGAGACGGTGATTTGGAGGCTGCGGGCTTTGCCGGGGCCGATGGTGACGGGACCGGCTTTGAGGGGGGCGGCATGGGTGGTGAAGTTGACGACTTGGTAGGTTTGGTTGTTGATGGAGATGTCGCGTGGGCGCAGGGCGTTGCCGGGGCGGGGAGAAACGGGTTGGTCGTAGTTGGGGGGGAAGGGTGGGTCGAGGCGCCAGGCTCCGATGTTGTTCTTGGAGATTTCGGCGTATCCGCTGACGCGGTAGGGGAGTGATTTCGGGATGAGGACTTTGGCGGTGATGGGGATGGATTGGCCTTCGTAGATGTCGCCGGAGGGAGCGAGGATGACGGTGCCGAGGCGGGTGCGTTGGTCGCCGATTGTTTGTTCGGTCCAGACGATGCGGTCGAGGGGGAAGGATTCGAAGGTGAGGTCTTCGGTCATTTGGTTTCCGGAGCGGAGGGGGATGGCGATGCTGGGAGCGGTGAGGGTGCCGGTGCGTTTGGCGGTGAGGCCGATGTTGGCGGCGTAGATGCGGCGGTTGATGAAGTCGGCGTCGAGTTGGACGAGTTCGATGCCTTCGGTGTCGACGGCTTTGGCGGGTCCGTTGGGTTGTTCGCCGGGAATTTGGATGTTGAGGGTGGTGGTTTCGCCGAGGAGAACTTGTTCGACGGGGAGGGAGGTGGTGATTTCGGGTTTTTGTGCGGCGAGGGTGCCGAGGGAGAGCGTGAGTAGGAGTAGGATGCGGGTGGTCATGGGTTACCAGTCTTTATCGGCTTGAGTTTGGCGGAGGCGTTGGGAGCGGAGGGGTTGTTTTTGGAGGTCGGCGTTTTCGGAGAGGATGCGACGAGCGAATTCTTCGGGAGTTTCGTTTTCGCGAGGGCGCATGGGCTGGGCGTTTTGTTGGTCGGAGTCGTTCTGTTTTTGTTGGGAATCCTGAGTGGGCTTGGGTTGTTGTTGCTGTTCTCCTTCGGATTGGTCGGAGTCGTTTTGTGGGTTGGAGTCTTCTTGTCCGGATTCGGATTGGTCTTCGTTGGGTTGGGGAGGTTGTTTTTGTTGTTCGCTTTCGGAGTCGGATTCGGAGTCTGTTTGTTGTTCTTGTTGCTGATTGTCTTGGTCTTGGTCTTGGTTGTTTTGTTGTTGGTCCTGCTGCTGCTGTTGTTGTTGTTCCTGTTGTTGCTGTTTGAGTTCTTCGAGGATTTTTGCGACGTGAGCGCGGTTCTCGACGGTGGGTTGGTGGGAGGGGTCGAGTTCGAGTGCGGAGTCGTAGTGTGTGAGTGCGGATTCGAGGAGTTCGGGGGAGGGGTTGGGTGAATTTTCTGAGGTGGCGATGCCGCGATGGAAGAGGGTGTTGGCGAGCTGGAAGTGGGAGTCGCGGCGAAGGGTGGGGTCTTCGCTGAGGAGGGCTTGGGAGTAGGCGTGGCCTGCGTCTTGGTAGCGTTTTTGTTTGTAGAGGGCGCTGGCTTCGCCGAAGTGGGTGCGGGCGAGGCGTTCTCCGGAGACTTGGCGGGTGGCGGTATTGAAGAGTTCGGAGGCGGTTTGGTGGTCTTGGGATTTGAGGGCTTGTTCGGCGAGGAGGTTGTTGAGGGGGTTTTCGAGGGCGGGGAGGTTTTGGAGGAGGGTGAAGGTGAGGATGAGGGCGGCGGTGGAATGGCGCAGGATGGTGGGGCTGGCAGGTTTCCAGAAGGAGCGGAGGGCGATGCTGGCGAGGAAGAGGATGACGGCGGGGATGAGGAACCAGTGGTAGCGGGGGATGGCGGTGATTTGTTCGCCTCCTTCGCCTTCGAATTCGTCGAGGCGGTTGATGACGGTTTCGATTTTCTTGGAGACGTCTTGGCCCACGCCTTGAATGTAGATTCCACCGGTGTCTCCCGCAAGGGTGCGGAGGGGGGCGGGGTTGAGGCGGCTGAGGACGGGGTTGCCGCGATTGTCGCGGAAGCGTTTGTCGTTCTGTGAGGGGTCGGGGACGAAGCCACCTTGGTCGGTGCCGATGCCGATGGTGACGACGAGGACACCGGCTTGGCGGGCGTCGTAGGCGGCGTCGCCGAGTTCGCCTTCGTGGAGTTCGCCATCGGAGAGGACGATGAGGGCGTGGGTGGATTGGCCGGTTTGTTTGAGGGTGTGGGTGGCGAGGTTGACGGCGTCGGCGAGGTTGGAGCCGCCGGTGGGGATGTTGGAGGTGTCGAGTTGGTTGAGGGTTTCGATGAGGGCGTTGTGGTCGACGGTGAGGGGTGCTTGGATGGAGGCGGAGCCGGCGAAGGCGAGGAGGCCGATGCGGTCGGCGGGGAATTTTTCGAGGAGTTCGAAGATGGCTGCTTTGGCGGCGTTGAGGCGGTCGGGGGCGACGTCGCGGACGAGCATGGAGCGGGAGGCGTCGAGGGCGAGCATGATGTTGCGCCCGCGGACGGTGGTTTTGGCGAGGCGTTCGCCTTGTTCGGGTTGGGCGAGGGCGATGATGGTGAGGGAGAGGGCGAGGAGGGCGAGGGAGAGGGAGAGCCAGCGTGCGGTTTGGGAGGCGGGAGCGGCGAGGCGTTGTTGGTGGCGGGCGGCGACGATTTTTTGCCAGTTGGATTTGCGTTGTTGATCGGCGAGGAAGGCCCCGATCCCGATAAGAGGGATGAGAAGAAGGAAGAGGAGGAAGGCGGGTTCGGCGAAGGTCATGGTTGGGGGGGGAGGGCAAAGGCTTGAGCGAGGAGTGCGGCGGTGGCGAGGAGTGCGGAGGCACCCACGAACCAAGAGTAGAAGTCGGTTTCCTGGACAGTGGAGGAGACTTTGGCTTCGGATTTTTCGAGTTCGTTGATGGAGGCAAAGGTTTCCTGGAGGGAGGAGAAGTCGCGGGCGCGGAAGAATTCGGCTCCGGTGAGAGAGGCGACTTGTTTGAGGGTTTCGGGGTCGAATTCTTGGCGTGGAATGCGCATGATGTGGCGTCCGACGCGACCGTCTTCGGTACCGATGGCGACGGTGTAGACTTTGATGCCGAGGTCGCGGGCGAGTTCGGCTGCTTGGACGGGGTTGAGTTTTCCGGAGTTGGAGGCGCCGTCGGTGACGAGGACGACGATGCGTGATTTGGCATCACGGGCGTCGAGGCGGGAGGCGGCGGCAGCGATGGCGGAGCCGATGGCGGTGCCTTGTTCGGTGATGTCGTTGATTTGGACGCGGTCGATGGATTGGAGGAGCCATTTGTGGTCGAGGGTGAGGGGGCAGACGGGGTAGGGTTGTCCGGAGAAGATGACAAGGCCCATGCGGTCGTTGGGACGTTTTTCGATGAAGCTGCGGATGACTTTTTTGGAGGCTTCGACGCGGGGGATGGGGCGGCGGCCGCCGGGGGGTTGGAAGTCCTGGATGTTCATGGACTCGGAGAGGTCGAGGGTGATGAGGATGTCGATGCCGGAGGCTTTGCGGGCGGTGAAGGTTTCGCGGTGTTGGGGGCGGGCGAGGGCGATGAAGGCGAGGGCGAGTGCGAAGGAGAGGAGGAGTGGGAGAAGGGAGCCGGGGCGGACCTTGGGTTGGTAGCCGAGGGAGCCAAGGATGGTGAGAGAAGAGAAGGCGAGGGAGGAGTTGGTGCCGGAGCGGCGTTGGAGGAACCAGAGGGCAGGGACGAGGAGGAGTCCGAGCAGCCAGGCGGGGTTGGCGAAGGTGAGGCGTTCGAAGAATTCAATCATGGTCTTCTCCGGTGAGGGGTTCGTTGGAGGCGAGGCCGTCGAGGGTGGCGATGGCTTGATCGAGGAGCTGGTTGGTTTTGGTTTGTTCGGAAGAGGGAGGGGCGTATTGGCAGGCGGAGAGTGTTTCGAGGAGTTCTTCGAGGCGGTTGCGTGCTTGAGTGGGGAGGCTGCGGAGGCGTTCGTGGTTGGCGAGGAATTCTTCGCGGGTTTCGAAGAGAGAGGGGTCGCTGCGGGAGTCGGCGAGGAAGCGGCGGATGGTGAGGGAGATGCGGGTGGCGAGTTCGGCGAGGGGGAGGGTTTGGTCTTTGAGGGAGAGGAGGGTTTGGCGGGATTCGTGGTAGGGGTTGCGGAGAGAGGAGGGGGTTTGTTTTTGTTTGGAGAGGTTGTGGAGGAATCCGATGAGGGCGGCGAGGAGGATGAGGGTGAAGACGGCGAGGGCGATGAGGAGATTGACGAGCCATGAGGGGAGGCCGGGGAGGTGGGGGGTGGGGTCGAGGGATTCGTGGGGAAGGGCGGGTGGTTCGTCGGTGGGGGCAGGTGGTTCGTCGGTGGGGGCGGCAGGGGAAGCAGGGGCGGTGGGAGGTTGGGGTGCGTTTTCGGGGGACAGTTGGGAGCGGAGGTCGTCTTGAGCTTGAAGGGAAGCGAGGACCACGAGGAGGGAGAGAAGGACGAGCGGAGTCTGTTTTGAGAGGAGACTCATGAATTTTTACGACGTGCGCGGGCGAGGAAGAGTTGGTGGAGGGGGGCGAAGATGTCTTCGGTGGTGGAGAGGGCGGTGGTGTCGATTTGGTAGCGGTTGAAAATGGTGTTGAGGCCTTCGCGTTGGCGGCGGGCGAGTTTGCGGTAGCCCATGCGGACGTTGGCGTTGGAGGTGTTGACGACGCGGTGGTGGCCGGTTTCGGGGTCTGTTAGAGTGACTTTTCCGATGTTCGGGAGTTCTTTTTCGATGGGGTCGAAGACTTGGAGGGCGACGAGATCGTGTTTTTGGGAGAGGGTGGCGAGGGATTTTTCGCAGTCGGCGCCGAGGAAGTCGGAGATGAGGAAGAGGAGTGATTTGCGGCGAACGGTTTGCATGAGGAGTTTGCGGGCGCGGGGGAAGTTGGCTTGTCGGGCGGGGGTGGGAGTGGCGAGGATTTCGCGGACGCAGCGGAGAATGTGTTTGGTGCCTTTTTCGGGGGGGACGAAGAGGATGGGTTCATTGGCGAAGAGGAGGAGGCCGACTTTGTCGCCGTTGTCGCGGGCGGAGAAGGCGAGGAGGGCGGCGATTTCGGCGGCGAGTTCGCGTTTGGAGAGGCGCACGGAGCCGTAGTCCATGGAGGCGGAGATATCGATGGCGATGATGGCGGAGAGTTCGCGTTCTTCGCGGAATTTGCGGATGAAGGGGACGCCCATGCGGGCGGTGACGTTCCAGTCGATGAAGCGGACTTCGTCGCCGTGCTGGTATTCGCGGAATTCGTCGAAGTCGAGGCCCTGGCCTTTGAAGGATGAGTGGTAGTCGCCGGCGAAGGTTTCTTTAACGAGGCGTTTGGCGCGCAGCTCGAGGCGGCGGACGCGGGCCATGATTTCTTCGATTTCGGGGGTGTCCTCGGGCACGGGAGAAACTAGTTCGGGAGGGTTGGGGTTGTCAAAGGCTGTGGGGAGCGACTCTGGCTGCGTGTTTTTTGCCACAAGAGACACAAAAATCACAAAACGCGGTTGATTTGGGAGATTTGGGAGAGGTTGTTGAGATCGAGGCCGGTGGGGACGTGGATGGCGGTGACACCGAGTTGGGAGACGGAGTGGATATTGCGGGGTTCGTCGTCGAAGAAGAGCATGTCGCTGTAGGGGATGCCGGTTTCTTGGTGGAGGTTGCGGAAGTGGGTTTGTTTGTCGTCGGGGAAGATTTGTTGGAGGTGAGGAGGGAAGTGGTGGGCGATGTGAAAGAGGTCGAGGAGTTGGCGGGCAAGATGGGGGGAGCTGGTGCGTGAGGCGAGGGCGAGGAGTTGGCCGGCGGCGGTGAGTTGGTCGAGGAGGGCGGGGACGTCGTCGTAGAGGCGGACGGGGGTATTGTTGGCGTCGTGGATTTGGCCGGAGGGGGTTTTGGTGAGGGGTTCGGTGAGTTGATCGCACCAGAGGAGGGGGCCGCAGTGCCAGAGGGTGAGGTCGAGGTCGAAGACGATGAGTTGGGGCATGGGGTGACTTCAGGTTGAACCGCGAAGACGCAAAGGCGCAGAGGTTTCTTTTTTGGTGGACCAGTTGAGATTGGGTGGGGCTGTTTTTCCTTTTTCGTCTTTGGCGTTGTTGAGGGAGAAAGTGGCACGACCGTCCCGGCCGAGAGGCTTGAAGGGGTCATGACCGGGACGGTCATACCCCAACACGAGGAGAAGTATTTGGTCGGAGCCGTGTTCGTGGTCGTCGCAAGTTTGCAAGCGAGTGATGAATTTCTTGGGGCTCATGTTCCGTTCAAGCGAAGTAAGCAACACCGGCTTCGAAGAGGGGTTGGTGTTTGTTGCCCCCGTCAACTGTGCCGGGGCCGGTGGGGATGTTTTTGGCGACGTTTGTGCCGCGGCGTTCGGAGTGAGCCATTTTGCCGAGGATGCGACCGCATGGACTGGTGAGGCCTTCGATGGCGTGGAGGGAGCCATTGGGGTTGTGGGGCTCGGTCATGGTTGGGTTGCCTTCCAAGTCGGTGTATTGGGTGGCGATTTGGCCGTTGGCGATGAGTTGTTGGAGGGTGGCGTCGTCGGTGAGGAAGCGGCCTTCACCGTGGGAGACGGGGATGGTGTGGAGGTCGCCGACTTGGGTGTGGGCGAGCCAGGGGGACCAGTTGTTGGTGATACGGGTGGTGGCGTAGGTGGAGATGTGGCGGTGAATGGTGTTGTGGGCGAGGGTCATCGTGGGTTGCGGCGCGGCGAGGCCGCCACGCCCTACCGTAATTAAGCCGGATTTGACGAGGGCTTGGAAGCCGTTGCAGATGCCGAGGATGAGGCCCTGGCGGGTTTGGTGGAGGTCGGCGATGGCGTCGGCAATGCGAGGGTTGCGGAGAATGGTGGCGATGAATTTGGCGGAGCCGTCGGGTTCGTCGCCGGAGGAGAAGCCGCCGGGGAGAAAGAGGATTTGGGAGGTGCGGAGGGCGGTTTCGAGGGCTTGGAGAGATTCTTGGATGTGGGTGGGGGTGAGGTTACGGAAGACGAGGATTTCGGTTTCGGCGCCGGCTTGTTGGAAGACGTGGGCGGAATCGTATTCGGAGTTGGTGCCGGGGAAGGTGGGGATGAGGACTTTGGGTTTGGCCTCGCGCGAAGACGCTAAGGCGCGAAGGCTTGGGTTGTTTGGGTTTTGAGCCTCGCGCGGAGACGCGGAGACGCGGAGGTTTTGACTTTCTGTTTTTTGATTTTTAGAAACCGTGGGGTAGATGGGTTCGAGGGTTCGGGTGTAGGCGGAGTGAAGGTCAGTGAGGGGGATGGTGGTTTCGCTGAGGGTGAGGGTGGGGTCTTGGGTGACTTCGCCGATGGCTTGGAAGTTGGGGGGGAGTTGGGTTTCTGGGGTGGTTTCAAGGAGGAAGGAGTAGGGAAGGGGGGCGAGGGGATCGCTAGGTAGCGGGTTGGAAACCCGCGCTCCTAACTGGTTGCCGAGGCAGGAGGTGGTGAGGGCGTGGGCGAGGCCGGGTTGGCCGAGGTATTTGAGGGAGAGGAGTTGGTTGTTTTTTGTGAGTTCTTGGAGTTGGTCGCAGAGGGAGATGAGGGTGGGGTAGTCGGGGAGGCCTTCGTCGGCGGTGGGAGCGGATACTAGAGAGATGGTAGAACCGGCTTGCTTGAATTCGGGGGAGAGGGCTTGGGAGGCGAGGCCGGGGGCGAGGGCAAAGGAGACGAGGGTGGGGGGGACGTCGAGGTCTTTGAAGGAGCCGGACATGGAGTCCTTCCCGCCGATGGCGCCGAGGCGGAGGCCTTGTTGGGCGTGGAAGGCACCGAGGAGAGCAGCGAAGGGGAGTCCCCAGCGGGCGGGGTCTTGGCCAAGTTTGGGGAAGTATTCCTGGAAGGTGAGGCGAGTGTCTTGAAGGCGGGCTCCGGTGGCGACGAGTTTGCAGACGGATTCTGCGACGGCGTGGACGCTGCCATGGAACGGGGAGAGGGAGGTGAGGTCGGCGTCGTAGGCCCATGACATGTGAGAGCAGCTATCCGTCTCGCCTTCGAGGACGGGGACTTTGGCGACCATGGCGTCGGGTGGGGTGATCTGGTTTTTGCCGCCGAAGGGCCAGAGGACGGTGCCGGCGCCGACGGAGGCGTCGAACATTTCGCCGAGGCCTTTTTGGGAGCAGTGGTTGAGCTGGGAGAGGTGAGTCAGGAGGTCGTTCTTGAGGTCTCCGGAAGCGAACGGAGTGTTTGTTATGGATGCGGGCGGGACGCCCACGCTCCCTTTTTTGACGTGGATGGTGGTTTCTTGTTGGACGCCGTTGGTGTCGAGGAAGGTGCGCTGGAGGTTGACGATGGTGGTGCCGCGCCAGGTCATAGTGAGGCGGCCGGTGTCGGTGACGTCGGCAACATGGACGCATTCGAGGTTCTCTTTGTCGGACTCGGCGATGAAGAAGTCGCGGTCGGCAGGGTCGATGACGACGGCCATGCGTTCTTGGGATTCGGAGATGGCGAGTTCGGTGCCGTCGAGGCCTTGGTATTTTTTGGGGACGGCATCGAGGTTGATGGCGAGGGAGTCGGCGAGTTCGCCGATGGCGACGGAGACTCCGCCGGCTCCGAAGTCGTTGCAGACTTTGATTTTTTTGGAGAGGTCGGGGTTACGGAAGAGGCGTTGGATTTTGCGTTCGGTGGGAGCGTCGCCTTTTTGGACTTCGGCAGAGTTTTCGAGGGCGGTGTCGGTGTGCTCTTTCGAGGAGCCGGTGGCGCCGCCGATTCCGTCGCGTCCAGTGCGACCGCCGATGAGAAGGATGAGGTCGCCGGGGGCGGGAGTGCCGCGTTGGACCTGAGAACGGGGGCAGGCGGCGACGACGGCTCCGATTTCGAGGCGCTTGGCAAGATAGCCGGGGTGGTAGATTTCGGAGACTTGGCCGGTGGCGAGGCCGATTTGGTTGCCGTAGGAAGAGTATCCGTGGGCGGATTCGCGGCAGATTTTGCTCTGGGGGAGTTTGCCGGGGAGGGTTTCGGAGAAGGGGGTGAGCGGGTTAGCGGCTCCGGTGACGCGCATGGCTTGGTAGACGTAGGCGCGGCCGGAGAGGGGGTCGCGGATGCAGCCGCCGAGGCAGGTGGCAGCGCCGCCGAAGGGTTCGATTTCGGTGGGGTGGTTGTGGGTTTCGTTTTTGAACTGGATTAAATACTCTTCGCTTCGCTCAGGAGGTTCGTTTGATGCGGGCGAGACGCCCACGCTCCCCTTAATTTCGATGGGGACGATGATGGAGGCGGCGTTGATTTCCTCGGAGTCTTCGACGTTGTCGAGTTCGCCTGTCTTTTTGAGTTCCTTGGCGGCGATGATGGCGAGGTCCATGAGGGTTTCGGGACGGTCAGTTTTTTCGCCATAGAGTTTGTTGCGAGTTCTACGGTAATCCTCGTAGGCGGACTGGATGGTTTCGGTGCCAGAGTCGAAGGTGACGGAGTCGATTTTGGTGAGGAAGGTGGTGTGGCGGCAGTGATCGGACCAATAGGTGTCGAGGAGTTTGATCTCGGTGAGGGAGGGGTCGCGGGATTCCTCGTCGCAGAAGTAGATTTGAGTGTGGAGAAGGTCGGCGAGGGACATGGCGAGGCCGAGTTCGCTGCGGAGGGTTTCGAGATCTTCTGAAGTTTTTGTTGTGAAGTTTTTGATCAGGGGGACGTCTGGGGGAGAGGCGTGGCTTGAAGGGTGGCGGGTTGAAAACCCGCGCTCCAAACTGACTTCGTGAGAATCGACGGGGTTGATGAGGTAGTCTTTGATGGAATGGAGTTGGGTGGGGGAGAGGTCGCCTTCGAGGAGGTAGACTTGGGCGGAGGTGACGGTGGGGCGCTCTCCTTCGGTGAGAATGGCGATGCACTGGGCGGCGGAGTCAGCGCGTTTATCGAACGGACGGGGGAGGTCTTCGATGGCGACGGCGTGGGGGGCGTCGGGAAGGTCCGCGGCTGCGGTTTCGGTGAAGGGCTCGGAGAGGATGCGGGGGATGGCCTGCTGGAACTGGTCGTC
>JBCCZX010000067.1:0-15309 GCA_039186735.1 Verrucomicrobiota bacterium | reverse complement strand
TTCAGCAACCCCCTGCCAAAAAAATCCTTTGCGCTCCCCCCCGGCGTCGCGGGCCATCCCCCCAGGGCCACAGCCGAACGCGCCGTCCGGTTCACCCGCCTCGCGACCCCCAGCCCCACCGGTTGGGAAATGCCCGGCCAACGCGTCTGGGCCAAATACGCCGGCAAATTCGCCGACTCCGTCGAATGCGACACCTACGGCTCCACCTGGGCCACCATCAAAGGTACGAGCAAAAACGTCATCATGCTCGAATCCCACGCCGACGAAATCGGCTACATCATCAAACACATCACCAAAGACGGCTTCATCCGCGTTGACCGCCTCGGCGGCTCCGATGCCGCCACCGCCAGGGGCCGCCGCATCCGCATCCTCGGCGACAAAGGCGACGTCACCGGCATCATCGGCAACACCGCCATCCACCTCCGCCGCGACTCCCTCGCCAACGAAAAAGCCCCCAAAGTCAACGACCTCTGGATTGACATCGGCGCCTCCTCCAAAGAAGAAGTCCTCGCCCTCGGCCTCCGCGTCGGCAACCCCGCCGTCTACCTCGAAGGCCCCATGGAACTCACCAAAGACCTCCTCGTCTCCCGCGCCCTCGACAACCGCCTCGGCGGCTACATCGTCGCCCAGGTCCTCAAACTCGTCGCCGCCGCCAAAAAGAAACCCGCGTGGACCATCGTCGGCCTCAACGCCGTCCAAGAAGAAATCGGCGGCTTCGGCGCCCGCATGGCCACCCACCGCATCAACCCCACCGCTGCCGTCTGCCTCGACGTTACCCACGCCACCGACACCCCCGGCATCGACCACTCCATTCACGGCGAAATCACCCTTGGCGGCGGCCCCACCCTCTCCCACGGCGCCGCCAACCACCCCCTCCTCGTCGAACGCCTCCAAAAAATCGCCGACAAAACCAAAATCCCCATCCAACACGAATCCGTCGGACGCTTCAGCGGCACCGACACCGACAAAATCTACGACGTCCACAACGGCATCCCCTCCGCCCTCGTCTCCTTCCCCATCCGCTGCATGCACTCCGTCGTCGAAACCGCCCACCACCGCGACATCGATCAAACCATCAAACTCCTCGCCAACTTCGTCCTCGACCTCAAATCCCGCGACTCCTTCACACAAACTCTGTAAAAAAAACTCTCCCCTCCCCCGAACCCTCAGCCAGGCAACCGGTTAGATCAGGTAGCGGAACAACCGCCGTCTACCAATGAAACTGAACCAACTGACCACCCTTGCCGTGGCCTATGCCACTGCGTCCACCCTTCCCGCCGCCGTCGTCATCGACAACATCGCCGCCGGCACCCAAGGCTTCTCCACCGGAGTCACCGGACCCACCGCTGGATTCGGCATTTTCACCATTCCCGACAACCAAACCGCCTTCACCTTCACCTCCGGACCCGTCGCCGACACCCTCCTCTCCCTCGATGTCGTTATCAACTCCGCCGACAACTCCTCCCCCATTCTCGCCACCCTCAGCACCGGACCCAACGTCCCCGGCGGCAACAACTCCGTCACCATCGGCAGCGTCACCCCCGCAACCGCCACTGGAATCACCACCGTCACCTTCTCCCCCACCAACGGCATCGCCCTCGACCCAAGCACCACCTACTGGATTCACTTCACCGTCCCCAGCGGCTCCGGAAACTATACCGCCCTTCACTCAAACACCCCCAACGAATCCTTCGGCTACGCCCTCAACAACCCCTGGCAACTCCCCACCATCGGCGGCTGGTCCGAGCTCACCTCCGGCATCAAACCCCGCATCCGCATGACCACCGCCATCCCCGAACCCTCCGCCGCCCTCCTCGCCAGCCTCTCCACCTTCTTCCTCCTCCGTCGCAAAAGAACGACCGCCTAGATTCGTCTTCGCTCGATCAATGCAGCCATTTGTCGACGAGGCCTAGGCTATCGACTTCGCCTCAACCCACAACGAGTCCAGCTCCTCCAAGGTGGACTCGTTGTGGCTTTCCCCCGGCTCCTTCAACTTCATCTTAAAAGCACCAAACCAACTCACTCAACCAGATTTGTGACTTTGAAATAATTTTTGACTTCAAGTCAAAATAGTTCATTATCGCTCGGACAAGTAATGGGAGTCACTGAAAGAAAAGAACGTGAGCGCCAACTTCGCGAAGAATTGTTCATCGCGGAAGCTGACCTCATGCTGGCCGAAAACGGATACTTGGCGCTCAATCTCGACGAGCTCGCCAAACAAGTCGAATACTCCAAAGCCACCCTCTATAACCACTTCACCAGCAAGGAAGATCTCGTCCTCGCCGTCACCACCAAACACATGCAGACCCGTGGCGACTACTTCGAACGAGCGAACCTCTACCAAGCTCCCAGCCGCGAACGCATCTTCGCCTGCGGCATAGGAGACCGCCTGCTGAGCCGACAACTCCCCCACAGTTTCTCTCTCTCTCAACTCGTCTGCTCGCCTTCTATCTGGTCCAAATGCTCAGCTCCACGGCAGAAACTCTTTGAGAGCCGCGAAGAAAGAGTCTTCGCTCATTGCAGCAAAATCTTGTATGATGCTGTTGCTCAAAACGATCTCGACCCACAAAAGGCTGATCCCGAACAAATTACCTGGGGACTTGTTAGCCTCTCAAAGGGCTCCCATCTCATCAACAACAGCCTCACCCTCGAACAACATTCCACCTCTGAGCGCTCCGCTCTCGACTACCTCTTCGACAACTACCATCTCCTTCTAGACGGTGCCCAGTGGCGTCCGCTCTCTTCCGAGGTCGATTACCGCAACATCGAACAAAAAATTCGCGAAGACCTCTTCTCGCAGGAGTTTGCCGCCTTAAACCCCTGAAATCCACCTTCAAAAAGTCTAACCTGAACACGTTCACACACATGAGTAACTACGAGTCAAAAATTTACTTTCATTCAAAATCCCTCTCATCGAGTGCCCTGATTCTTCTCTTGGCCTCCTGCCAAAAAAAAGAAGTCGCCCTCGACTCCGAGCAACTGCGCCTTGCTCCTGTCCAAACTGTGCCAGTTCGGTTCGAAGACAACTATTCCACCCGCAAAAGCTTTGTCGGCACTATCGAAACCAGACGCCAATCCAACTTGGGCTTCGAACTCGCAGGAACCCTCGACTTCATTCACTTCGACGAAGGAGACCCGATCCAACAAGGAACTATCCTCGCCCGCTTGGACACTTCACGCTTACAAGCTCGGCAACAAGAAATCGAAGCGAGCCTGACCGAAAACAGCGCCAGCCTGCGCTTCTCTCAATCTGTTTTCGACCGCAACCGTGAGCTTATCAAAACACGTGCCGTATCTCAGGAAGAATTCGAAAACTCTCGCCAGCAACTCGACCTCAACCGCGCCCGCGAAACCCAGCTCCTCGCTCAGAAAAGAGCCGTTCTCATCGACATCAAAAAAAGTGAGCTCATCGCTCCCTACTCCGGCACACTCGCAGAACGTCACCAAGATGAGGGCGCAACCGTCACGACTGGCCAGCCCGTCTTCACCCTGCTCGAAACAGGCGTTTTCCAAATTCGGGCGCCTCTTCCCCATAAAGTGGCTGAAAACGTCGCAAAGTCTGGCAGCGCCCAAATCCGTTTTCCAGACAACTCACGCCACCAACTCCCCCTCACCCGAATTCTTCCTCAAACCAATCGCGAAACACGCACCCGCGATCTCATCTTCACTCTTCCTTCGGAGTTCACCTCTGTCCGCGACGGCGACCTCGTCGCCATCGAAGTCACTTCCCTTCAAGAATCTCGTGGCTTCTGGCTTCCCCTAGCAGCGCTGACCGAAGCCGAACGTGGCCTCTGGGCCTGCTTTGTCGCCTCTCCCGATCCCGGTCAGGATGCCCACCAGCTCGATCTCCGGACCCTCCAGCTCCTCTACGCAAAGAACAAAGATGTCTTCGTCAATGGCACCGTCCGCGAAGGTGAACTCATCGTCTCGAGCGGCTTGGACAAACTCTCCGCCGGCCAGCGCGTCAAGATCAACTCAGATAACTGATTCATCCCTCACCTGAACACGATGAAAAAGCCATCTTCCGACCGCCATCCTGCGGCAGTCTTCTTCGACAATCGCTACCTACTCGTCCTCACCATTATCGTCACCTTCGTCGCTGGTTACTCCGCCCTCATAGGACTCCCGAGACTCGAAGACCCTGTCATCGTCAATCGCGGACCGGTTGTGCTTACCTCTTTCCCCGGCGCTACCGCAGACCGCGTAGAATCCCTCGTCACCGAACCACTCGAAGAACAACTCGACGAAATCGATGCCATCAAAAACGTCGAAAGCACCTCCCGCAGTGGCTTCTCCTTCATCAACATCGAACTCAAGGACGCCATCGGCCACGAAGATCTCGACCCCATTCTCTCTCAAATCCGGGACAAACTCCGCATCGCTTCCGCCAACTTTCCCGCCGGCGCCCAAGAACCCTTTCTCGATGAACAACGCAGTCCCGTAGCCTACACCCGCATCGTTTCCTTACGCTTTCCAGAAGAAATCGCGGAAGACGAAAACCTCGGCATCCTCGCTCGCCGTGCTGAAGTCCTTTCCGACGCCTTCTTCTCCATCAACGGCACTCAACTCGTCCGCATCTTTGGCCAACCTGAAGAAGAAATCGAAGTCCGTATCGACCGCGACGGGCTCGCAGAAAGAGGACTCTCCCCACGAGACCTCGTCTCCGCCTTGCGAAAAGCTGACGTCAAGATTCCTGCCGGCCAACTCCGCAGCACTTCCTCTAACCTTCTTCTCGAAATTGAAGGCTCCTTCGACTCCGTCCAACGCATCCGCGAAGTCATCGTCTCCCGCTCAGAACAGGCAGACCAATTCGTCCGCGTAGCAGACGTCGCCAGCGTCAAAAAAACCATCCGTCAGCCTCCTACCCAAATCGCCTTCTCCGGCAACCAACGCGAAATCCTCATCGCAGCTCGTGTCTCGGAAAATGAACGCGTCGACCTCTGGAACGAGAAAGTCACCGCCATGCTCGCAGAATTCTCTCAAACACAAGGCAGCGGCATTCAACTCACCTCTGTATTTGAACAAAACGAATACACCCAATCACGACTGCAAGAACTCATCGGCAACCTTCTTCTGGGTGTAGTCGTTGTTTTAGCTGTCATCTTTCTCTCCATGGGCTGGAAGAGAGCCTTCATTGTCGGTCTCGCCATCCCACTCACCGCTGGAGCCACCCTCTTCATTATCTCGCTTCAAGGCGGCAAACTTCACCAAATGTCCATCTTCGGCATGATCCTCGGACTTGGTGTCCTCATTGATAGTGCCATCGTGATCACCGACGAAGTCCGCAAAGAACTCCAGCTCGGATTGAGCAAACGTGACGCCGTCATCAAAGCCGTCACCCACCTCTTCACCCCTCTCCTCAGCTCTACCGCCACCTCCATTCTCGCCTTTCTGCCCATTCTCCTTCTTCCAGGCAGCGCTGGAGACTTCGTAGGCTCCATCAGTAGCAGCGTCATCATCGCGCTCACCCTCTCCTTCTTCTTCTCAATGACCGTCATCGCCGCCTTGGCCGGACTCCTTTCCAATTCACCGGGAAAGCAGAAAAAAAACTGGCTTCCCCGATTTGCTCGCGAAGGACTCGAGCTGAGATGGTTTGGCCTATTCATGCGCCTCATCATCGGCTGGGCCATCCGCTTCCCGGTCTTGGGCATCATCATCTCCCTCATTATCCCCATCCTCGGATTTAAGCTTGCCCCCACTCTCGGTAGCCAATTCTTCCCCCGTACCGACCGCGACATGTTTATCGTCGAAATCGCACTCCCCACCACCACCGCCATCGACTCCACCGTCAAACTCGCCAAAGAGGCCGACACTCTCATCCGCGCACAAGACGGCTTCCAAGACCTGCACTGGCTGGCCGGGGCAAGCTTCCCTCCCGTCTACTACAACCTCATTCAAAGCCGCGACAACTCATCATTCTACGCCAGTGGCATCGTCAAAGTCGACTCCTTCGAAACCACCTCCACCCTCGTTCCCGCGCTTCAAGAACTCCTCGAAACCCGCTTCCCCCAAGCTCGGATCCGGGTCAGCAAATTCGCGCAAGGTCCTCCCGCAGTCGCCGATGTCGAACTCCGACTCTCCGGCCCAAACGTCGCCCGCTTGCAACAACTGGGCAACCAAATCCAGCAACGTCTCTCCGAACACCCCGACATCCTCTACGCCGAACAAACCCTCTCCCGGGGTGAACCCAAGCTCTGGTTTCAACTCAACGAAATAACCGCCCGCTCAGCCGGATTCGAACCGGCCGATGTCGCCGAACAACTCGTCGCTAACACCGAAGGCCTTCTCGGAGGAAGCATTCTCGAAGGCATCGAAACCCTTCCCGTCCGTGTCCGGCTCCCCTCTTCCCAAAGAAATGAAGTCCAACAACTGGAAGATCTCCAAATCGTCAATCGCTCCGGCCAGCCGGTTCCACTCAGCGCAATCGGCCAGTTCGACCTCCGTCCTGATGTCGGTGCCATCACTCGACGCAATGGCCAACGCGTCAACACCATTCAAGGATATGCTCGTATCGGCTCTCTTCCTATCGACATCACCAACGAGATCAGGATGCAACTCGAAGACAGCAACTTTCTGCTCCCCTCTGGCTACGAACTTTCCGTAGGTGGAGAGAGCGAAAATCAAGACGAAGCCGTCGGCAACCTCTTCCTCTACCTTCCCATCATCGTCACCCTCACCATCGCCATCCTCATCCTCTCCTTCAAAAGCCTCCGCCTCGCTCTCATCCTCCTCCTCACCGCTCCCCTGGCCGCCGGCTTCGGACTTTTCGCCACTTGGACGATTGGTTTCCCCGTCAGCTTCAATACCATCCTCGGCACCATCGGTCTCATCGGCCTCGCCTTCAATGACAACATCGTTGTTCTTGCCGCTATTCGCTCCAACCCCGCTGCCCGCCAAAGCGACTTCCAAGCCATCACCGAGGAAGTCCTTGCCTGCGGACGCCACCTCATCAGCACCACTCTCACCACCATCGGCAGCTTCCTACCTCTTCTTATCCTCATCGGAGGCCAGTTCTGGCCCCCCTTGGCCATCGTCCTTGCCGGTGGTGTCGCTGGCGCCACCCTCATGGCCGCCTTCTTCACCCCCGCGATGTACCGGCTCCTTCATCCTCAAAGAACATCTCCACAGACCACTGCCTAAAACCCACAACCCCGACTCAACATGAACTCCTGCACACACCTCACCGCTGCCGCATCCCTCTGCATCCTCATCTACTCATCCTGTGCTCCATCCAACTCTCCCACACCCCAGCTGGAAACGCCCACCACAAACCAATGGAAATACTCCTCCACAAGACCAAAAACCATCCGCCCCCAATGGTGGCGCGACTTCAACGATCCCATCCTCAATCAACTCCTCGCCAACCTCTCCAAAAGCAATCTCTCCCTGCAAGCCTCTCTCGCCCGCCTCGAACAAGCCCGCGCCCAACTCGGCATCGTCCAATCACAACTTCGTCCCACTCTTGATGCGCAGTCAGGAATCCTCCGAAGCCGCAGTAGCGACGATGAAGCCGTTCCGTTCGTCTCGAACCCTCTCACCCAGTACCAAGCCAGCCTACAAACCAGCTGGGAAATCGACCTCTGGAGCCGCCTCAAAAGACAAGTCCAAGCCGGAGAGGCCGACCTAGCTACCGCCACCGCACAAACCAACGACCTTGCTCTCTCCCTCCAGGCCCAAACCACCCAAACCTATCTCAACCTCCGCTTTCTCGAAGAAGATCGGGAGCTCCTCACCAAAATGCAACAATCCCTCCAATCCACCCTCGATCTCGTCACTCACCAAGTCAACGGAGGCCGGGGCACCCAAGCCGATCTCTCCCGCGCTCAAGCTGAGGTCCGACGCATCGAAGCCGAGATTGCTCGCGCCGAATCCCCCATCGCCCGCCTGCAAAACGCCTTGGCTGTTCTGACCGGTCGTTCACCTTCACAATTCCACCTCACCCCCCGTCCAACCCCCGAGAAGCTCCCCACACTGACACCTCGCACTCCGCTCGAAGTCCTCTCCCATCGCCCGGACCTCGCAGTCGCCATCGCCCGCCTGACCGCGGCCAACGCTCGCGTCGGAGTTGCCCACGCAAATTTCTACCCCAAACTCACCCTTCTGGGCTCCAGTGGCTTCTCCTCTCTCTCTGCGGACTCCTTCCTCCAGTGGTCCAGTCGCACCTTCTCCCTCGGACCAAGCCTCTCCCTTCCACTTTTCCAAGGCGGAAGACTCAAGAGTGAACTCGCTACCCGCCAAGCAGAACAAAAAGAAGCTCTCCTCAACTATCAACAGGCAAGCTTGCAGGCTTTCCGTGAAATCGAAGACACCCTCGCCACCTTGAACTCTCTTAATCTCGAATCACGCGCTCAAACCGCTGCTCGAAAATCTACCGAGAATACAGTAGAAATCACAGCCAACCAATTCGAATCCGGACGCATCAACGCTCTTGTCCTCAACCAAGCCCAGCGCGACCTTCTCCAAGACCAACGCCGAGCCCTTGCCATCCGCCGCCTTCAATTCGAAAACAGCGTCACCCTCATCAAAGTCCTCGGTGGCGGCACTCGCCTTCAAGGAAAGTGAACCGCGCTATCCAACGCCTCTGCTCAAACCTGCGTCTTCGCTTCAACCCAAAAAGCATCCATCTCCTCCAAGCTAGCCTCGCTGAGACCCTTCCCCGCCTCCTTCAACTTCCCTTCCAAATACCCAAAACGCTTCTCAAACTTCTCATTCGTCCCCTCCAGCGCCACCTCCGGATCAATCTTCATCTTCCGCGCCAAGTTCACAGTCACAAACAACAAATCCCCAATCTCCTTCTCCAAATCCTTCTTCGCCTCCTCCCCCGCCTCAAACCGCTCCAACTCCTCCTTCACTTCCCCCAACTCCTCCTCAATCTTCTCCACAATCCCCTGCGCCTCCGGCCAGTCAAACCCCACCTTCGCCGCCTTTTTCTGCAACTTGAAACCCCGCAAGGTCGCCGGCAAACCCGCCCCCACCCCATGCAAATACGGCTTCTCGTCATCCCCCTTCTCCGCCCGCTTGATCTCCTCCCACTGCTTCAACACCGCCCCGCTATCCCCCGCTGCCGACTCCCCGTAAACATGCGGATGCCGCCGCACCAACTTCTCACAAATCCCCCGCGCCACCTCATCCAAATCAAATCGCCCTCCCTCCTCCGCCAACTCCGAGTGAAACACCACCTGCAACAACAAATCACCCAACTCCTCCTGCAAATTCTCCCCGTCTTCACTCCGAATCGCCGCCACCACCTCATACGCCTCCTCGAGCAAATTCGACACCAACGACTCATGCGTCTGCTCCGCATCCCACGGACACCCCCCCGGCGCCCGCAAACGATGCATAATCGCCCGCAAACGCTCCACCTGCCTCCCCTTCTCAGCACACGAAATCATCTCCTCATCAGTCACCCCTCTGGAATATCTGATAACAGACAACCGACAACTGAGAACTACCTCTTACTCGCCTTCTGCAAAATCTGCCGCTCCTCCTCCGTCAGCGACTGCAAACCCTCCTCATTAATCTTATCCAAAATCCGATCAATCTCCCCCGACCCCGTCGACGGCCTCACCTTTGTCGCCGGTTTCATTTTCGCCTCATAATTCCTCCTCCTCCGCTTCGGCTTCTGCACCGTCACCCGCCCCTGCTCCAACCGCAACAACCACTCCTTCACCGGCGTCACCCGAAACATCAAAAAACCCAACAACGCCCCCCCCAAATGCCCCGCCGAACCACCTGCATTCGCCTGATTCGTAATCACGATAAACACCTCAATCGCCAGAAATACCAACGCGAAAGTTTTCATCGTCATCGGTATCGGCGGAAACAACAACCGAATAATCCCCCGCGGCGCAATCATTGCCGCCCCAACCAAGATTCCAAATACCCCCGCCGAAGCACCTAACAAACGCTGACCCACAAAACTATCCGGCAACAAACCCGGCACTGCCCAGAGCAGAGTGTAAAACAACGCCCCTCCAACCCCCGACAACAAATAAAACGCCACAAACGGCCGACTCCCCCACCAACGCTCCACAATCGGACCAAACATGAAAATCGCATAAAGGTTAAAAAAGAAGTGCATGAAATTCGCATGCAAAAACTGAAACGTGATCAACCGCCAAACCTGCCCCCCCAACAACCCCAACTCCGTGCTGTAGACACCCCACAAAAAAAACTGCGACTGAAACTCATCAACGCGCACCACCCCTCGAGGAACCTCCGGCCTCGTCATCCGCTCCAAAACAAAAACCGCCAAATTCAAAATCAACAACCACTTCACCACCGGCGCCCCCTCCATCTGCCGCCCAAAAAAGGACTGCTTCTGCGGCTCCTGATACTGCCTCTCGCTCCAACCCATCTTCGTCCCCCAAGATTACACCTTTTCCAGAACAAGAAACGAAAAACTACAGCCGCAAATTCTTCCACTTTTCCCGGGCATCTCGCTCCGTTAAACTCTAAAAGAGTCCATGCATTCAATGACCGGATTCGGCCGCGGCGAACACACCTCCCCCCTCTACTCCGCCCAAGTCGAAGCCGCCTCCGTCAACCGCAAACAAGCCGAAGTCGTCCTCAACCTCCCCCGCGGTCTCCAAGAAATCGAACCCGCCCTCCGCAAACACGCCCTCGCCCGCATCTCCCGCGGCCGCCTCGCCATCACCCTCAAACTCACCCCCCTCGACCCCGCTGCCTCCTCCATCCAAATCGACACCACCCGCGCCCAAGCCCTCAAAAACGCCTTCGACCAACTCGCCAACCAAATCGGACAACCCCTCCCCCTCGCCGCCGCCGACTTCCTCCGCCTCCCCGACCAATTCCTCGTCGAACAAACCCGCAACCCCGACGACCTTCTCCCCGTCCTCACCCCCGCTCTTGACCAAGCCCTCGACCAACTCCTCGCCATGCGCGCCAACGAAGGCCAAGACCTCCAAGCCGACCTCTCCACCCGCCTCACCAACCTCCAACAACTCGCCGCCACCGTCGCCGAAATCGCACCCGCCGTCCCCACCCGCCAAAAAGAACTCCTCCTCCAACGCCTCGCCGACTCCGGCCTCGCCCTCGACCCCTCCGACGAACGCGTCCTCAAGGAAATCGCCCTCTTCGCCGAACGCTGCGACATCTCCGAAGAACTCACCCGCCTCGACTCCCACTTCCAAAAATTCACCACCCTTCTCAACGCCAACGAACCCGTCGGCCGACCCCTCGACTTCCTCTGCCAGGAACTCAATCGCGAATTCAACACCATCGGCTCCAAAGCCAACAACTCCCAAATCGCCCACCACATCGTCACCGCCAAAACCGAACTCGAAAAAATCCGCGAACAAGTCCAGAACATCGAATAATGCGAATTGCTCTTTAATTTTCTAAATCAACACCTAACAAGGTCGCGTTACAAACTCCTTCATCGTGCTATGCGATCCTTCAAACTGCTCCTCTTCGCCCTTCTAACCGTCTCGCATAACTGTCTCGCCGTCGGCTTCGGCTTCGAATACCAGTCCGTCCGTGCCTCCGCCCGGGGCAATGTCTCCACCGCCGGCTTCTCCGACGCCTCCATGCTACACTACAACCCCGCCGCTCTCATCCACGCCACCGCTCCCGAACTCGCCCTCAACACCTTCTTCCCCAACGGCACCGTCTCCTACGAAAACAACGGCTCCAACTTCGATACCGAAGAAGGCTGGCTCACCTCCGGCTCACTCTTCTACTCCCACCCCTTCGAATGGCAAAACCGCAAATACGCCCTCGGAGCCGGTATCCGCATCCCCTACGGCCAAAAAATCACCTGGCCCGACCAAGTCCCCTTCTCCACCAACGGCATCTCTGCCGAAATGGTCCATATCGAATACCTCATCGGAGGAGCCATCGAAATCGGTAAGGGCCTCTCCCTCGGTGCCAACCTCTCTTTTGCGACCAGCGAACTTTCCTCCCGCACCGCCCTCTCGCCCTCCCCCTTCCTCGTCACCCAGGGCTTCGAAGGCGACGATACCGCCTGGGGTTACCAAATCGCACTCCACCACCAAATCACCAACTCCTTCTCCTGGGGCCTCACCTACCGTTCCGGCTACGACCTCACTTACGAAGGATCCAGTACCATCTCCCCAGCCGTCGCCCCCATCTCCCCACCGCTCCCCGCCACCTTCCCCACCACCTCCGACCTCTCCTTCCCCGACCACTGGACCATCGGCTGCGAGTGGCAAGCCACCCCAAAACTCTCCCTCGGCCTCCAAGCCCAGCGAATCACATGGTCCGTCGTCGAGAACTTCAACGTCTCCGCCCTCGGGACAACCCAAGTGAGCCCCGTCGACTGGCAAAACGTCTGGCTTCTCAGCGCCGGCGCCACCTACCAGCTCCTTCCCTCCCTCGACCTCCACCTCGGCTACCTCTACAGCGACTCCATCATCAACGAACCCTACCCCACTCCCCTCAATACCGACTTCGACCAACATTTCCTCTCCCTCGGCTTCACCTGGCGCAACGGCTCCTGGACCACCGACCTTTCCGTCGTCCGCGTGATGCAAGCCAAGAAAGAAGTCACCAACTCAAACTACGGCTTCTCCGGCAACCACAACAGCAACGGCTGGCTCGTCAACGCCGGCATCAGTAAAGTCTTCTAGCCGCTTCAATCCCCTATGAAAGCGCTCGCAAACATCGCTTCCCTGATCGTCAACCGGCTTCAGGAAAACGACTGTTTCGACCCAACAACCGGCGACTTCCAGGACCTCGAAACCGCGCAAGAAATCCTCAACCTCCACCCCGTCTGGCTCATCTGCTACAACGCCAGCCTCCTCCGCGCCGTCTTCATCAACGACAACATGGCCCAGTCCCTCGGCAGCGAACCCGGCTTCATCAAACCCGAAAACGAATACCACACCATCCACTACTGCGAAGCCGGCACCTCCCTCTACCGCCTCCAAGTCCTCGACCACTTCAACCGGGGCGAAACCAGCTCCAAACAAAACATCGCCTCCATCATCGACCCCCAGGAAGAAAGCTCCCTCCACCACGACTTCGCCACCCCTCTCTCCTTCCACGAAAGCGGTCGCACCTGCATCTACGCCCACATCTACTCCCCCATGCAGACCCTCACCCTCGCCAACGCCTACGCCTTCTGCAACCCCGACTTCCTCACCCATCGTCAACGCGAAGTCTTCAGCCTCCTTCTCGAAGGCCTCCCCAAAGCAACCATCGCCTCCAAGCTCGAAATCACCACCAGAACCCTCGAAAAACACATCTCCGCCATCCTCGAACTCACCGGCCACTCCCACCCCAAAGCCCTCATCAAAACCTGCCTTGACTATCTCTAAACCTATCCCATCATCACTCTGGTTTAGCAGATACGGATGTATAGCGACAATCCATCCCAACAATCCGACTACCTGACTCACGCACTTCACACCATCATTGGTCGCCTGCAAAACAGCGACGCTCTGAACCAAGTGCCGGTCGAGGACTTCACCCCCTACCAACCTCTCCTCAACCACCACCTCGTCCTCGGCGCCTTCATCTCAGTCGACAAAACCCCCTATCTCCGCTTCAACAACGACCAAGCCACCCGCTTCTTCGGTCGCGAAAACCCCGACGTCACCGCCGAAAACATCGGCTTCTACTACCGCATCATGAAGCTCTCCCAAATGCCGCTCATGATCCACGCCCACCAATTCTTCACCCGGAAGGACCCCGGCGAATTCCGCTGCCGCGTCAGCCTCAAGGACCACACCGGCACCTTCCATGAAATGACCTCCACGACCAAGACCGTCGCTTGGGACTCGCGCGGGCGCCCCGCCTACGCCGTCACTATCTCCGTCCCCGTCATCGATTACGAATGGTGCCGCGCCTACGAATCCTTCGACTTCCAAAAACTTCCCAGCCGCAGCCAGGAAGCAGGTCGCCTCCTCTTCCAAGGCCACAGCAACCAGGAAATCGCTGACTCCCTCGGCGTCTCAGTCAAATCCATCGAAAAAGACCTCCACCAAGTCTTCGAAAGAGCCCACACCAACAACCGCGGCGAACTCTTCAAAAAACTCGCTCACACCTAGACCGTTTCTCAGATGGATTTGCCGATATCGCTGAGATGAGATTGTTCAAGAACAAGGCGTGAAGAGAGGAATTGGTCGAGACCAATGACTGATGAACAACGCCGTTATTGGACAATCTCATCCAGCCTCATCTTTCGTCGCGGCTTAGCCGCCTAGAATATCATTCTTGAATAAGAACCGATTTCGGCAAGGTCATCTGATAGACGGTCTAATGGGTCTCAGTCTCCCAAACCCCGCTTCCCCCGGCTGAACGTCTTCAAGTACTCAATCAAAGCCGACCTCTCCTCCGCCTCGAGTTCCGCTCCAAACTCATGACCCTTGTTCGTATTCATCCCCTCATCCACCACAAACAATTCAGCCCCCTCCGCCTTTTCCGTTGAATACCCCACTCTCATCACATCATACTCCAAATTCCCCACATAAAAGGAACGCGCTCGCTCACCCACGGGCTTGAACAAATCCTCCAAAGTCGGAATCGAAGCATTGTAGAAATACGGCGGCGAAGCCCAAATCCCATCCAACGCCCGCGCCACATAACCCTCCTGCACCCGCCACCACGGCGTCTGGCCTCTCTCCCAAGACCACGCCTCGAATGTCCCATACCCTCCCCTTTCCTTCGTCGCCTCATAAATGCGACCCAGCCTCCCCGTCACAGTCTCTAACATCCCCTCCTTCTCCTGATAGTGCCGCGCTCGCAACGGACTCGTTCCCACATCATAATACCTCTGCTCCTCCGCGGAATCCGGATTCTGGTGACAATCAGCACAACTCACCCTCTCGCTCTGCAACTCCCGCCGATACCAATCCCACACGCGATAATCCTCATACGACTTCCGCTCAAAAACCTCTTGTCCCAATCGCACCTTCGCCTCATCCAACTCAGGAAAAAAATCCGGCCACTCCGGCCCCTCAATCAACGCCACCATCTGATTCGCCAAATGAATCTGATGCAGATCCAAGCCCGTCGCATCCTCCGACGACACCTGCGCACCCAAAGCCACCTCCTGCGCAAGATTCCGATCCATCATCGAATTCGTATTCCCATCCGCATGAAACACCTGGTAATCCCCCACCCCGAATAACGGCGGAATCGACATCGGCGAATCCAACAGCGACTCATCATCCCCCCCCACAATATGATCACTCAGCCCCCACGCATCATCACGACCCAGTCCCGCTGGCGGACTCTTCCTCAACAACTCAATCAACTTCTCCCCCGTCTCAAACCTCTCCTGCAACAACCGCATCTCCGTCCGGATTCGATCCGCAAACTCGC
>JBCCZX010000066.1:0-15321 GCA_039186735.1 Verrucomicrobiota bacterium | reverse complement strand
TAGATGCTGGAAGCAGCACTACTTAGAAGTAATTTTCAAATTAAGAACAGAGCTTTATCCCGAATAGGAATTGAATGATACTCTACCATATTGGCTAAGAAGGTGTCCTGATCGCGGCCCCAATCATGACTCAGCATTCAAGTATCTTGTTACGATTACAGCTTTTGCTTTTATCCTTATAGGAGCTATAGAAATATACAACACGCTCCCGGTCCCTCCTTGGAATCTTTCTGCATTTGTGGTTCTAGTTGGAATTGGAATCATAATTCCATTATTTACATTTAAGTCATTTAACTCACCGTCAAACTTAAATGCCTAACAAGGCAGTGCACAATGTTCTGCTAACTTTCTTGAGTAGGGATTTTATGATAAAACTAGTTCTCAATGCTAAATTAAGATTCGTCTTTTGAAAGTATCTTCGGGCGTTCTACGATAATCGTCGTAAGACGAGTTGGCCGAGGGTGTGTTGTTTTTGGCCTTTGATGTAGGTGGTTTTGAGGTCGCGGTTAGGTTTGCGGTGGTAGGTGTGGAAGACTTCGCCGGTGTGTTGGTGGATGAGTTGCCATTTGCCGGGGGGTTGGGAGACGGTTTGGGGGTTGTAGCAGCGTTGAGGGCGGGCGCCGATGGCTTGGGCGATGGCTTGCCAGCGGGGGTCGTGGCCGCAGTTGGTGCGGTATTGTTCGAAGGCGAGGGCGTGGGCGATTTCGTGGAGGATGGTGTCGAGGACTTCGAGGTGGGGGTTGAGGGCGGCGAGGTGGCGGGAGATGGAGATGGTTTTTTTTGAGGGGGAGCAGAGGCCGAAGCGGCGTTTGGCGTGGTCGAGTTTGCCGGTCCAGCCTTTTTCGGTGAGGTGGTGTTTGGCGAGTTGGGTTTGGAGGAGTTGGAGGGTGGCTTGGGGGGTCATGGGCGGGGTGGGAGGAAGGGAAACAGGGATAGACCAGATGGCAAGGATGCTTGGGTCTGGAGGGTGCTTGTTGAAGTTGTGGATGAGAGGGGGGTGAGGTGTTTTTTTGGGTTGAGTGGGTTTTTGGTTGGGCTGGAGGAGAGAAGCAGGGGAGTGGAAGGGGTTTGAGGGTCAGTGATTAAAGGACTCGCGCTAAGACGCCAAGGCGCGAAGGTTTTGTGGTGAGGTGTTTTTGGGCTTTTTGGTGGTGATGATTGAGGTGGCTGGGAGTGTTTTGATTCTGGGTGGTCTTTTTCTGGAGTGACCGGGTTGTTCGGGGGCGAGTGTGTTGTTCGCGTTTGGATGTTTTGGTCATTTTTAATGAGTCTCTAGCCGTTGAATGGTTTTGATAGTTGAGAAGGCGGCAGAGCCGGAGGAGAAGCAGACTAGCGGAGTGTTTGGCCACCCACTGCGTTCTTGCTCGGTTACTGGTCTTGACCAGCGCCCTTGCAAGGCCTTGTTGGAGACTCCATTTTCTCGCTGCATCGGCTTCATCTTCATTTCAAATGCGCTAGAAGGGCCAGAGGGAGAAGCCGCGTTTGGCTTTGCGTTTGAATTGGCCGTCACCGACGGAGAGGACTTCGACTTCGACGCGGGTGAGGCCTTGGTCTTCGAAGCCGAGTTTGCGGGCGGCGCGGGGGGTGAGGTCGATGATGCGACCGGCGATGAAGGGTCCGCGGTCGTTGAGGCGGACTTCGAGGGTGCGGCCATTTTCGAGGTTGGTGACTTTGACGCGGCAGGGGAGGGGGAGGGTTTTGTGGGCGCCGGAGATGTCCCAGGGTTGGACTTTTTCGCCGAGGGAGGTGTTGCCGCGTTTGAGTCCGAAGAAGGAGGATTCGTCGTACCAGGAGGCGATGCCGCGTTCTTTGTAGCGAAGGGCTTGGTCGACGGACATGGGGTGATAGCGGATGCCCTTGATGGTGTAGGAGCGGGTCATGTAGCCGGAGTGCCACTGGAACCGCAGGAGACGAGGAGGAGGGTGAGGATGAGGAGGAGACTTTTGTGCATGAAAAGAGCCTGCCGTGAGAGGGCGGCAGGCTCAATGAAAGGGGGTGTCTTGGAGGGTCATTGGCGGCTTGGAAGAAGCCGGTGATGTGGTTGATTTAGTCGACTTCGCGTTCTTGCACGATGGGGAGGACGGGGGCGACTTTTTCTTTCATTTCCTTCCCGGGTTTGAATTTGACGATGGCGCGGGGAGGGATGGGGACGTCTTTGGAGGGGTCCTTGGGGTTGCGGCCGACTTTGGCCTTGGTGATGCGAACTTCGAAGGTGCCGAAGTTGCGCATGACGACGGTATCGCCTTTGGCGAGGTCGGTGGTGATTTCATCGAGAGTCTTTTGGACGACGTCGAAGACTTGTTGTTGGGTCAATCCGGTTTGGTTGCTGATCCGGTTGACGAGGTCGCGTTTCGTGATGGTGGCCATGGTGAGGTGATTGTGAGTTGTTAAAAATCTAGTTTGGAACGGGGTCAGGCGATGGTCCGGAAAGGCAACGGATTTGACACAATTCCCACTGTATGAGTGAACAAAGCACATTTAGTGCCGAGAGAAAGCGAGATTTTGTGAGGAACACAGAAAAGGAACGATTTGACGGACGGGGGGATTTTTTGAGGGTGGAGGAGGTGTTCAAAGCAACGGCAAAAGAGTCTCCGTTGGGGGATGGGGAAAGATTCCGGGAGGCCTTGGTAGGGTGGTTCGAGCGGGAGGGGGTTTGGCATCCGTGGCGGGAGACGCGGGAGCCTTGGGCGGTGTTGATTTCGGAGGTGATGTTGCAACAGACGACGGTGGCGGCGGTGCGGGCGGGGAGGCGTTTTGAGAGGTTTTGGGAGGAGTTTGGGGATTTGGAGGTGATGGCGGGGGCGTCGGAGGAGGCCTTGCTGAAGGCGTGGGAGGGTTTGGGGTATTACAATCGGGTGCGGAACTTGCAGAAAACGGCGCGGGTGGTGTTAGAGGAGTATGGGGGGCGGTTTCCGGAGACGGTGGGGGAGTTGGAGGGGTTGCCGGGGGTGGGTCAGTATACGGCGGGTGCGATTGCGAGTTTTGCGTTTGGGAAGGCGGCGCCGATAGTGGATGGGAATGTGGCGCGGGTGTTGGCGCGGATGATGGATTATTGGGAGCCGGTGGATGGGACGGTGGGACGGAGGCAGTTGTGGGAGTGGGCGGGGGAGTTGTTAGATCGGGAGCGGCCGCGAGAGTTTAACTCGGGATTGATGGAGTTGGGGCAGACGTATTGTCGACCGCGGAAGCCGGATTGTTTGAGTTGTCCGGTGGCGGGGTGGTGTTTGACGAGGGAGCCGGAGGAGTTGCCGGTGAAGAAGGCGAAGGTGAAGACGGTAGAGGTGGTGGAGCATGCGCTTTTGGCGCGGAGCGGGGGAAGGGTGTTGTTGGCGAAGGAGGGTGGATCGAGGCGGAGGGGGTTTTGGCGATTGCCGCTTCGGAGTGAGGAGGAGGTGGCGGATTTGGAGGTTGTGAAGACCTCCAAGTATGCGATCACGAAGCATCGGGTGACGCTGTGTCTTTATGATTGTGGGGCGGCGGTGCCGGGGGGGGTGAGCGAGGGGGAAGAGTGGTTTGGGGCGGAGGAGATTGAGGCGCTTCCGATGGCCTCCCCGATGAGGAAGGCCTTGGAAGCGGTATGATTTATCCGAGGCACTTGAGGGTTTCTTTGACTTTATCGAAGTCGGGCAGGTCCTTGGGGTGGTCTTGGGCTTCGGCGTATTGGATGGTGCCTTCTTTATCGATGACGAAGGCGGAGCGTTTGGCGACACCACCCATGATGAGATTGGCGTCGGGGAGGAATTGGTCGTAAGCGATGTCGTAGGATTTGGCGACTTCGTGTTCGTAGTCGGAGAGGAGGGTGAGTTTGATGCCTTCTTTTTCGGCCCATGCGGCTTGGGCGAAGGGGTTGTCGCCGGAGATGCCGACGACGGTGGCGTCGAGAGATTCGTATTCGGAGAGTTCGCTGGTGATGGCGCAGAATTCCTCGGTGCAGACGCCGGTGAAGGCCATGGGGACGAAGAGGAGGACGATATTTTTTTCGCCGATTTTTTCGGAGAGTTTGAAGAGTTCGGGGCCGTCAGCGCCGAGGGTGACGAGGGTGAAATCGGGAGCTTTGGTTCCTGTTGTGAGTGCCATAGTGATTTGGTTTGAGATTTGAGGTTGCAGGTCTTCTGCGGGGCCAATGTAGGAGGGAAGGAGCGTTTGCCAAGTGGGAACGGGAGTGATATGGGAGGGGGGTGAGTGATTGGGAATGGTCGGAGTTTGGGCAGAGGTTAGGCGGGGGAAGCGGGATTGGGGAGTTGATGAAAGATTTGGGGGAGGCGATGGCGGGTGGCGGTGAAGTGAGGATGTTAGGTGGGGGGCAGCCAGCGCATATTCCGGAGGTGGAGGCGGTGTGGGCGAGGCGTTGGCGGGAGTTGGAGCCCGAGGTGGGGCGGGTGTTGGGGAATTATGAGCCGCCGGCCGGGGGGATGGTGTTTCGGGAGGCATTGGCGGGGTTGTTGCGGCGCGAGTTTGGATGGGAGGTGGGGGCGGAGCATGTGGCGGTGACGGCGGGAGGGCAGACGGCGTTTTTCTTTTTGTTCAATGCGTTGGCGGGGGAGATGGGGGATGGTCGGCGGAAGAAGATTTTGTTGCCACTGGTGCCGGAGTATATCGGGTATGTCGATCAGGGAGTGGGTCGGGAGTTGTTTGAGGTGCGGCGTCCGTTGATCGAGCGGACGGGTGAGCGTGAGTTCAAGTATCGGATCGATTTCGAGAATCTCGAGGTCGGGGATGATGTGGCGGCGATTTGTGTGTCGCGGCCGACGAATCCGTCGGGTAACGTGCTACGTGATGAGGAAATTGAGCGGTTGCGGGAGTTGTCGAGAGAGCGGGGAATTCCGTTGATCGTGGACAGTGCGTATGGGGTGCCGTTTCCAGGAGTGATTTTCGAGGAGGTGAATCCGGTTTGGGAAGAGGGGATGATCGTGACGATGAGTTTATCGAAGTTGGGTTTGCCAGGGACGCGAACTGGGATTGTCGTAGCGCGAGAGGAAGTGGTGGAAGCGGTGGCTGAGATGACAAGTGTGGTGGGACTGGCGAACGGAAATGTGGGTCAGGCGATGGTGCAGCCGATGGTGGAAAGCGGGGAGATTTTGCGCGTGTCGCGTGAGGTGATTCGGCCGTTCTATGAGAAGAAATCGCGGCAAGCGTTGGCTTGGGTGGAAGAGCTTTTTAGCGGGGTGAAGAATTACTCTGTTCATCGTAGTGAGGGGGCGTTGTTTTTGTGGTTTTGGTTTGAGGGGTTGCCGATCTCTTCCAAGGAGCTGTATCGGCGTTTGAAAGAGCGGGGGGTGTTGATTATTCCGGGGGAGTACTTCTTTTTTGGAGAGGAGAAGGATTGGGCGCACGGGCGGGAATGCATCCGAGTGACTTATACGATGGAAGCGGAGGTGGTCCGGGAGGGTTTGCGGGTGATTGCGGAGGAGGTGGAGAAAGCGTTTGGAGGTTGAGGGTCGGGGAGAATTTGCGAGGCTGGAGGTGATGAAAGTGGATTCGGGTGCTGGCTGGAGGGTAGGGCTGTATGGTCTTGCGCTGGTGTATTTGTTTCTGGATCTGTTTGTGTTTCATGGTCCGCTGCGGAAG
This sequence comes from Verrucomicrobiota bacterium, assembly GCA_039186735.1. Lineage (GTDB taxonomy): Bacteria > Verrucomicrobiota > Verrucomicrobiia > Verrucomicrobiales > Akkermansiaceae > Roseibacillus. The sequence goes on along the minus strand of JBCCZX010000066.1, from coordinate 9,753 downwards.
AAGATTCGGGGAGCGGATCTAGCGAGTGCCCAGGCGATTGCAGAGGAAATGGAGCGAGGGGTGGCTGCGCGGGTGTATTTTCAGCCAATTTTGCTTACGCAAATCGATCGAGCGGTAGAGGAGCGGTTGTGGCGGGAGGGGAAGGGTGTGGAGGGTTTGAGTAGCGACCGGTTGAAGGAGTTGAGGTTGGCGGCGATCAACCGGTTGTTTGATGAGCATTTGTTGAGAATCAAGGTGAGGTTTAATCCGGAGCGGGCGGCGGTGGAAAATGTAGAGTTAGCGAGAGCGGTGAGATGGTTTCAGAAGCGTTTTGTCACTGAGCAGGAATTTGAGGAAGCGATGGCGATGCAGGGATGGAGGGGTATGGAGGAATTGGGGGCTAGGGTGGGCGCGAAGTTGGAGCAGGAGGCGTATTTGGAAGAGTTGGTGGGAATTGAGGTGAGTGAGGAAGAAGCGAAGAATTTCTACGATGAAAACCGTAATCAGTTTCGGAGAGGTGAGCGGATTCGATGTCGACAGATCTTTTTTGCTTCTTTGGACCATGGAGAGGCGGGTGCGAGAAGGCTTGCGGAAGAGGCATTGGAGGAGGTAAAGAAAAAGAATGACTTTGCCGAAGTGGCCGAGAGGCGGAGTGAGGATTTGAAGTCGAAGAGGTTTGGGGGTGATTTGGGGTGGATGGAAGAGGGTCGGGGTGACGAGGAGTTCTTCGCTCAGGTAGCGGAGTTGGTTATGGGGCAGATGGAAGTGGTTGAGACGCGTCTGGGGTCTCATGTGGTAGAGGTGTTAGAAAGAGAGGAGGGGGGAGAGATGAATTTCAAGGGGGTGAAAGAAGAGCTCAGAGTGGCGTTGTCTAACCGAAAGCGGGAGGAAGGTTTGCGGGATTATCGCGATATTCTGCGGAGAAGAGAGCGGGGGAAATTGGAGATATTTGAGGAGGTTCTGGAAAAAGAGTGGTCGTTGAAATAATTGAAAAATGATGAAAAAAGAGTTTGACCAACAGAGAGGAATCTATAACTCTGTCCTCAACGAAAGCTAAGTTAATCCATAAGGAAAAGGATTCCAAAAATGAAAGTCTCAAGCCCGATAAATTCCATTTCGCCCAAAGCCAGGTTGGCTTGGTCGCAGGGAGGCTTGTGTGTCCTTCGCGCAAAATTCCTCGATTCAAGCAGTTTCCGGAATCGCGATGCAATGGTGTACCAACCAGAAATTCACAGCGAATCTGAGCGCGATAAGTCGGGAAGCAGGATTATGTAAATCATTGGTAAAGAAGATTTTCAAAAGCCCTGCTTCCCATCGGGAGCAGGGCTTTTTTGTTGGCTCAGGCAGCCGACGACCAGAAGATCCAGAAAGGAAAACGAAGAAAAGAAACGAGAAAACTTTGATAGAACCTTGAAATGAGAAACCGCCGTCAGCGGCAACTGACGACGGTTTTGACAGCACGGCAGAACATAGTCCTGACGAATCACTGTGCAGGTGGATTCTAAAAGAGATGATGTTTTGGTCAAGAAAGACTTATCTTTGCGAGATATGCAAAGAGACAGGAATCTATGTGCTTTTTTCGAGGCCTGAAAGGCTAGTTGAAAGATGTGCCGAGGAAACATTGAAAGGTCCGCCGAGAAATCCCTGCGGCCATGGTTCGAGAGAACGGTGACGGTGTTTGTTCCTGAAATTGGTATTTTGGAGGGGGCTGCTTCCGAGTAGCTCCCATCCAAATCACAGGGCTTGGAGTATGGAGCGCGGGTGTTCAACCCGCTATTGAATAAGGATTCCACGGAACGACGAGGTTTGTGATTTGGATAAGAAGGCATGCGTGGCGGTCTTCTTCCATTCCTTCAATCGCGGGGAGAGTGTTGGTATCTCGAGAAGGTCTCATACGCCTTTTGCCGTCGGTTCGATTGCCTTCGCTTCGCCTCGGCTATGCGGTGTGCAGCTTTCTCCTCCGAAAGCTGGACTTGGATGCGCATGGCGCTGGCGTTCCGACCTCCGCAACCAATTTTCAAAGGGATTGTATCGGCCAGTGGTTTCCAAAACCACCGTCGTTAAATCGGCCGGAAGAAGACGAGGAGTGCAAAATGCCCTCGCTCCGCTCACGCTATGCGGAGTGTGGTTTCCTCCTCTGGAAGCCAGGGTATGTGTCGCTCAAAAAAGAGCTAAGCGTTGGCATGGACCGCCAAATTTCAAAACGGGGACCATGTTGTAAGAGTAGCATCCCGCACTGTGACTGCGGCGGTACGGGTGCGAGTCCCGTTGGTCCCCCCAAATGTCCTCGACGGAGCTAGTGAACCGCGCTGTCTGCAAAACAGCTGTTGCGGGGGGCGGAACCCCGGAGGACATCCATTTTTTCTAAATTCCAGCGTGGCGGAGAATCGCGCCGCTTTTGTAAAGCGGATGATGCAGGCTACCAGTCCTGTCGCTGGATCCAGTTTCGGCTTTGGAGTGCGGTGAGTCATCACCGCTTTGGTCTAAAGCTTTCTGTTGCATTAACAGCCTGTTGGCAAGTTCGACGCCAAGTAATCTTTTTCGATACTGTAGGTGCCAATGTCCTTGTGAGATCAGAGGCGTAAACTGGTGAAAGCGGTGATAACTCACCGCACTCCAAATTTCTTTTGCGAGGTGTTCCCACAACGGCCTTCTAAGCCGTCGACGTAAAAGAGTGGGCAGGAGGTCACGAGGTTCGAGTCCTCCACTTCGTATTTATTTTCCAACTTCCGTCGTCCAATGGCGAGGACACCGCGCTACGAACGCGGAGATGTGGGTTCAAGTTGCCCTCGCTCCGCTCACGCTATGCTTCTTCCAGTTTTCTCCTCCGAAAACTGATTTTGATAAGGTGCATAAATGCACCAAGCGTTCTACCGGGAGTACCATTTTTGCCTGCGTAGCCCAACGGCAGAGGCAACCGACTTAAAATCGGTCAAGTGCCGGTTCGAGTCCGGCCGCGGATACCAAAGAGGTTTGTAGCTCAAGGGTAGAGCAGCCAGCTCATAACTGGTTGATGCAGGTTCGAGTCCTGACAGACCTACTAGCAAGTTTCTGGAGTCTGAACCGGACAAGCGAGCCGGTCGCGTTTGCTAAACGCTGAGTCGCCTCACAGCGATGGAGTGCAAGTCTTCCGGGCTCCGCCATCTTTAGGATGGTGCCGCTGAATGGCCGGCAACTGGTCTTGAAAACCAGGGTAGGCATTGCGTCCTAGGGGTTCGATTGCCTTCGTTCCACTCCTGCCATGCGGCTAGCAGATTTCTCCTCCAAAATCTGTCCAAGTCGATGCGTATAAATACGCCAAAGCGTTCCTCCACCCTCCGCCAGGGTTCGAAGGCGGCAGTAAAGGCCGCCGCTCCAGTTTTTGGGCCTGTAGCTTAACAGGTAAAGCATCCGGTTTTTACCCGGTTGAAGCGGGTTCGAGTCCCGACGGGCCCATCTTCCTTCGCCAAGGCTTCGGAAGACAGGCCGATGTTTCACTAAGCGAAATTTATAAAACGGGAGGTAGCGCAATGGAAGCGCGCGCGCCTTGGAAGCGTGAGGTTGCCGGTTCGAATCCGGTCTTCCCGACCAATTTTATGATCCTGTGGTGTAAAGGCGAACACTACCGACTTTCTATCGGTCGATCCGGGTTCGAGTCCCGGCAGGATCGCCAATTTAGAAACCCGGATAGCTCAAGTGGCGAGAGCATCGGACTTTGAATCCGAAGGTGTGGGTTCGAGTCCCACTCCGGGCACCAAATCTAACAGAAATAATGAACAATGAATACAATCAGTGAGCGGCCGACATTAGAAACGAGTCGGCTGATTTTGAGGCCCTTTTCAATGAGTGACGCCGAGGAGGTTCGCCGACTGGGAGGCGATATCCGTGTGGCTGAGCAATTGTCTCTCATGCCTCACCCTTATCCAGAGGGACGGGCTGAGGAGTGGATTTCTACTCATGAAGAACAATTCGAGTCCGGTGAGGATTTGATTTTTGCCATTTGCGAAAAGAGAAGCGGCGAATTGATGGGGTCCATGGGCCTTCATCCCAAGCCGGACCAACTTCGGAGCGAAGTTGGCTATTGGCTGGGAGTTCCCTTTTGGGGCAAAGGCTATGCGACCGAAGCACTTCAAGAGGTGATTCGTTTTGGCTTCGAAGAACGAGGGTTTCAGCGAATTTTTGCGAGTCACTTTGCAACGAATCCGGCGTCTGGACGGGTAATGGAAAAGGCAGGGATGAAACTGGAAGGGGTTTCCCGGTGGGGGTGTTCGCGATTTGGAGAGATGAAGGACGCGGTTCTACGAGCGATTGTGAAACCGGACTGGGAGTTGATAAATGAACGATGAAATTTTTGCCGTGTAACGTGTGCTAAACGAAGCGGCGGGTAGGATTCATGGGCCTACCCGCCGCATTTTTTTAACCCATCAGAAAATTAGAATGAAAGAGAACGAGCGGAGAAAAATCCGCGCAGAAAATTGTGAAAAAAATGACCGCTACCTGCGTTCGCTTGATCAGGAGCGATGTGAGCTTTGGCAACAGTTGCGAGAGGCTCCTTGGCGGAAGTTGAAGGAGCCTTTCCAGCGTGGTTGGGAGCGCAGTTTTGTTCTTCGAGCAGATGCGCAAAGACGCAAAGATGCTGATCAGCTAGCGGCTGCGCTCAAGTTTGTGGAAAACTATCAGCAGTGCCGTGTGTGTCCGTTTCGGAGATACGATTGGAGAAAGCGACGCTTTGTGGAATGGGGGCATCATCTGTCAGGTTTGTCACCTCGTGACGTGCTATTTAATAAAGTTCCCGAGGAGTTGCTGAAATATTTTCAAGTGAGTCGCCATCGAGTGGCTTCGAGAGAGCAATTAAGAATCCTGATCCGCTCCGGCTGGATGGGGAAGTTCTGGTTCCGCTATCCCGAGTACGGGGTGTCGGAAACACGACCCTTCATGGTCACTCACGAACGAGTCGCTCTGCCACAAGTGGAATCGCGCTTGGAGGAGATTGATTCCATCCTTTGTGAGCCAAAGAATCAGGGCCGCTTGTGGCATCTGCATGGCTATTCCCATCGACGTTGGAATTGCTTCATGAACGAGGAAGAAGACCGGAGACGGGCTCTTCTAGACATGCGTGAAGCAGAGGAAGCGGTGCAGGAATTTTACAGGAGCAAGGGAGACTCCCAGCCGGATGATCGGGTATTGGTCATTCGGCTGGGGGTCTTCCTTTTTGCGAGCTTCAGGAACAAACACCCAGGGATTTTGCGGGCTTTTCGAAACGAGAAAAACGATGAAAGGAGTATTGGAAAAGAGTGTGGTGCTGGTCTTGAACCGGAACTGGCAAGCTGTTGACGTGACAACCCCGGCAGAGGCTTTTGCCTCGCTGGCGACGGGAACTGCGACTGGCTTGGATGTCCGGGGACAGGATTGGATGCTTCCAGTGAAGTGGGAGAATTGGGGGCGGTTGCCGATTCGAAGCGGGGACTTCTCCGTTGGGACGGTGGCTGGACCGATTCGTGTTCCTACTGTGATTGTCCTGAGTCGTTTCGACAGGGTTCCTTTGAAGAGGCCGAGGTTTTCTTTGAGGGGGCTGTGGGAGCGAGACGGTGGGCGTTGCCAATACACCGGTCGTGCTTTGAAGCCGAACGAAGGCAACATTGACCACGTGCTTCCGCGTTCGCGCGGTGGAGAAACAAGCTGGGAAAATTGCGTCTTGTCTGACCGTCTGGTGAACAATCGGAAAGCAGACAAGACCCCGGAAGAGGCCGGTCTTCGTTTGAAAAAGCGACCGGCTCGTCCGGCACAGGTCCCGGTCACGAATCTACTGAAGAATTCGTATCAGATTCCGGAGTGGGAGGTCTTTCTTCCCAGGAAGGCGTCTTGAAATTGAGCGGACGCCTCGGCGAGGCGTCCCTACCGTAAGAACTTGGCTAGACTAGAACAAGCACGGGGTGAAGCGGCAGCGATGCGAGTCACTGCCAATGCAGCCCGTTTGTATGAAAAGAATCCTGCTCTCCTGCAGTTGCGTGCACTCGATGCCGTGAAGCAGCTGGGCGAGGGTTACAACAACCATTTCGTGATGGGGTCTCTCGACTCCTTGCTGCAAATGGTGAAGACTGAATGAAAATGGTAGGGACGCACCGCCGGGGCGTCCGCCGAACTAGAGGCGGACGTCTTGGCAAGACGTCCCTACCGAATTTTTTGAGATGAAACTCACACAAGAAGATTTGATTGAAGCTGGCTGGGAACGAGGGCCGGTGTTTGCCGAGATGATGGCAAAGGTGCGCGAATACGAGGAACGTGGTATTTGCGACCGCAAGTATTTGCTCAAGTTGCTCGCGAAGGACTTTGGGGAGCCTCAGCCTAAGATGGCGATGCGTTCTGAACCGGAGAAGGTAACGGAAGCGATTCGTCCTGAAAATGATGAGGAAAAAGACAACGTCGCCAAGGTTCGTCGCAAGATGTCCGAGCTCTTGAAGGTGCCTGTGATTGAACGTGGAGCCATCATGCCGGATGCTTGTCCTTCCGGCCCTGGGGAAGCTTGTATTCCCGTGGGAGGAGCGATTGCCGTGGAAAACGCGATTATCCCGAGCGCGCATTCGGCGGACATTTGTTGTTCGATGTTTGCTTCGTTTTACGTGGAGCGCAGTAGCGTTGCCAATGAGTTGGATGCCTTGACCGCGGCAACCCGGTTTGGGCCTGGTGGTCGTCACTACGATCACTTGGTTGAGCATGAAGTGAATGAGGAAGATGTTTGGGATAATCCGTTTTTGAGCGGATTGAAGGATTATGGACGCGTTCACATGGCTGACCAAGGCGATGGGAATCACTTTGCTTATCTAGGCGAAGTTGAGGTGACCGAGGAACTGGTGGGGAGATTGCGTCTGGCGGGGTATGGCGAGTTGGCGAATGAGATTGCTAGCGGGCGAGACGCCCACGCTCCGCTGCTTCGGGTTTTGGTGACTCATCATGGGTCGCGGGGGCTGGGGGCGCATCTCTTCAAACGCGGACAGAAGGCGGCTTTGAAAGCCACCGACAAGGTGGCGCGAGGAATTCCCAACGCGGCTGTTTGGTTGGATGCCCGTTCCGACGAGGGTCAGAACTACTGGGAAGCGTTGCAATACGTGAGTCAGTGGACGCGTGCGAATCACGAGGTCATCCATGAGCAGTTCCTGAATAGTATCGGTGCTACGAAAGTGGCGAGTTTCGGGAATGAGCACAACTTCGTGTGGAAGCGCGGGGATGTGTTCCTGCACGGAAAAGGTGCGACTCCGGCTTGGAAGGATTCCGATGGTCGTCCCCTGCTGGGATTGATTCCGCTGAACATGGCGGAACCGATTCTCATGGTGCTGGGAGCCGACCAAGATGAGTTCTTGTCCTTTGCTCCTCATGGGGCGGGGCGAAACGTGTCGCGAACCAAGTTGCGGGATCGTTACGGCGATGAGGCCACTCGGAAGAACGTGATTGCGCATCATACCAAGGATATCGATGTGCGTTGGTTCTGTGGGAAACCTGACCTCAGCGAGACTCCGGTGGCCTATAAGAATGCTGCACAGGTGAAGGCGCAGATCGAGGAGTTCGGACTCGCGGAGATCGTCGCTGAGATTCGCCCGCTCGGGTGCATCATGGCTGGGGACTTGCCGCGGATCGATTGGAAGAAGCGTCGGAAGGAGATGTTGAGTCCCAAGCAGAAGCGGCAGATTCAGCATCGTGCGGAACGGCGAACAAACAAGCAGTCACTGATGGACCCAAGGAATTGGGGGAATGAGTAAGCGTTTCCGCTTATGTGGGAACGGTTCTTTGGTTGAAGGGGGGAGTGAACTAGGTCTGGCACTCAGCTCTGCTCCCATCGCCCACCCCATCCGGCCTAACTTTTTTTGCTGAGGATGAATCTTGCGCATCCGAAGGCGATGACACCAAGGAAGAGGAGGGAGAAAAAAGGGCTGGGAAAGTTGAAGGCGGCTTCTGCTTTCGGAAAGTTGTCGGTGACAGCTTTCTTGAGTGCGACGGGGGCACCGGCGGGTTCGGGTTTGATGGGCGGGATGAGGTCGGCGACGGTGAGCATGGGTTGGCCGACTTCGTCGCGCCATTTGGCAATGTCTGCGGGTTCGACTTGAGAGGCGGAGTTGCCCCAGGAGTTGCGGACGAAGGTGAGGACAGCAGCGATTTGTTCGTCGGTTTGGTAGGCGAGAGCAGCCATGGGGGCGGCGGGGTTGTATTCGATGCCGTTGACGGTGATGGGACCTTGGAGGCCGCGGAGCTGGATGCGGGCGAGGTTATCGATGGGGCCGGTGACCCATTCGGAGTTGGCGAGGGGTGGGCCAAGGTTGGCGACTCCTTCGCCGTTGGGTCCGTGGCATGCGGAGCAGGTGATGTATTGTTTTTTGCCGAGTTCGAAGACGGCGGGGTCGATTCCTTCGGGGAGTCCGTCAGCGGCGGGAGGGGTGGTGGATGGTTCTTCGGCCATGGTTGGTGTCGGTTGTGTTGCAGATGGGTGGAACGGTTTGGGGTTGGGAGCAAGTGGTTTTTTGTTCTTCGGAGGGGTGCGGAGGGTGTGGAGGTAGGCGACGAGGTCGCGAAGTTCGCCGGGGTTGAGGAGGAGTTGCATGGAGGGCATGGGGGAGACGGGGGCGAGGATGGAGTCGATGTCGGCGATGGGGATGCGGGTGGGTTGGTCGTTGAGGATGAGGTCGAGGTGGGATTCGGTGTGTTCGAGGAGGGTGCCGGAGAGGGTTTGGCCGGATTTGAGGGTGGTGGTGACGGGTGCGTAGCCGGGCGAGATGGAGGCGGAGGGGAGGAGGAGGGATTCGAGAAGGGTGCGGCGGTCGAGTGTTTTGCCGATGTCGGAGAGGTGGGGGCCGGCCATGTTTTCGCTGGAGGAGTTGGGGTTGGCTTGGTGGCAGCGGGAGCATTGGCCGCCGGGGTGGGAGTAGAAGAGTTGGCGGCCGACTTCGGTGTCGCCGCCGTGGAGGGAGCTGGTGAAGGGGGCGAGGGGGTTGTTGGGGTTGAGGGAGTTTTGGTAGGCGGTGAGGGTGGCTTGGACTTCGGGGTGGGCGTGGTTGTGGGCGGCGGTGAGGATTTCGAGTTGGATGTCGCGAGGGGGTTGGGAGTTGGTGGTGAAGTTTTGGAGGAGATTGATGAGTTTGGTGGTGGCGCGTGGGTCGGGGTGGTTGGCGAGGAGGCGGGCGGCGGCTTGGCGGAGGGGGATGGTCTCGGAGGCGAGGGCGTTTTGGATGGCGGGGAAGGAGGATTCGGGGTCGCGTGCGTGGATGAGGTTGAGGGCGGTGAGAAGGAGTTGGGGTGGGTTGGAGGGGTCTTGGAGGATTTGGGAGAGGAGGGGGGAGAGGTTGAAGGCGGGTTTGGTGGCGAGGAGTTCGAGGGAGCGGATGCGGGCGGCTGGGCTGAGGTCGGGTCGGGCGGCGAGTTTGGCGAAGTGTTCGGGGGGGAGTTGGCCGGGGGTGAGGTCGTAGTGGGCGATGAGTTCGATGGCGTCGGCAACGAGGGGGCCTTGTTGGGAGAAGAGGGGGGCGAGGCCGTCTTCGAGTTGGCGCTTGATTTCGGAGACGGGTCGTGGGCGGAGGGGGTTGTGGCGACCGAGGTATTGGTCTGCGGGGTGGGGTTTGGTCCAGTTTTTGAGGAGGCGAAGGGCTTCGCGGCGAGTGGAGAGGGGGATTTCGGGGTGGTTGGCGATGTTGATGAGGCGGGTGGGATTTTGGGGGGTTCCGAGGCGGAAGAGGGAGTTGGCGAGGCGGCCCCAGGCGGAGGGGGGGATGTCGGGTTTGGAGGAGGCGAGAAGTTCGTCGGCGATGGGGG
>JBCCZX010000065.1:0-15531 GCA_039186735.1 Verrucomicrobiota bacterium | reverse complement strand
TTGGGAGGTGCGGGGGGTTGGGTATACGATGGAGATGGCGAGGCGGGTGCCGGGCTACGAGGCTTGTAGTCGTATTTCGCCGTATTTGACTTATGGGGTGCTGAGTGTGCGGGAGGTTTATCAGCGGGGGATGGAGCGGAAGGGGGATTTGTTAGTGAAGAAGCAGGAGGGCCTGGCGTTCGATAAAAGGTGGAATCAGGCGATGAAGTCGTTTTTGGGGCGGTTGCGGTGGCATTGCCATTTTATGCAGAAGTTGGAGGATGAGCCGTCGATTGAGTGGGAGAACTTTTCGCCGGTTTATGATGGGCTACGAGAAGAGTCGTGGAATGAGGTGTTTTTTGAGGCTTGGAAGGAGGGGCGGACGGGGTATCCGATGGTGGATGCATGCATGCGGGCGGTGCGAGCGACGGGGTATTTGAATTTCCGGATGCGGGCGATGGTGATGAGTTTTGCGAGTTATCACCTCTGGCTCCATTGGCGGGAGACGGGGTTGCATTTGGCGCGGATGTTCACGGACTACGAGCCGGGGATTCACTGGAGCCAGAGTCAGATGCAGAGTGGGACAACAGGGATTAATACGGTGCGGGTGTATTCGCCGCGGAAGCAGGTGGAGGATCAAGATGCGGAGGGGGTGTTTGTGAAGAGGTGGGTGCCGGAGTTGGCGGGCGTGCCGGAGAAGTTTTTGGCGGAGCCGCATTTGATGCCGGAGATGGAGCAGCAGTTTTGCGGGTGTGTGATTGGAAAGGATTATCCGGCGCCGGTTGTGGAGCACAAGGTGGCGTATGCGGAGGCGCAGCGGAGGGTTCGGGCGGTGCGGGTGACGCAGGAGGCGCGGGCGGAGGCGGATCGGGTGCAGGAGAGGCATGGGAGCCGACGGCGGGGGACGCGGACGTGGCGGTGAGGCGGGGGATTCTTTGAGAACCGGGTTGTTGGTCGATTTATCCGAAGACGGGTTTCAAGGAGTCGTGGGTAGGGAGATGGAGAGTTGGCTGAATTGGGTGGTTGAGGAGGGGTGGGTGGAGCGAATGGTGAGTTGGTCGAGGCCGGGGGCAGTGTTGCTGGTAGTGGATTGGAGGCTGGAGCTGGTGGGTAGAAAGTTTGAGAGGGTTGGGGAGGTGAGGACGGTGTAGGTGGCTTCGTTGCCATTGGTCCAGGGGAAGCGGAGGTCCATGGAGGAGGCGGTGGTGGCGACGAGTTCGAGGGGATAGACGTCGGGCTTCTTGGGGTTGAGGCCGAAGGCGTATTCTTCTTTGTTGGTGAGGTCGTCGTTATCGGGATCGGCATCAGGGCCGGAGATGTTGGGGTCGAGGAGTTCGGTGGGCGAGAAGCGAGTGGTTTGCCAGGCGGCGAAGGTGGGGAAGCTGGTGGAAGCGAAGGTGAGGGTGACGGAGGTGGCGTTGTAGGTGGGGGTGACGGTGAGGCCGGGGGGGAGATTAGAGAGGTCAATGAAGCCGAAGGAGCCGGTGACAGCGGGAGCTGTGAGGATGGTAAAAGTTTGACCAATGATAGGGACGTAGTCATCAAGGAGAATGGGGGTGAGGGTGCCGGAGAGAATGGTGGCGGTAGAGATTGCGAGGAGGTCGGAGGTGGAGGGGGAGGCGGCTTCCCATTCGTAGGTGGAGTTCACGCCGAAGGTGGTGGTGCCGGTGATGGTGAGGGTGCCGGGGGAGTCGCCCGGGGCGATGTTGCCCGAGTCAGAGAGATCGAGATTACCGAGAAGTTCACCGCTCCCGGTCAATTGGCCCCAGGTGCGGATGGTGACGGTTGGAATGGTGGTAGTTGTGCCCGGGCCGAGTTCGAGGGTGGCACCGTTTTCGACGGAAAGGGGGTTGGTGTGGGTGTCGGAGGTGGTCTTGTTGAGGGTGGTGAACGAGTCGGTGATGCAGGTGACGAGTTCGGTGCCAGGTCCGCGCCAAGAAGCGTTTACGAGTTTGAGGATGGGGCCGTCGAGAGTGATGGAGGCGGAAGGGCCAACTTCGTATGTTCCGCCAGTTAGGGTGCCAAGGACGTAGTTGGTGAGGCTGGGTAAGCTGAGATTGGCGGTTCCCTGAACATCGATGAGGCCGTAGTTGTCGAACGTTGAGGAAATGAGGGCGTTGGTGCCTGAGGTGCCAACGAAGCAGCCCATGTTCTCGTAGGTGCCTCCGGAGATGGAGGAGTTGGGGGTGAGGGTATGAGAGCCAAGGTTGGTGATTTTTGCTTCGGGGCCGGAGAGGGTGAGAGAGGTGGATTGAGTGAGTGAGGCGTTTTCATTGGATCTGTTTATGAGTTGCTCTTGGAGGATGCGGGGTCGGGAGCCTGCTGAGATGATGAGTTCTCCGAAGTTGTCAAAGAAGCCAGTGATGGAGCCCCCTTGCCAACGGAAGATGCCTCCGTTGGTGACCCCGATGAGGAGGGTGCCGGAATCGAAGCGGAGACCTCCGTCGGTATTGAAGTTTCCATCCGGGAAGATGCCGAGGTCATTTGAGAAGGTCACGCTGTCTCCGGTCCCGGCGTAATTGATGGTTGGGTCGAGGTTGGTGTCTCCGATGATGGCGAGGCCGGGGCCAAGCAAGGCGAGGCCTTCATCGGGGGCGTCGTAGACACCATTGAGTATGGTGAGGGTTCCATCGGAGTCGATGTCGAAGAAGCCGGAGAGGTTGTCGGACCCGTTGTTCAGGGCGAGGGTTCCTTGGGCGATATTGGTTTGGGCACCAGCTTCTTGATCGTATTTGGTGGTGAAGGTGAAGAGTTGGTTTTGGACAGAGGGATCGAATGAAACGGTGCTGCCGGCGGTGTTGGTGAAGGTGCTGGAGGAGATGCCGATGAGAGGGGCGATGGTTTTGGAAACGCCGCGGAGGACGACGGTTTTTTTGTTTTCGAATTTTTGGGTGCGCATGGAGGACATAATCCAAGTGCCGTTGTTTTCGACGTCGATGGCGAGGGTGGCGTTGGAGGTTTGCGATTGTTCGACGGTGGCACCGGAGCTGTTGATAAAGGCATTGTTATCGTTGTTAGGGTCGGCGGGGGTGAGGGTTTCGCTGCTGGCAATGGTGAGGTATCCTTCGTTGAGGAGGATGGCATTGGAGGAAGGTGGGCCAGCATCGCCGACGACGAGGTTGCCGAGCTGAAAACCGGGGGCGTTGGGGAGATCGAGGCGGAGAGATTTTTTGAGTTCGTAGGGTTGGATCTGGTTGACGGTGCCGGGGCCAGTGATGCTGGAGAGGCCGTCGAAGGTACGAGAGGTGGTGCCGCCGACGGTCTGAGTGAGTTGGAGGGTGCCATCTACGGTGATGTCGCCACCCTTGAATTCTTGGACGAGGCCGTCGAATTGGAGGAAGGCTCCGTTTTTGATTTCAGTGGTGCCGTCGGTTTGGGTGAAGTCGGCTCCGATGAAGGATTGTTGGGCAGGGTTGTCTTTGCGGATGATGCCGCCGTTGACGAGGATGGAGGCACTGTTGACGAGTCCCCTTTCGCCGAGATTGAGGATTCCTGAACTTTGGTTGGCGAACGCGGTGAGACGGGTGGAGGCACCAAGGAGAGTTGCGACGCCTTCGTTAGTGAAGGTGGTGGTGATGCCCCGGGTGCCGATGGTGACGGTGCCGTTGTTGGTGAAAGAGGAGGTGCCTTCGAGAACGAGGTTGTTGAGGGCGTTGCTATCGTTGAGGGTGACGGGGCCATTGGCGCGGAGTCGACCCAAGCCGCCGGCGATGAGAGATCCGTTGAAGACGGAGGCGGAGTTGACCGTGAGGGTGTCGGAGAGATTGAGAGGGGCGGAGGCCGTGATCGAGTTGACGGCGGCGGTGCTTCCGACGATCACAGGGCCGGAGGAGTTCCCGAGAGAAGAAATGGTGACGTTGTCGCTGGTACTGGGGACGGTGGGGGTACTCCAGTTGTCGGGATTGAGGAACTCGTTGTCGGAGCCATCGCCGGTCCACGAAAGTTCAAGGGCGAGAGAAGAGGCGGTGGTCGCCACGAGGACGGAGATTTTTTTCATGCGTTTGCTCTTTGGCCGTTAATGGGAGTTTAACCCGTCAGGCTTTAGGCTGAAGAACATTCTGTGATGAGACTCGGGAGGAATTAAGCAGCAAAGCTGCAGGTTTCAAAAAGACACTGGTGGGTTGCGAGCCTTTTTCCCGTAAGCTGGGTTGCTTCTTCACCGCGAGTCTCGACTCACGGTCTCGCCGCGCCTTGCCTCCGGAAAAAATTCCCGGCAGCGCGTTTCCACTCTTTTTCAGACAGCCTCTTAGAAAGGCAGCTTCGGGCCTTTGCCGCCGCCGCCCATGAGTCCGCCGAGGCCGCCCATTCCGCCGGGGCCTCCTTCACCACCGCCGAGGGCTTCCATTTGTTGCATCATTTGCTTCATCTTGGATTTGGAGCCCATCATTTTGCGCATTTGGCCGAACTGTTTGAGGAGTTGGTTGACTTCGATGAGACTGCGGCCGGCGCCGGCGGCGATGCGTTTGCGGCGGGTGCCCTTGATGATTTCGGGGCGGCGGCGTTCCTTGGGGGTCATGGAGAGGATGATGGCTTCCATGTGTTTCATGCGTTTGTCGTCGAGGGCACCGCTGGGGAGTTGTTTTTTGATTTTGTTGAAGCCGGGCATCATGCCGAGGATGCCTTCGAGGGGGCCGAGGTTTTGGAGCATGCGCATTTGTTCGAGGAAGTCTTCGAAGTCGAATTTGCCTTTGGCCATGCGTTTGGCGGCTTTTTCGGCTTTCTCGTGGTCGATCTTCTCGGACATTTGTTCGACCATGGAGACGACGTCGCCCATCCCGAGGATTCGGTCGGCCATGCGGTCGGGGTGGAACTCGGCGAGGTTGTCGATCTTTTCGCCTTCACCGATGTATTTGATGGGTTTGCCGGTGACGGCGCGCATGGAGAGGGCGGCACCGCCGCGGGCGTCGCCATCGAGTTTGGTGAGGATGATGCCGGAGATGCCGACGGCGTCGTTGAAGTGGTTGGCGACGGAGACGGCTTGTTGGCCGGTGGCGGCGTCGGCGACGAGGAGGGTCTCCTTGGGTTTGACGAACTTGTGGAGCTTCTTGAGTTCCTCGACGAGGTCTTTGTCGATTTCCTGGCGGCCGGCGGTGTCGAAGATGATGACGCTGGCTGAGCGAGCTTGTTCGGATTTGAGGGCCTGTTTGGCGACTTTGACGAGGTCTTTTTCTCCGGGTTCGGGGGTGAAGACGGGGACTTCGGCCTGGGCACCGAGGGTGGCGAGTTGTTCGATGGCAGCGGGGCGGTAGAGGTCGCAGGCGACGAGGAGGGGTTTGCGTCCGTCTTTCTTCAAGCGCAGGGCGAGTTTGGCAGCGGTGGTGGTTTTACCGGCACCGTTGAGTCCGCAGAGGAGGATGTGGGCAGGGGGGTTGAGGTCGAGGGGGGCTTGGTCGCCACCGAGGAGTTGGGCGAGTTCGTCGTGGAAGATTTTGACGATTTGTTCACCGGGTTTGATGGACTTGAGGACTTCCTCGCCGTTGGCTTTTTCGCGGACGGTTTCGATGAAATTCTTGGCGACTCCGACTTCGACATCGGCTTCGAGAAGGGCGAGGCGGATTTCGCGCATCGCGTCGTAGATGTTTTCCTCGGAAATTTTTCCGACGCCACGGAGGTTGCGGAAGGTCTTGTCGAGGGAGTCGCTGAGGTTGGAGAACATAATTTCGGGGGAGAATCGGGAAATCGGATTGGGGAGTCGAGACTTATCGTTGTAGGGACAAGGTGGAAGGGGGGTGGTTCGGGTTGAATTCGATGGAAGACGCTCTGGTAGTGCACGTAATCGGGTGGGTAGTGAATCCGATGAGATTTTTGGAATCATTGATTTTGGGCCTTCCGGGATGGGTTGGGGCGCAGGAGAGATCGAATCGTGTGATTTTATGAGAATAGTTCTGCCGTTTTGTTTTTTGGGTTTGGTTTTTGGCGAAGAGAGTCCGCTGGTTTCTCAGGTCAGAATTCCTAGGATTGATGGGGAGTATGTGCATGTGTATCGACCAAAAGGAGATGTGTTTCCCGGACCTGATGCCGCAGAGTTAGTGACTGGTCGTTTTTATGAGGAATGGGTGCCCAATGACCACACATTTGCGAGAGATCGGAGTGGGCGTTGGCATGCGTTTGGAATTACGCATCCCTTGACTCATGTGGATCATATCCATGCGGGTGAGCATTTGCTATTTCATGCGGTTGCTCCGGAGGGTTCGCTCGTGAATTCCTTGACTGAGGGGAGTTGGGAGGATTTGGCAAAAGTTTTGCCGGTTTCGGAGCGGCCGGGAGAGTTGGAGGCGATTCATGCGCCTTGGATTTTGAGGCGGAATGGGCTTTATCATATGGTGTATGGACCGACTCCGATGCGTTTTGCGACGTCGGAAGACTTGCAAACTTGGACCCCGCGCGGGGAATTGAAGGGGGCACCAGAGGGGCGCGATCCGCAGGTATTTCAGTGGAATGGGCGTTACTATTTAATCGCGTGTGGAGTGCATGATGTGCGGGTGTCGACTTCGCATGATTTTGAGAATTGGACGGAGCATGGTGCTTTGATTGAGATGCCGGAGGGTATTGATCCGGAATCGCCTTCGGTTGTTCGTTATAACGACATGTTTTATCTGTTTGTTTGTGGATGGGATGGGGTTTGGGACAAGACAGATGTTCAAGGTGCTTATCAGCATAAGACTTACGTTTATCATTCGAACGATCCGCTCAAATTTGAACTGAAGAATCAGGTGGCGGTGATTGACGCTCACGCTCCAGAGATTTTTCAGGATGAAGTCGGGGACTGGTTTATTTCTTCGGCTGAGTGGCCCAAGCGAGGGGTGAGTATTGCGCGTCTCGCATGGGACAAGGCAGTTGAGGGCGAATAGGGCCGGGTTGCCTGGAGGCTTGGGGTGAGGGAAATTTCGTGGAAGACCCTTGGCCGGTGAACGTAATGAGGGCAGCAGTATTCAGGATGAGACTTTTGGGATTTTTGATTTTGGGCCTTTCAGGTTGGGTGGCTGCGGCGGAGAAGCCGAATATTGTGATACTATTTTCGGACGATATTTCGGCACGGGAGTTGCCAATTTATGGTTCGACGGTTTGGACTTCGCCGACGAAGGGGGATACCTCGGATACGAAGTATCGGGCGCAGACGCCGGTGTTGGATCGAATGGCGGCGGAGGGATGTTGGGTGACGACGACGTGGTCGGCGACGATTTGTGGTCCGAGTCGGGCGATGATGATGACGGGGCGGTATGCGCATTTGCATAAGTGGTGGCACAACAAGGACAAGGGGACTTATGTGAATGAGAAGGGGAAGGTGACGAATAATTGGCCGCTCTATTTGAGTTCACCGAAGCACCTGGGGCATGTGGCGCAGGATGGAGGGTATGCGACGTATTGGGCGGGGAAGACACAGATGTCGGGGGACTGGCAGGAGTTTGGATATGACGAGGGGTGTTTCACGCCGGGGAGTTTGGCGAACAAGGACAACCCGTTTACGGATTTTAAGCATGAAATGAGGAAGGTGGATGGGAAGCGTCAATTGGTGGATGTGGATACGGGCGTGGTGATGGACACTTATATGCAGCATGGTTGGTATTTTTACCCGCATGTCCGTCTGATGAATCACGGTGGCAAGAGGGGGGACGAGTGGTGGCCGAATACGGAGGAGTCGAAGGAAGAGTTTGGGTTGGCAACTTATGGTCCGGATGTGGAACTGGATTTCATTTTTGATTTCATGGAGCGGAAGGTGAAGGAGGAGAAACCGTTCTTGATCTATCATTGTTCGCATTTGGGGCATGATGCGTGGGACTGGTTGAACCCGGATTCGACTAGCAAGTGGCCGGGGACGCCGGTGGTGAATTGGACGGGAGAGGGTTATGAGCGGGTAGAGGTGAAGATTACGGGGGATGAGGGGGAGTATGAAACCTATGGCACGGTCACGGAGGCGGGGATTCACACGCATGTGAACTATTTGGATTATCAGGTGTGGTTGTATTTGAAGAAGTTTGAGGAGCTCGGGATTTCGGATAACACGGTGTTCGTTTTTACTTCGGACAATGGGACGAGTGGTTATGGAAAGGGAAGTGTGGTGAGTCAGCGGGGGGTACATGTGCCGCTGATTGTTTGGGGTGCGGGGGTGACGAAGACCGGAAAGCAGGAGGCGTTGGTGAATCTCTCGGACTTCTTGCCAACGGTGGCGGAGTTGACGGGTGGGGGCTTGCCGGAGAGATATGAGCATAATGGAGAGAGTTTGGTGCCGTTTTTGTTTGGGGATGCAGAGGGGCATCGGGATTGGATTTATGCGTATCACAAGGAGCAGCAGATGATTCGGGGAGGGAAGGTGATGCGGGATGGGCGGGGCGACTGGTATGATGTTTCGAAGGTGCCGGATGACTTGGGTTCGTTTCCGAAGATTCGCGAGTGGAAGAAGATGCCGCCGGAGTTTCGGCGGGAACGGAAGGAGTTGGAGGCGGTGTTGCCAGAGTTCGACAAGCATGCGGTTGAGCATGATGCCCCGCGGGCGTAAGCGTGATGAGAGAGTGGTCTGTTGGCTTCGGTTTGTTCGTTTTTCTTGCCTCAGGAGCGTGGGGGGAGCGTTTGAATGTGTTGTTTTTGTCGATCGATGATTTGCGACCAGAGTTGGGGTGTTGTGGGGTGGAGGGGGCGGTGACGCCGAACTTGGATCGATTGGCGGGAGAGGGGCGGCTATTTCGTCGGCATTACGTGGCGGTGGCGACTTGCGGACCTTCGCGGGAGGCGATGTTGACGGGGAAGGGGCCGCGAGCGAGCCGGGAGATCAATCATCATTATTTGGCGAAGGCATTGGCTGGAAAGCCGGAGGGGGAAGAGCCGGAGACGTGGATTCATCGTTTTCGGAAGGCCGGTTACCGGACCGTGGGGATGGGAAAGATCAGTCATTCGGCGGGGGGGTATCGGAGTGCGGGGAAGGGGCGTTTGGCTTTGGAGTTGCCGCATAGCTGGAGCGAGTATGTTTCGGTGCCGAAGGAGCGCTGGAGTGGAGGGTTGTTGCATGGATATGGTTCGGGGATTGTGCGGGAGGAGGAGCCGGCACCGGTTTATGAGTTTTTGGAGAAGGAGGACGGGTTTTATCCGGATGGGATTTTAGCGGAGATGGCGGTGGGGAAGTTGGAGGAGCTGGCGGAGGGAGAGGAGCCGTTTGTGTTGGCGGTGGGGTTTATGAAGCCGCACTTGCCGTTTACGGGACCGGCGAAGTATTGGGATTTGTGTGAGTTGGAAGATGTGTCACCGAATCCGGACGTGCCGGAAGGAGTGAGCGGGGTGTTTTTGCACGCGAGCGGGGAGTTCAATCACCAGTATCAAGACCAGCCGGAGAAGGGTGGGTTGGGGGTTCGTTTTTCGGATGAGTATGCGGGGAAGGTGAGGCGGGCGTACCGGGCTGCGACGGCGTATGTGGATGTGCAAGTGGGAAAGGTGTTAGAAAAATTAGAGGAGTTGGACTTAGCAAAAAACACGGTGGTGGTGGTGTGGGGTGATCATGGATGGCATTTGGGAGATCAGACCATTTGGGGGAAGCATAGTGCGTTTGAGCGGGCGCTGAAGAGTGCCTTGATTGTGCGAGTGCCGGGGATGGCGCAGGCCGGGGTGGCGAGTGAGAGTCTGGTGGCGACGGTGGATCTGTATCCGACTTTGTGTGAGTTGGCAGGGATTGAGCCGGGAGAGGGGTTGGATGGGACGAGTTTGGTGCCGGTGTTGCAGAATCCCAAAGAGCGGGTGAATGAGGAGGTGATGAGTTACTGGCGGAATATTTTGAGTTTGAGGACGGAGCGTTATCGGATGGCGATGTTTTTGAAGGGCGAGAGGCGGGAGGTGATGTTGTTTGATCACGAGCTGGATTCGAATGAGGGGAAGAACTTGGCGGGAGAACTTCCGGAAGTGGTTGCGGAGTTGACGGAGTTGATGAAGAAGCGTAATGGCGGGTATCTGCCAGAGTTGAATTAAGATGATGAAACGAAGTGTACTGAGTATTTTGGGTTGTTTGGCCTGTTTGATGGGAAGTCTTTGGGGAGAGAAGCCGAATGTGGTGCTGGTGATGGCGGATGACATCGGATTGGGGGATTTGAGTTTTTATCAGAGGGAGGCTGGGCGGAAAGTGACGGTGGAGACGCCGAATTTGGACCGGATGATTGCGGAGGGGATGCGGTTTACGGATGCGCATGCGCCGGCTTCGTTGTGTGCGCCGACTCGTTTTTCAATGTTGACGGGGAACTGGTCGTATCGGAATTACGAGCCGTTTGGGGTGTGGAATCCGAGCAAGGATTCGGGGATTGATCCGAAGTTCACGACGATTGCGCGGATTGCGAAGGCGGGGGGGTATACGACGGGATTTTTCGGGAAGTGGGGATTGGGGAGTTCGACTTTTCCGCCAGAGGAGGGGTTTGAGAAACTGAAGGAAGGAGCGTTGAGCTTTGGATTTGATTACGGATTGGAGTTGCCGCAGGGGATTCAGGATGAGCCGTATGCGTTTTACGAGAATCGGGAGTGGTTGAAGTTGGAGGAGGATTCGAAGATTCGTCCGGTGGGGCCGATTCAGAATGGTTATCATGTGGGGCAGGCGGACAAGCATCGGGAGCGAGGAGGGAAGGGAGATTCAAATTGGGATCCGACTCTGGCGGGGCCGATTCTTGCGGAGCGTGCGGGGGACTTTATCCGGGAGAATGCGGGGAAGCCGTTTTTCATCTATTATTGCAGTCAGGCGGTGCATATTCCGCACACTCCGCCAGAGGAGTTAGATGGGGTGAAGGTGGCGGGGGCGACGGCGAGTATCCATGGGGATATGATTGTGGAGTTGGATGTGCAGATGGGGCTGTTGCGGAAGGCGTTGGAGAAGGCGGGGGTGTACGAGAGGACTTTGTTTGTTTTTACGTCTGATAATGGGGGCCTGATGTTAGATAAAAAGATGAAGGCGGCGGGGCATGTGACGAGCAATGGCTTGGCGGGGGCGAAGGGATCGATTTTCGAGGGAGGGCATCGGGTGCCGTTTTTGGCGGTGTGGCCGGGAGTGATTGAGGCGGGGAGTGTTTCGGAGGAGCCAGTGGTGGGTCACGATATGGTGGCGACGGTGGCGGCTTTGGCTGGGCAGGAGTTAGACAAGGAGAAGGTGAAGGATTCGATGAATCTGGTGCCGGTGTTTCGTGGAGAGGACGTGAAGGAGCGGCATACAGTGTTGATGCATCAGGCGATGCGGGGCTGGAAGGAGTCGGACTATGCTTTGCGGGAGGGGCCGTGGAAATTGATTTTGCGGGGGAAGCGGCCGTTCAAGCCGGAGGATGTGGAGCCGTTTGCGTTGTTCAATTTGGAGGAGAACTTGGGGGAGAAGAAGGCGGGGAATTTGGTGGCGCTGCCTGAGTATCAGGAGCGGGTGGCGGCGATGACGAAGCGGTATGCGGAGCTGCGGAAGTCGGGTGAGGCGACGGTGAATTGAGTGCGGGGTTAAAGCGGGGACGCAAAGGTCCCCGCTCGTGTGTCGTTAGTTGCGGCCGGCGATGACGCCGCCGTCGACGTCCCAGATGGCTCCAGTGACCCAACTTGCTTCGTCGCTGAGGAGGTAGTCAACGACGGCGCCGACATCGGCGGGTTGTCCGACGCGGCCAATGGGATGGAAGTCGTTGAAGCCTTGGAGGGCGGAGTGGATTTCATCGGGGTTGATGAAGGCTCCATAGATGGGAGTTTCGACGACGGCTGGGGAGACGGCGTTGACGCGGATGCCTTGTTCGCCGAGTTCCATGGCGAGGAGGTGGGTGAGGGAGTGGAGACCTGCTTTGGCCATGGAGTAGGCTGAAGAGGGAGTGGCCTTGATGGCTTGCTTGGCCCACATGGAACCGATGTTCACGATGGAGCCGCTTTTGTTAGAAGCCATGCGTTTGGCGACGGCCTGAATGATGAAAAAGGAGGCTTCATTGAGGTCGTGGTATTGGCGGTAGTTTTCGCGGGTGTGGTCGAGGAAGGGGGTGGGGGAGAAGTAGCCGGCGGAGTTGACAAGGTAATCGAAGGCCGGAGTGTCGGGGGACGAGATTTCTTTGATGAAGGCGTCGACTTGTTCGGTGTTGTAGAGGTCGAGGGAACGGGTGGTGACGCTGGGCGAGCCGGCCGCTTCGAGTTCGGTAGCGGCGGCGGCGAGTTTTTCGGGGTTGCGACCGAGGATGGTGAGGGCGGTGCCGCGGGCTGCGAGGCGTTTTGCTGAGTCGAGTCCGATTCCGGTGGAGCCGCCGAGGATGAGTGCTTGTTTCATTTGATTTTCTTGAGTTTAGTTAACTACCTATCAGAAGGTAGGGGAAATGAAATCGCACGGAGGGTTGACGAGGTCAACGAAAAAAACTACCTACTGATAGGTAATTTCAAATTTTGAGATGAGTGACCCGTATCAAAATCCTGATGGCCAGTCTGATGTGGTTGTTTCTGCGATGGCGGAGCGACTCGAGGCACGGGGTGGGAATGAGCATTTCAATGGGTTTATCGATGCCTATTTGGAGAATCTGGGATTGAGGGACGGAGATGAGGTTTTGGATTTCGGGTGCGGGACGGGAGTGGTGGCGCGTCGCATTCGGGAGCGCGTGCCGGGAGTGAAGGTGACGGGAGTGGATATCAGTGAACGCCTGTTGCAGGTGGCGCGGGAGGAGTCGGGTGGGGGGATTGAGTGGGTGAAGAGTGAGGATGGCTTGTTGCCATTCGAAGAGGAGCGATTTGATTGTGTGGTGCTCCACACCCTGGTGAGCCATGTCCCGGATGTGGTGGCGACATTGAGGGAGGCGGCGCGCGTTCTGAAAGCGGGTAAAGTGATGGTGGTTTTTGATGCCGACTATGCGTCGACGACTTACGGGGTGAGGGACTTTTCGTGGGGACGGGAGACCGATTGGAAATTGCTGGGGGCGGTGGTGAACAATCTCGATGTTTGTCGTCAGCTTCCGCGCTTTGTTCGTGAAGCGGAGTTGGAGTTATCGGGAATGGACAGTCATGTGATTGGAGAGGCGGGGAGAGGCGACTTCTGGTTGTCGAGTGTGCAAGGATTTGCGAAGCTAATTCCGGCAATGAATATTCTTCCAGCAGATGAGGGAAAGAGGTGGGTTGAGGAAATGATCCAGAGTCATGAGGAAGGGACGTTTTTTGCGACGGGGAACTACTATACTTACCGAATTCAAAAATCATGAGTGAAACAGCCAACACGATTGTGGGACATGCGATTCGGATGATTCGGCAGGGGGGATACAACTCGTTCAGCTTTCGAAAGATTGCGGAAGAGATGGGCATCAAGAGTGCGAGCATTCACTATCATTTTCCGAACAAGGAGGCCTTGGGGGTGGCGGTTACGGAGCGGTATGATGAGGAATTTTTTGCGGGCTTGGGCGCGGCGGAAGATCATGAGGCACCGATTGCGCATTATGTCGAGTCCTTCGAGGGGGCATTGGCGAGTCAGGGTGCGGCGTGCATGTGCGGGATTTTGGCGGCGGAAGCGGGGCAATTGCCGGAGACGGTGCGAGAAGCCTTGGGGCGGTTTACGGAGAGGAATTTGCGGTGGGTGGAGGCTGCGTTGCGCCGGGAGCAGCCGGGGTGGAGTGAGGAGCGGGTGGTGGATACGGCGTCAGTGATTTTTTCGGCTTTGGAGGGGGCGATTACTTTTGCAGCGATGGCGCGGAAGCCGGAGCATTTGGCTCAAGTGGGGGGGCAGTTGAGAAGGTTGGTGGCGGGATGATTGAGGGTTCACCACCGAGTTGCCGAGTTTGCGGAGGAAACGCTGAGGTCTTGTCTTGTTAGGTGGCGGGTATTTTCCTCATCCGCGCTGTAACCCACGCAGCTACTGGGGGCTCATTGAATTGGCGGGGTGACTCTAAAGTTCTCGAAGATGAGTGGTTGGTCGGGGGGGAGTTGGAGGAGGTTGCGTTGGTGGAGGACGTGGGGCAGTTGGGCGGTGAAGACGGATTCCTTGCGGAGACCGAAGGGTTTTTGTCCGGAGGCTTTGAGAATGACGTCACCTTCTTTGATGAGGGCGGTGGTGCAGTTGTGGGTGAGGGAGCGATAGAAGACGGGTTTGGCTAACAGTTCGTTGGTGCTGGTGAGGAAGCGGTCGAGGAGGGCGCGTTGGTGTTGGAGGGTGAGCTTGAGGGGGAAGCGGAAAATTTCGGCGCCGCGTTTGTGGGTGCGGAGGGTGAAGAGGTCGGATTCGGAGCCGATGATGTGGATGAGTTCGAATTGGTTGAGAGCGCCGGGGATGATGCCGTATTTCTCGCCGACTTCACGACGGGCTTCGATGGAGAGGCAGAGGTGGCGGTCGCCGAAGTGGAAGGTGAGCATGGCGTGGGCGAAGGTGGTGGAGCCGGGGAGGGGTTCGATGAGGAGGTCGACGCTGGAGAGTTGGTCGAGGGGGAATCCGACCTTTTGCCAGGTTTCGGTGGGGGGATCGTTGAGCCAGTTGAAGTCGCGGTAGTTCGTAATCCAGAGTTTGTTGGCGGTGATGGAGGTGCTGGCGACTTGTTGGGTGTCGGAGGGCCAGGAGCGGTTGTTGGAGGGTTGGAGGGAGTTGCGCCAGAGGAGGAGGGCGGCGAAGGATGCGAGGGGGAGCCAGATGAGGTGGGGTTGTTTTTTGAGGGCGAAGGGGAAGGCGGCGAGGGGTAGAAGGGTGAGCCAGAAGGGGAGGTGAACGAGTCCGAGGAGGGCGAGGGTGGCGGCGGCGAGGGCGAGGTAGGACAGCGTCGCGAGCAGGAGGGTGCCGAGTTTTTGAGGAGAGAGGCCCACGGGGGGAGTTTGGGGAGTCGTTACCGTTCGTCTAGGTTTTACGTGAGGAAGGCAAGGGCGTAGGTTGGGGGTGATGTTTTTGGTGGAGGAGGTGCGAGCAATTGAGGAGGCCATTTTTGCGTCGGGGGTGAGCGAGGAAGAGTTGTTGGAGCGGGCGGGATTGGCGTTGGCGAAGGAGTTTGTGGAAGAGGTGCCGGAGCGGGGTGAGGTGTGGGTTTGTTTTGGGAGTGGGCACAATGGGGGGGATGCGTTGGTGGCGGCGCGGTATTTGCGGGAGTGGGGGTGGCGGGTGGAGTTGGTGGGGGTTTGTGAGCGGGAGAGTTGGGCGCCGTTGACGGTGGCGAGTTATGAGAAGTTGGGGGCGCCGGAGGTGAAGACGAGTTTGGGAGGTTGCGATGGACGGAAGGTGGTGGTGATGGATGGCTTGTTGGGGATTGGGAGTCGGGCGGGCTTGAGTGGGGAGTTGGCGCACTTGGCTGGGGCGATGGAGGTGCTGCGTCGGGAGGGTGCGTGGGTGGTGGCGGTGGATTTGCCGTCGGGGATGGATGGGGATACGGGGGAGACGGGCGGGTGTGCGGTGGTGGCGGATGTGACGATTACGATGGGGACGCCGAAGCGGGGTTTGGTGGCGGATGGGGCGGAGGATTTTGTGGGGCGCTTGGCGTTGGCAGAGTTGGAGGGGTTCCCTTTGGGAGGAGAGGAGTGGTTGGTGACGGGTGGGCGGGTGCGGGAGTTGTTGGGGCGGCGACGGTATTCGCAGTATAAAACGCAGTCGGGTCGGGTGGGGATTTTGGCGGGTTCGGTGGAGTATCC
>JBCCZX010000064.1:0-15615 GCA_039186735.1 Verrucomicrobiota bacterium | reverse complement strand
TCGGCTTTTCGTTCTCCTTCAAAGAAGCCGCAATCTCCTCCAAGTCGATCGCAAGCCACTTCTGCCGTCCTTGGTTCTCAGCGACCACATTCTCTTCGTCACGCTCGATTACCACGTCCTTGCCGACCACCAGCCCAGCCTCCCCATTCGCTTTGAGCTCATTCCCCACTAAACGAATTCTCGTCCCCTTGTCTCGTGCAAACACCCCCCCCAACTGATTTGTCGAAACCAAATTCCTCTCAAGACTAGCCACCTTCCCATTCGACACACAAATCCCAAGCTCCCGGTTCCGCTCAACTGTACAACTCTCCACCCGCGATGGCGCTCCCTCCCCCGAGAGCAGAATCCCAACAAGCCCGTTGTCAAAAAAACGCGAACGCTCCACTTCCGCAGTCCCTCCTCCCCAAACATCTAACCCGTGATGCAAATTTGCACTCACCCGCGACTCTCGCAAAATAGCCTTGCTACCCTCCCCCGTCACCGCAATCCCATCCCACCCATTCGCCCGCACTTCCGTCCCCACAAATTCCACCTCGCCACCATCAATCACCGCCACTCCATGCCCTGAACCGAAACCCACCACACAATCTTCCAGAACCAGCGTTCCTGCCTGCGCCAAAACCACAGGATAACGCTCTCCCGCATTCGACACCCCGTAGTGTCGCAACACCAGCCCAACTAACCGCACCGGTTTCTCTCGACTCGTCACCGACAACACACTCCCCCCATCCGATGCGCCCTCAAGCGTCACCTTCTGGCTCTCCTCCGCTTCCAAAACCACCCCACTCGGCAAGTTCAACTGCTCCCGGTAAACTCCCTCCGAAATAATCACCTTATCTCCCGCCCGCACTCGAGTCAGTGCCTCCGCAATCGTCTCCGCATCACCTGGCACTTTCACCGTCTGCACGTAAGAAATCATCTTCTGATAAAGCGCCGCTGCCTTCTCCGAGGGCGCCAGCCGCTGCGCCTCCCTCAAAAGCTCCAAGGCCGACTCCGAATACTCTCCCGTATCCAGTGACAACGCCTGCTGATAAAGCCCGTCCGCTTGCTGCCGCAAACCCGACAAAACCAACTCCGCCTCCTCCCGCACCTGACGCAAATCCGACATCTTCTCATGATCCGGTGCCACCTCTTCCAACTCCTCCACAATCTCCACCACCCGGCTCCAATTCTCTTCCCGTTTCACAATCTCCACCTCCTCTACCAGCCCCTCAATCTCATCCACTCGCCGCCCCTCAGCCATCCGTTCCTGTAAAGCCACCAACTGCGGATCACCGGGGTCCATCGCAATTGCCTCCGCAATCGCCTTCTCCGCCTCCTCCCAACGCCGCAACTCCATCAACGCTTGCCCCCGACCCAACAAAAAACCAACCTGCTGCTTCTTCTCAATCTCACGACCCTCTGCGACCCGCTCCAGCCCGTCTTTCGCTTTCTCCGAAGAAGAACTCACCGCCAGAATATGATTGAAAGCCTGCTCGGCCTCCGTCCAGTTCCGCGCCTTCAATGCGCGCTCCCCCTTCTCCAACCAATCGTTCTCCACCGCAATGCGCGCCGCATTCTCCTTCATCCAAAACAACCCCGCTCCTGCCGCCACTAGCGCCAAAAGCGCAATCATCACCACCCACCCCCGGCTTCCCCCCTTCTTCGCACCCACCAACTCCATCTCCTCCTCCGCCTTCTTCGCCGGCTCCTCGGCCTTCACCGGCACAATCGCCTTCGGCTTCCCCTTGATCACATCCAAAGCCTCCAAAAATCGGCTCAACTCGCGCTCATAACCCGCCCGCTTCTCTGGAGTTGGCGCCTCATCCCGCAAACGCTCCATATGCCTCCGAACCTCATCAAACGCCTCCTCATAATTCTCCACCGTCTCACCGGGCTTCAGCCCCAAAATACTCTGGGCTTCTTCGAGACTCATCTGCTGTTCGGAACTCATAGGGGAATCTGCGGAGCCGGATTCTGCATAGGTTGAAACAGGTTCCAACCTCAAAGACGTCAGCAGGACGCAACCAACTCTCCCCCCAAAATATCAACCTTTCCCACCCTTTTCCAACCTAACCCTGAAATCCCTGCACAATCGGCATCCTCCGCCCCACCCCAAACGCTTTCGACGTCACTCGCAATCCCGGAGCCGCCTGATGCCGTTTCCACTCATTCAAATCCACCCGCCGCTGCACCCATCGCACCAGCGACTCCTCAAAATCGTGATGTTCAATAATATCCGACCCACTCATCTGCTGCTCCACATACAGCTCCAAAATCCCATCTAACACCTCATACGGCGGCAAGGTATCCTGATCCTTCTGATCCGGAGCCAACTCCGCACTCGGCGCCTTGTTGATCGTATTCCAGGGAATCACTTCCTTCTCCCGATTGATCCAACGCGCCAATTCATACACCCGCGTCTTCGGCAAATCCGAAATCACCGCCAACCCTCCACACATATCACCATACATCGTGCAATAACCCACCGCCAACTCGCTCTTGTTTCCCGTCGTCAACAACATCGAACCCGTCTTATTCGACAACGACATCAACAACAGCCCCCGAATCCGCGCCTGCATATTCTCCTCCGTCACATCCTCCGCAGCCCCCTCAAAGACCGGCTTCAAAGCCTCCTTCACCTCGCCAAAAATCTCCCCAATCGCCACTTCCTCACAACGCATCCCCAACTTCTCCGCCAAAGCCACACTATCAGCAATACTTCCCTCCGAACTAAACCGACTCGGCATCGTCAATCCCCTCACATTCTCCGCCCCCAAGGCCTCCACCGCCAGCGCCGCCGTCAAAGCCGAATCAATCCCCCCGCTCAAACCCAAACACGCCGTCCGAAACCCACACTTCGTCGCATAATCCCGCAACCCCAACACCAACGCTTCATACAACTGCGAATTCTCCTCCAAATCCGGCCAAATCACCCCCTCCTTCTCCAAATCCACCACCTCCACCTCTTCCCGAAATCCCGCCAAACTACTCAACACCTCACCCTCCCGCCCCACCACCGCCGAATGCCCATCAAAAATCAACTGATCCTGCCCCCCCACGGCATTGCAATAAACCAATGGCACCCCCGCCTCCTTCGCCACCGATGCCAACAACTCCCGCCGCGCCACCGGCTTATTCAAGGCAAAAGGCGACGCACTCACATTCAACAAAACCTCCGCTCCCTTCCCTTTCAACTCCCCCACCGGATCCCGCTCATAAAGCGGACGATACAGAAAATCATCCGTCCAAATATCCTCACAAACGGTCACCCCCACCCGCTGGTCCCGGAATGTCACCGTCTTGCACTCTTCCCCCGGCTCAAAATAACGCCACTCATCAAACACATCGTAAGTCGGTAGCAAAGTCTTCCAAATCCGCTCCCGCACCTCCCCCTTCTCCAACCACGCCACCGCATTCCGAAACGGACGCCCCGGACGCTTCTCACAACGATCCACATACCCCACCAACAACGGCACCTCCCCAACCTCCTGACGCAAATAGTCCAAGGCCTGCAAACACCGGGGCACAAACTGCGACTTAAACACCAAGTCCCGCGGCGGATACCCCACCAAAGACAACTCCGGCGTCACCACCAAATCCGCTCCCTTCTCCAAGGCCTCGCGATACCCCGCCAAAATCCGCTTCGCATTCCCCGGAAAATCCCCAATCAGCGCGTTAATTTGGACCACTCCAACCTTCATACCTCTACCAAAGCCCCAACTTGCCGGTTGTCACCGCATAAATTCCCATCAGCAGATTGGCCACCGCATGCATCACCACGCAAGCCCCCAGACTCTTCGTCCACACCGCACATCCATACATCACCGTTCCAAACGCAATCGCTCCCGCCCAGTCCACCGGAGCATGCGCAATCATAAACGCCCCTGTCACCACTGCCCAAGTCATCCAGCTGGGCTTCCCAAAAGGCACCTTCCGAAAATCCCCCTCCCGGTTCAGCAACCACCTCATCAAAAACCCTCGCCAAAAAATCTCCTCGACCAGACTCACGATCACCACCGCCCGAAAAAATCGCAGCACCAGCGCCAACCAATCCGCCACCCCGTCAAACGCAGCCGGATCACCAAACATCCGCGCATCAAATCCATCTCGCCGCTCCTCCACCCCCAGCTTCTTCATCCACTCCGGCACCTCACGATCACTCGCAAACCCCAACCACTCGTAGCTCTGCGTCGGCAACAACCAAAATCCAATTCCAATCGCACCCAACACCGAACCCAACAACACCCCCTTCACCGACCAATTGAACTCATAATGCTTCCACCAAAACACCAGTAACCCCAAGGCAAGAAAACTCTGCAACGGATAAATCCACTGGTCCGCATCTCGCCGCCACCACGGCAAATCCGAATGATCCCGAAAGAATCCCTCAAACGAACCCACCACCAAACCCAACACCCCCATCACAATCAGAAAGCCAAACAACGGCACACAGTGCCCCACCCCCGCATCTCCCCTGAGCTTCTTCCAATCCATCTACAACCGACCAACAAATGCCGCCATCTTATCCATCGCCAACTCCAACTGCTCAAATGCCGTCGCATAACAACACCTCAAAAACCCTTCCCCGCCTTCCCCAAATGCCGTCCCCGGCACCGCCGCTACCGACTCCTCCTCGAGCAACCGCATCGCAAATTCCTGACTCGTCAGCCCAAATTTCGAAATATCCGGAAAGACATAAAACGCCCCCCCCGGCGAGTGACACTCACACCCCATCTCATTCAAGCGCCCCACCACAAAATCCCGCCGCCGCTGATAATCCAAACGCATCTCCTCCACCACATCCATCGTCGCCGGATTCTCTAACGCCTCCAACGCCGCCGCCTGACTGGTAATCGGCGCACACAACATCGAATACTGATGAATCTTCATCATCGCCTCCGTCACCGGCGCCGGCGCACAGGAATACCCCAAACGAAAACCCGTCATCGCAAACGCCTTCGAAAACCCATGCAACAAAATTGTCCGCTCCCGCATCCCCGGCAACGAAGCAATCGACACATGCGCTCCTTCCCCGTAGCGCAACTCCGAATAAATCTCGTCCGAAATCACTATCAGATCATGCTTCTTCGCCACCTCGGCAATCCCCTCCAACTGCTCTCGCGAGCAAGTCGCACCCGTCGGATTCGTCGGAAAGTTCAACATCAACACCCGCGAACGCTCCGTCACCGCAGCCTCCACCGCTTCCGGCGTCAGCGCAAAACCATCCGCCTTCTTCGTCGTCACCGGCACCGCCACCCCATGCGCCATAATCACACTCGGTGAATACGACACATAACAAGGCTCGTGATAAATCACCTCATCCCCCGGATTCAACAAAGCCCGCAATGCCAAATCCAAGGCCTCACTCACCCCCACCGTGATCAAAATCTCACTCCCTGCCTCATAATCCACCCCGAAAAACTCCCCGCAATAACGCCCAATCGCCTTCCGCAAACTCAACAACCCCAAGTTCGAAGTATAACTCGTCTGCCCTTTCTCCAACGAATAAATCGCCGCCTCCCGCACATTCCACGGCGTCGGATAATCCGGCTCTCCCACCCCCAGTGAGATCACATCATCGCGACCAATCACCAACTCGAAGAAATCCCGAATTCCCGAGCGCGGTACTTTCCCAACCTGCTCCGAAATCTTGCTCTCGTAATTCATGGCGTCACCGGTAACCGCTCACCCTCATCTCCCCCCTCAAAGAGAAACCCATTCTCCTTGTAGGTCTTCAACCGAAAATGCGTCGCCGTCGACAACACCCCCTCCAACGAGCTCAACTTCTCACTGACAAACCGCGCCACCTCCATCAAATCCTTCCCCCGCACCACTACCATGAGATCATACCCGCCACTCGCCAAATAACAGTTCTCCACCTGCTCAAACTTCGCAATCCGCCCCGCCGCCCGATCAAATCCACCCCCACGCTCCGGCGTCAACTTCACCTCGATAAACGCCGTCACCCCCGCATCCTCCAGCTTCTCGGTATTCACCACCGCTTGGTAACCCAAAATCAGTCCCTCCTCTTCCCACGCCGCCACCTGCGCCTTCACCTCGTCTTCGGATTTTCCAAAACGACTCGCCAGCGACGCCAAACTCTGGCGTCCCTCGCGCCTCAGCAGTTCCAGCATCGGGTCAAGCGACATAAAGGCGCAATACTCTGACTCTTCAGCCAAGTCGAGTGCTGACCCCAACGAATTTCCCCCAAACTCCCTCTCCCACAGCTTTTTCCCTCAATAATCAATCACAAAACCGCCGCTCGACGTCACCGCCCGCGCAATCTCCACATGCACCCAGCGCAACTCGTAGCGAGGCCCCCAGGAATCACTCACCGCCACCTCGTTTGTCGACTCATTGTATCCAATAATCAGGCAAATATGATGATTCGCCCGCAAACTCAACTCCAAGGCCCTCGCTTCCGCCTCCGCTTCAATTTCCCGCGCCCACTCCGCAAAATCCTCAACATCCCCCCGCTGCTCAGTCCGCTCATTCGCCAAATTGTTGTACGCATCCAAACTGCACATTTGCCACAAAATCGGCACCCCTTTGTCCACATACTTGCGCACCGTCTTAATGCTCAAATCATCCTGCAACTCCAGCTCCCGGATCTTCCGCGCTTTGCTCCGCACAATCCTCTTGCAGTCGTCCGATAACTTCCTCGTGTTCGTACCTCCGCCTGGCGCCGTCGCAGAAGTCGCCAAAAGATACATGTCCGCAGGAATCTTCATATAGCGCATCGCCCGCTCAAAAGTCGCCGGCGCACAATAACCCTTCGGCCCTTGATCAACCATCGGGATATTATCAATCCACACATCCCCGTTATTCTCCCTCCGCAAGTTCCCCGCCTGAATCGCCTTCATCTTCGAATCAGAAACCAAACTCACTTTCCCTCCCGCATTCGCCACTTCCACCGGCACAATCAACAGACTCACATACTCCTCATCTTTGATGGAAAGAAGAAACGCATGTGCTCCCAAGTCCCATCGCTGCACCCGACGCTTATCTTCCTTCTCACCAAAATACTGCTTCTCCGCATCTCCGAGAATCCTAGTAAAACTCTCCTCCAAAATACTCGCATCCAACTCAATCGCCTCCTCCAGGCTCCTCGGCAACTCCTTCTCTGGATGCACCTCCCGAAAATGATCCTCCGCCATCCCCGAACGACTACCGTAATCACCCTTATTCGCAAAAACGATCGAGAGACTCTCCACCTTGTGATCCCCACCTCCATAAAGGGTCACGCAATACGGGTGAGAACCAAACAACAGAAAGTCCTTCTTCGGATAGAGCCGATAACTACTCGAACTCTCTTTGCGACTTTCTCTCGGAATCCCCATCCGCTCCGCAACCACTTCCGCTTCTTCAACCCACAGAGCTCCCTCCGACAACAACTCATGACCCGCAGCTTCATTCAACCGCCCTGCCAGTCCGTCCGCTTCAGCCGCCCCCTCCGCCCCCCCCTCCAAAGCCTCCCGCACCCGTTCCAAACTCGCCTCCGTCAAAGTCTCTTCCTCGACCTCAAACACCTGCCCTCCGGCAACTCGAAACTTCACCACCCCGTTCTCATATCCCTCCGCCACCACAGTCAGGCTTTTACCCGTCGACTTCTGCGTCACCACAATCCTCTCCGCCATCCCCGCAAGAGACAATCCCCACAACACCCCCATCAAAATTCGTCCAGACATCGAATACCTAATGAAACGTGTCTCATCGCCAAAACCGATCTCAAAAAGAGCAAAAATCTCCCCTCAGCAGAAACAAACCACCAGTTTTCAACCGACATCTTCCAAATTTTACCCTTTTTTCTACCGCCGTCTCTCTCGAAAAAACCGTCAAAAGACCAAAACAATGACACCGCTACTTTCTCATGCTTCCAAATCAGCTTATAATCAAGGCATGCCAGCAACACTGGACCTCGCCGAAGACATCCTCCGTCTCAAAAAGGAAAAGAACGCCGTCATCCTTGTCCACAATTACCAGGTTGGCCCCATCCAAGACTTGGGCGACTACGTCGGCGATTCCCTCGGCCTCGCCTACCACGCCCGCGAAACCGACGCCGACGTCATCGTCTTCTGCGGTGTCCACTTCATGGCCGAAACCGCCAAAATCCTCAACCCGGACAAAACCGTCGTCCTCCCCGACAAAGACGCCGGCTGCTCCCTCGAACAAGCCTGCCCTGCCCACAAACTCGAGGCCTTCCTCAAGGAAAACGCCCACAAAAACTACTACGTCGTCGCCTACATCAACTGCTCCGCTGGTGTCAAAGCCCTCTGCGATGTCATCTGCACCTCTGGCAATGCCCCCCGCATCGTCGAACAAGCACCACCCGACCGTCCCATTCTCTTCGTCCCCGATGCCAATCTCGGTCAGTGGGTCATCGAACAAACCGGCCGCCCCATGGACCTCTGGAACGGCAACTGTTACGTCCACGTCGAATTCACCCGCGACTCCATCCAAAAAATCAAAGACCAACACCCCGGCGCTCCTGTCGTGGCCCACCCCGAATGCACCCAAGCCGTTCGCCTTCTCGCCGACGAAGTCTGCTCCACCGAAAAAATGGTCCACTTCTGCCGCACCCAGAAAGCCGACACCATCATCGTCGTCACCGAATCCGGCATGCTCCACCGCCTCCAAAAGGAAGTCCCCAACAAAACCCTCATCCCCGGCCCCACCGACAAATGCGCCTGCGCCGACTGCCGCTACATGAAGATGAACACCCTCGAAAAACTCCACTCCTGCCTCGAAAATCTCTCCCCCACCGTCGAAATCCCTGAACCCATTCGCATCAAAGCCGAAAAATCCCTCACCCGCATGCTCGAACAATCACGATAACTGTCGACTTATCGAAATTCTCAACTCCATGAGGCGGCCCTTCCAAAAATCACTCAGACTCCTCACTAATTTCCGACTTCTATTCGCAATAATCACCCTCCTCGGGTGCGGTATCCTGCTCTGGAACTTCTTCACAGTATTCGCTGCAGCCAAAGCGAACGAAATAGATCGCTCAGAAATAATCGAAACCGAAACCCTCTTGAAACACTTCGTTTCTGATATCGAAGTTGAACGTGCATTCCGAGCTAGCAAATACGGCGGAATACATGGCGACGGCACTGCAGTCGAAGTCTATCTCTTCGAACCAAAATTTTCCAACGAACTCCAAGCGTCCCTTGCAATCCACCATAGAAAAAGAGATCCCTCCTTCACC
This sequence comes from Verrucomicrobiota bacterium, assembly GCA_039186735.1. GTDB lineage: Bacteria > Verrucomicrobiota > Verrucomicrobiia > Verrucomicrobiales > Akkermansiaceae > Roseibacillus. The sequence goes on along the minus strand of JBCCZX010000064.1, from coordinate 6,425 downwards.
TGGCAAGAGGTCAACCGCGCCGATCTCCATGGTATAGAAAGGCTCCTCCCTCCAGAATTCCGCCCCAAAGGAACCAAGTTCATCCAAAGCAAATCCCAACAATCAAACCACCTCTCCATAATCGCCCATGAAGAAGGACAATACTTCAGCCTCTCAAGCCGAACCTAGCCTTCATTGACACAACGACAAAAACCGAAAAATCCGCGGCTAATCCGCGCAAATCTGCGGGCCTACACCTCTCGATAAAAACTCCGTACCCTCTGCGGTCCTCAGCGAACTCTGCGTTCCAAAAAATGCTCGAACTCCCTAATACTTCCGCCACGCCGCCGGAATCAACAGCACCAAAAACGCAAACAACTCGAGCCGCCCCATCACCATCAGAAACGCCAAATAAATCAGCGTCCCCTGCCGGAAGTGCCCGAAATTATCCGTCGGCCCCACCTCCCCAAATCCAGGCCCAATATTCGACAAGGTCGTCAAAACCGCCGCCACCGTCGTCTCAAAATCCACCCCGTGCGCCGTCTCTAACACCGCCACCACCATCATCGACAAAATCGCGATGAGCCAAAACAGCGCCACGAACAACACCGTATGTGCCCGTCCCGCATCATCAATCGGGTTTCCGTTCACCTGCAACCGAAACACCTGGTTCGGCCGGAACGCCTGCACAATCTCTTGATGCACCGCCCGGAAAAGCAGCATAATCCGGCTCACCTTCGCCCCCCCCGCCGTCGAACCCGCACACCCCCCCATCAACATCAGACCCAAAATCACAAAGTGTGACCCCACCGGCCACGCTTCAAAGTCCACTGTCCCGTAACCCGTCGACGAAACAATCGACACCACCGTAAACACCGCCCCCCGCAAACTCTCTCCAATCGCCATATCTCCCAGCGCAAACTTAATCACCACGCATGCCACAATCGCCCCCACAATAATCCCCAAATACCACTTCACCTCTTCCTCCCTCTTCAACCGCTCCCAATTCCTCCGCAAAATCACCACGTAAATCAAAAAGCTGATGCTCCCCAACAACATGAACAACACAATCCACAACTCGATCGCCAGCCCTGTCTCCCAATCCGAAAAATAACCAATACTCTCATTGTGCGTCGAAAATCCACCCGTCGCCACACAAGTCATCGCATGCGCCACCGAATCAAACCAGCTCACCCCCAGCACCCGCAAACCCAACGCACAGGTCACTGTCAGAATCAGATAAATCTTCCACAACATCTTCGCCGTATCGCGAATCTTCGTATGCGAAACCTCCGAAGCTTCAAAAGACGACTCATTCCGAAACAAAGACTTCGTTCCCGCCCCCAACGTCGCCAACAAGGCCACAAACAACACCAGAATTCCTAATCCCCCCAACCACTGCGACACCGCCCGCCACAACAAAATCCCCCGCGGCCAAGCCTCCAAATCCGCGATCGCAGTCGACCCCGTCGTCGTCAATCCCGACATCGATTCAAAAAACGCCGCCCCCGGCCGCAAACCCGGCTCCGACAAAATAAACGGCAACGAACCCACAATCGCCGACAACAGCCAACCACTCCCCACAATCATCACTCCCTCTCGCCTCGGAATTCGCTCATACTTCCCCCGCCCGAGAATCATCCCGAAAACCCCCAACCCCAGCGCCACTCCCGCCGTGATCAACAAAGCCCTCGATGCCGAGGCCTCCACCCCACTATCCCAGACTGAGAACCCCGCACACGCCAGCAAAGCGATGCTTTCCAACGTCAGCAACAAGCCCAGAACCTTCGCCAATAGCTTGAGATTCACCCCACAAGTCTCCGTTCAACCCCTCCTCACCCCAACCTCAAAAGCTGCCAGCTTTGGCACCGCTCTCTAAGCAGAAACTCCCTCTCCGCGAAGCTCTTCCTCCGATTCCTTTCTCAACCTCTCCTGCGCCTTCCGCTTCGCCAACGCATCTCGCTCCCACATCGCATAAGCAATCCCCGTCAAAATGATGAAGGCCGAAGTCCCGTAAAACCACCAAATCACGCTCTTCCCGTCCGTGAATCCATAAGAATGCAATCCCGTCCCCAGCATATTCACGTGAAACCACGAAAAAGTCACCACCGAGCCACCAAACGCCGCCGCCAGATTAATCCCCCACTCCTTCAACAAACCTCCCACCCGACCGTGCAAAATAAACAAACTCCACAACACGATCATCAAAGCCCCGTTCTCCTTCGGATCCCACCCCCAGAACCGGCCCCACGAATCATTCGCCCAAATTCCTCCCAAAATCGTCCCAATCATCGACAACAACAAGGTGAAGCAGATCGTCCCATAAGTCATCCGTGTCAAAACACGACGCTCCGATTGATCACCCTCATCAAGCCCCAAAATACGGCGAAACACGTAGACAAAACCCATCACTGCCGCCAACAAACCAGCGGCATAACCGAGCGTGATCGTAATCACATGAGTCGTCAGCCAGAAGTTCGAACGCAAAACTGCCACCAGTGGATCGAATGAATCCGAAGCCGAAGCCACCTCGAACACCACCGCCAAAACCGTCCCCCCCATCCCAATCACCGGCATCATCCCTAACGCCAATCCCTTCTTGGTCATTACTTCCGTGAGCAACGCCAATCCCAGCATGCCCACCGTAATAAACGGAATCGTCTCATACAAGTTCGTCACCGGTGGCCGTAAAATCACCAAATAGCGATGAACAATCGCCGCAGCCAACATCACCGTTCCCAAAACCGACAACACCCACACTCCCTTTGCCAAAACACGGCCAATCCCACTTGCCGGCGCCAGTTGACCGAACAACAAACACAGCATCGCAAATCCAAACACCATCAACGCACGCGGAAACCATTGAGCTGAGTTGAAGCTCAACTCTCTCTCTACCGACACTCGATCCGCCTTCCGCGCTTGCGCCAACATCTCTTCCCGAAACACCACCAACTCCCTCGCAAAAGCTTCCTGACTCTCCCCCGCAGCCAACGTGAGTTCCTCCAATCGTTTCACATCCGTGATAGCCACCTCGGGATTCTTCACCGTCCCAATCAACGTCCCCTCAATAAGCTCCCCGACAGAATACCACTTATCCTCCGAAACATCAGTCGGCGGAATCGGATGAAAATGAAACTTCGAATTCTGTGTCGCCTGCTCAATCTGCCTCAGCAAATCGTCAATATGCGCCGGCAACTTTCCATCCTCCCCTTGATTTTGCCGGATCGCGGCCACAATACTCGGCGCTGTCGCCATCACCGTGCTCATCGCCACCTTCTGCCCGTCTCCATCGATTGGCATCAGCGTCACCCCGTTCCTCACAAAATCAAAATAGCGACTCAAATAGAAATAAGTCATCGCCGCCCTCGCCAAGTCCAGCGTCTGCTCCTGCACCGGCTCTAAATCCTTGTGATCCGCCTTGAGCTGTTCGTAGTCGCCTGCCTTCTGAAAGAGCGTCCCCATAAACGGCTCAATCTCCTGAAACGTATACCGGTCCCGCTTCCCCTTCTCATCAATTTCCATCCCCACGGCCTTCAACACCTCGGAATTATCCACCCGGAAACTCGGCATCTGCGCAGCCAATGCCGGCCGAAATAAGAGGTCCAACATCCACCCCACCGGTCCAATCTTCACTGAATTCCCTTCCCCATCCTCAATCTTCATCGACCGATCCCCGCGCATCGACAACATCGCAAACCCCGCTCGAGTCTCAAATGGCTTGGCCCGTCCCCCTTCCTGCACCGCAATCCCGCGTGCCGCTTCGATCACCTCTTCACTCCAAGCTTCATAACCCGCCACCTTCACCACTTTCTTCTCCGGTCGCATCTCCTTGAGACCCGCCGCAAACAGCACAAGCAACAACCCGTTCAACAAACCAAAGACAACCCAGCGACCAATTTTCGGATTCATGAAGACGACTTTTTTGGAGTTTTCGATTTCGTGGCAAAAGAGACAAAGGACTGACCAAACTGCCAAAACAGCCCCACCATCGCTACCATCAAGGAATACAACGGCCACTGGTCCGCAGGATTATTCACCACCTCAAAGACCGAAAAATACTTCTCGGGATTCGGCTCATCCTCCGGCCCCCAACTCGCTTGGAAAAAGGTCCAACCATCCTTCCGCATCGGCTCATTCATCTGAATCAACACCTCTTCGCTGCTCGCCTCTTCAATCCTCGTCACGTCGCTCTCATACGCTGCCGCACGGTTTGTGCCGGGATCACGCTCGACCCGGAATTCGTCCAATTGCACCGTGAAAGGCAAAGGCCACAGCTTCTTCCGAAGAGCAATCAAATACTTCTGCCCCTCAAACTCCACCGTCGCCGGCTCATAGCTGCGCACCGCCAACAAGGCCTTCCCCGCAGACTCCCCGTCCTTGGATTTCAACTCAACCACACACCCCCCCTGTTGCAACTCGGCATTCTTCTCTCGCTCCAATTCCTGCAACCAGAATCCATCCACTATCTCAGCCCCCTTCGCCGGATTCCGGAAACTCTTGCTCTGAGCCACCGCGTTCGCCATCCGATCACTCACCAACAAGTCAAAAGGCAAATTGGCCATCCGGAACAGCCGTTCATCATCTCCCCTCATCTTCTCCAAATAAGCCCAATCGATCACATGAACCTCCGACACCTTCCCCTCCTCCATCTCCGAAATCTCAATCACCTCCGCGAAATAATCCCGCGCGTAATTACTCTTGTCCCCCTCCCACAACATCATCGTTCCGCGGTCTTCCTGAAAATGCGTCACCCCCGCCGCCACCATCAAAAACACCACCGAAAAGTGCACCAACAAATTCCCCGCCCGCTTCCATCCCTTCCGAATCTTAATCAATCCCCCCAAAGTCAAATTCAGCGTAAACAGGGCGCACAGCCAAAAGCCGCTCGGCATCGGAAAATAAACCGTCATCGGTTCCGGCGGCCCCGCCGAAAATGGCTTCCCGATAATCGGAAAAAAGAACAACGTCTTCCAATCGAAATACTTCCGCATCATCGGCTGCAAACCCTCCACCGTCTGCTCCAGAGTCGCAAACCACGTCAGCACAAACAGCGCGAGCAAGAGCGCCGAAGCCAATTTCATTCCCGCAAGAAAATGAAAAATCTCCGCGCCTAAACCGCGCCTCGACCGTGCTGGAGATGTCTCAGTTTCCATAAATATTCAGCGTTCTCAGCTTACGCGTGGAAAAAAGCCCATCTTTACCCTCTTTTCAAGGAATTCAGAAAACTTCGAAATGCTTCCTCTTGCCCCGCCACCTCATCCGCAGGCCCAATCATCTTCACCGTCACCAGCCGCCCCCCTTGCTCCATCAACAACCCCAACAAACCTTGCTCATCTTTCCCCGGACGCCCCATCCCAGGTTCATACCGACCCGTCGCCTTCACCAAATAACCCTCCCCTTCCAAGACACTCACCTTCTCCAACTCAGTCAAAGCCTGCACCTCAGCCCCAAATTGCCGAAACCACCGCGCCGCATTAGCCTCCACTCCCCCCCCTACCACACTCAAATAAACCTCTCCGCTCGCCCCAAACGCCAAATTCACCTCCCGCATCGGCTTCGCACCCGCATTTCGCCAACCCTCCGGTAACGTGTAGCCCCAGCCTCCACCCGACCCTCCCGCGGATTCATCACCTCCCTTTGCCAACGCCATCTGCTGCCGCATTTCCTCCGGCAAAAAACGCTCCTCGCTACTCGCCTGCACCTTGGGAGCGTCATCCACCGTCGTCAGCGGACGCGTCTCAGAAATCTCCACTTCGCTCCCAGAGTCCTCACATCCAATGAGTCCGAGGGCAAAAATCACTCCTACAAGGGCTTGTTGTCTCATCACATGAACCGTTACTCCTCTTTCAACGTCGGCACAAGAGCCACTCTTGCGGTAACCGTGCCACCGAACACTTTGAGGGATTCACACACTCCCTTACAACAGATGGCCGCGCTTTCTCACGGAAGCGCGGCCTTCTTCTTGCCACCAGCCTCAACTCAACAACTTCACAAACGCCTTCCTCTGCTTCCTCCCCACCATCGCATAAAGCACATCCCCTGCCTCCAAAACATCGCCCGGCCCCGGCACCTCGGCATGCAAACCCCGCAAACACCCCACCAAAACCACCCCCGGCGGCCACTTCACCTCTCCCACCGGCTTCCCCACCACCTTCGAACTCGCCTCCACCCGCGTCTCCAAAACCTCCCCCGCTCCCAAACGCTTCACCACATGAAACCTCTCCGAAGTCAGATACCGCTCAATATCCCGCCGCGTCGCCTCCCGCGGACTCACCGCCGCTATCACCCCAAAGTGCCGCCCACTACTCCCAATCGCCCGCGCATAATCCGCCCGGTGAATGATCGTCAGGTTTCAAAGGGCCGTTTTCTGGTCCGGCCCTTTTGTAGTTTTGAGCGGCTTACTCGAGGATTTTCGAGACGACGCCGGCGCCGACGGTGCGGCCGCC
>JBCCZX010000063.1:0-15708 GCA_039186735.1 Verrucomicrobiota bacterium | reverse complement strand
GTGACGTTATGAAGTGTGAGAACGGAAGAAAATAAATCCATATATCTATCTATCTGTAGGCGGATCCAGGATTTCCGATCGGGGGGAGGGGGCATAGGGTCGGGTGGGCATGAAATCCTACAGTGTTGGCGCCGGTAATACCATCCGGTTGGGAAAGGAGGGGAGAGGGAGTGGGCAGCGGAGTTTTGCGGTTTCGGCGGGGGTGCAGAATTTTGGTTATGCAGCGGTTCCGGTTTTGGGGGTGTTGTTTGTGACGGAGGAGAGTGGGGATGGGGTGCTGGGGGTGTTGTTCGTGCATAGTTTGGGAGTGGAGTTGGCGTTGTGGGTGTTTGGGGTGGTGATTTTGACGGCCAGTTTTTCGCAGTTGAGGAAGCATTTGCTGAATGGACCGGTGATTGGGGTTTTGCTGGGATTGTTGATGAGTTATTCGGGCTTGTGGAAGTGGTTTGAGCCGGATGGGAATTTGATTGGTGGTGCGATCAGGCAGGCGGTGAATTGGTTGGGAGTGTGTGCGTTTCCGACGGCGTTGTTTTTGGTGGGGGCGACCTTGTTTGATCTGGTGAGGAGGGAGTCGATGGATTGGAAGGTGGTGACGGGAGGGGTGTTGGTGAGGAATGTGATGATGTCGGCAGTGATTTTGTGTGCGGCGAAGAGTTTGCCGGTTGCGGAGGAGTTGAGGCAGGTGTTGGTGGTGCAGGCGGCGATGCCGGCTGCGGTGACGCCGATTATTTTGACGCGTTTGTTTGGTGGTCAGCCTCAGGTGGCGGTGCAAGTGGTGGTGGCGACGTCGGTTGTTTCGTTGGTTTCGATGCCGCTTTGGGTCGCGTTGGGGATGGCTTGGGTGTTTTGAGGGAGGAGAACGTTTGAAAATGGAGTGTTGGGGTTGCGGTTGGGAGAGAGAACCGAATTTTATCCATGAAGACTCTTATTCAATCCGTTCTTTTCGCGCTGTTGACCTCTTTTGGTGTTTTTGGGCAGGAGGGACGAGGTGGTGAGGGGGGCGGGGCACGAGAGTTCGGGATGGCGATGATTCCGTTTGGGGAGGGGGAGATTTCCGGGGTGGATGTTTTTGAGTTTCGTCGCACTGGTGTGGGGGCGTCGCTGGTGTTCGGGGGCGAGCCGGGGAGGGATTACATGGTTTGGTGCAGTGAGGCGATGGGAGTTTGGCAGTATGGGGATATGGCGGGGTGTGTGGCGCCGGGGGTTTATTCGGCGCACGTGGAGTGTTGCGCGCAGTGGCAGCGGGCTTTTTTCCTCGTTGTGGAGTTGCAGCAAGGGCAGATTGTGAATCAGGGGACGATTGAGGAGGGTTTGTCTGGTGGGGTGCCGTTGTTTGATGAGCTTGAGGACATTGAGAAGGCGGTGTTGGAGGTTGAGATTCGTGAGTTAACGGAAGCTTTGGTCGCTGTTGCGGAGGCCCAAGGAGAGTTGGAGCGAAAGCGTCGTGAGCGGGCGAGTTGTCTGGAGCAGGTGGAGCGTTTGCGATTGGAGGTTGAGGCAGCGACGCAGCAGGCGGATGCGGCGATTGCGTGGAGGGAGATCAAGGAGGCGGAGTTTGAGGAGGCGAATGGGCACAAGGCGGATATGGAGGATCGGTTGGCAAGCAAGCGGGAGGAGCTAGCGGAGTGGCAGGAGTATGCGGCGAGGGAGATCCCGATGTTGGAAGCGGCGAAGGCAAATGCGTCTACAGCCGAGCAGGCGGCGCAATTGCAGCGGGAGATTGATTTCATCGATGAAACGACGGAACGGCGGGAGGGTCGGGTGGAGTTGGCGGAGCGGGATTTGAGAGATGCGGAGGAGCGTTTGGAGGGGCCTCAGCAGGATTACGAGGATGCGCTGGTCGATGAAGCTGCTCAGATACAGGATGAGCATGATGCTTGGAGTGCGTATCAAGAAGCAAAGGAGCTTTGTGATCCGAAGGCTGCGGAGGTTGCGGATGCTGAGCGTGCGGTGAAGGAGGCGGAGGGCAAGGTGGAAGAGGAGACTGAGGATTACAATCAGGCGGCGGCGACTGCGAATGAGCAAGCAGAAGCGAATCGGAAGCGCAAGGAGGAGGAGGAGGCCGAGCAGTTACGGGTGGCGACGGCAGAGGAATTGGAGCGGAGGGCGGAGCAGGATGAACGGGCTCAGGATGAGTTGGAGCGGAAGTTGGGGGAGTGGAAGAAGTTCTTTGACCGGATTCGGGAGTTGGGCGGGGAAGAAGAGGCGAAGAAGGCGGCAGATGAGATTGCGTTGAAGTTGAAAATCGGGACTGAGACCGGGCGGTTGATGGCGACTGCATTGAAAGCCCTGGCGCTTGGGAAGACGGTTTCGCAGGCAATGCAAGGTTTTACGGCGGCGGGAATGCGTCTGGGTTATACGGCGTTGGTCGAGTATGCGGCGGGTGTGGCGAAAGCGGCGGTCGCGAATGTTTTGCGGGGGCGGGCCGCGGAAATCATGAGGGCCGAGGCGGATACGATGAAGGCAGGAGAGTCGCGCTTCTACACGGATGAAACGGAGAATTCCGAGGGACGCACGACGGCGGTGATTACGCGGAATGCCGATGGAAGTATCACGGTCACGAGTTGGACGAAGTCGACCTTGGGGGCGGCAGGAGGGTTTCGCGAAGATGTCTTTCTGAAGGAGTCGCGGACCAGGTAGCGAGGTAGGAACGGGCGGCGGCGGGGTCGTTGAGGCAGATGTCGCCGGGTTTGATGGAGAATTGCGAGTTTTTGCGGCGGTGGATGGTGAGGGTTCCTTTTTGATTGGGGTGGAGTTTGAGGCGGAGGTTGTGAGCGATGCGGCCCATGGTGCAGCGGGGATTGATTTCGACGAGGGGGTGGATGGCGAGGGGTTTGCCTGGGTGTTGGAAGAAGAGGGCGTCGACGGCAAGGGGGCCGTGGAAGTGGGGCAGGAGGTTTTTGAGGATGTTTGGGAGCGTGCGTTTGTAGAATTGGAGGAGGGAGGTGTGATTGAAGGTGGTTTGGTGAAAGAGGGTGGCTTCTTCGGGAGTGAGGAGGCTGGCGAATTTGGGGGAGGAGGTGGTGCCGAGGTAGCGACCGTTGGGGTCGGTTTCGAGGAGGGTGAAGGCGAGGAGGCGGGGTTCGGAATTACGAGGAAAATCGTAGAGGGCGGAGAAATCGCGGGTGCGAGGGAGGAGGGGCTCGATGATGAGAGAGGGTTGGGTGGTGAAGCGTTTGGTGGCCCAGTCGAGCCAGTCGGGAGGGGTGCGCTGGGCGGCGAGGCGGAGTTGATTCTTTCCGGCGCAAGCGAGGGCGGCTTTGATGATGACGGGAGAGTCGGGAAAGGTGTTGGTGAGGAGTTCTTCGAGTTCGACAAGGGAGGAGGCAATTTTTGAGAAGGGGAGGTTGAGGTGTTGTTGGGTGCGGACGGTGAGCTCTTTGCTGAAGTTTGCGGGAGGGAGAGCGGTTTCGAAGGGGTGGTTGCTTTGCTGGTTGCAGAGGGTGGACAGGGGCGAGAGGGTTGTGGTGGCGTCGGGGGTCCAGGCCCAGGGGCGGAAGCCGCCGAGTTTGCGGCTTTTGAGTTGGGAGAGGGTGGTGAATTCGGGGAGTTCGAGCCCGGCGTTGAGGAGTTGGGTGAGGTGTTGCTGGCTGGGTGGTTGTTCGACGAGGACGACGTCGTCGGGGTGGGCATTGGCGAGGAGAAGGAGTTTGAGGTCTTGCTGGAGGTGGCGTTCGGATTTGGTGGGTTGGAAGGTGGTGTTGCGGAGGGTAGCGGCGAGGTGCGATTCGCAGTTGGGGTTGAAGTGATGAACGATGGGGGTGCGGCCGCGGGAGCGTTGGAAGACTGCGAGTTGCTGGATGAAGTCGTCGTTGAGCCCGGCTTTGAGGCGGCCTTCGCGATTGAAGGGGACGCTGCCTTTGGCACGGATGGGGGAGAGTGGGAAGGTGAGGGAGCGGTGCCAGGCGTCCCAGTCGGATTCTTTTTGGTCTTTGAATCGGCGCAGCCATTTGAGGCCGTAGCCGACGTGGGCGATTTCGTCTTTGTAGATTTTTGCGAGGAGTGTGGCGGAGTCTTGGTCGCCGGCTTGGTGGAAGGCTTGGGAGTAGTGTTTGGCGTAGTCGAGGTTGGCTTGTTCGAAGGTGAGGGAGAGGCGGGAGACGTATTCGAGGGGTGATTCCATGGTGGCGATGTGGTCCCAGATCATGGAGGAGAGGTGATGTTCGCCGAAGGTGATTCCGACTGAGTTCATGCGTTCGAGGTAGAGGCGGGTGTGCTCTTGTTCCTCGGTGAGGGTGCGGAGGAGGCCACGGCGGAAGGCGTCGGGGGCGTCGGGGAATTTGAGAAGGGCAAGGGCCATGAGCTCGACGGCGAGGAGCTCGTGGTTGCAGAAGAAGTGGAGGAGGGTGGCGCGGTGGGAGTCGTTGGAGAGTTGTTGGGCGGAGGGGATTTTGGTTCGGGAGTCGTTGGCTTTGCGGGGGAGGAGGTGTTCGGGGCGACCGGGGAGAGCGGGGGCGAGGTAGGTTCCGCGTTGGGGAGGATCGAGGGTGAGGTCAGCGGGGGGCGGGATGAGTTTTTCCTCAAGGGTGTTGGCGAGGAGGATGGACTCGGCGTAGTGGCGAACAGTCACGGGGCAGGTGGTTTTTTACTCCATGACATGGTGGAGTTGAGCGAGGGAGAGGATATTGTAGGAGGTGACGAGGACGGGGTCGTTTTCCCACCAACGGGAGTTCTCGTTGACCCAAGAGCCATCTTCGCGTTGAGAGGAGAGGAGTTTGCGACCGAGGTCGGCGCGCCAGTCGGCTTTTTTTCCATCGGGGAGGGAGAGGGTTTCGATGCCGGCGGCGGAGAGGGATTTGGTGATGGTTTGGTAGTAGTAGTAGAGGCCTTGTTGGCCGAGACCGGGGTTTTCTTCGAGGGTGTAATTCTTTCCGAGCCAGGAGAGGAGGGTGGTGACGCGAGGATCGTCTTTTTCGAGGTCGGCGTAGATGAAGGAGAGGAGGCCGGCGTAGCTCATGGAGCCGTAGGAGCGGAGGGCGACGCGCCCGTCGGGGAGTTCTTGTTCACCGGCTTTTGAGTCGGAGGGGAAGTAGATGAAGCCGCCTTTGTTGTCGGGGTCGTCGGAGGCCCAGTCTTGGTCGTTGGTGGCGGTGAGGTTTTGGCAGCGTGAGACAAATTGGAGGGCGGCTTGCCAATCGAGGGAGGGTTGTTTGCCGAACTTGGAGTCGGAAGCGAGTTGTTTGGTGTGGTAGAGGGCTTCGAGGGCGAGGTAGGTGTTCGACATGTCGGAATGGGCGTAGGTGCCGCCGTAGCCGATGCCACCATCGAACTGGTCGTCGGTTTCGCCTTTGTTGCCCCAGTCGGTTTGTTGGTTGATGAGAAATCTGCGGGCTTGGAGGAGAAGGGGAATGTCTTGCTCGTCTCCGAGAGAGACGAAAGCCATGATGGCGGTGGAGGTGTTGTAGGTTGCGAGGCCTTTGCCGTAGATGCCGCCATCATTTTTTTGTTTGCTGCGCAGGAAGTTGTAGCCTTTGGCGATCCATGCGGGGAGTTCGGCCTCGGGATTGAAGCTCGGGTCGCGGACGATGGCGGTGAGGGCGAGAGCGGTGAGAGCCGGGGTTTTGGGGTCTCCCCAGTTTCCGTCAGGCTGTTGTTGAGATTGAAGGTAGGCGACGCCGGTGGAGATGGCTCTTTCGGCTTCGAGTTTGAGAGAGAGGTAGGGGTTGGGTTCTTGTGCGGGGAGTGTGGCGCAGGAGGCGAGGATGATGGTGAGGAGGTGTTTCATGGCTTATTGTTTTGAGAGTGGTCGAGGAGGGGAGCGAGGGTGACGGTGATTTTTGTGCCAACCGGGGGAGTGAGTTTGGGGTTGGGGATCCAGACTTCGTCGTTACCGTTGTCATCGCCGGAGAAGTTGAAGAGGGAGGAGCGGGTGATGTAGATGGCGGCGTAATCGCCGGAGGTTTCTGCTTTGAATTTGCCCTCGTGGAGGTAGGAGCCTTGATAGATCCATGGCTTTGGAGACATGGGTTTTTCGGTGGTGGTGTGGTAGATGAGTTCGTTAAGGGAATGTTGATGGCTTTTTCCCCCGAAGTTCCAGGAGAGGAGAATGCGGAGGCGGGCGGCGGTTTTTTGTGATTCGGGGAGTTCGGGGAATTTGCCGGTGGATTCGTAGTTTTCGTTGAGGATGGGAAAGAGTTCGGGGGATTCTTGGTAGCGGAGGAGTTTGAGTGCGATGTTGATATTGAGGGCGGAAGTGTTGGTGAGGAGGAGAGATTCGTGGATTTTGCCCTTCTCGTGGACGATGGCGTATTCGAGGAGGCCTTCGGTCATGTTGATTTCGGCAGGGAAGGAGATTTCGCGGGAGGTTTCCTTGAAGGTGACCTGCCCGATGCGGTAGTGGCCATTGCCGAGGTCTTCGACGGGTGGTTTTTCTGCGAGAAGGAGAGAGCTCCAGAAAAGGACGATGGAAAGTTGATCCAACACTTCGCGGAAGCTAACGCGTGGTTGGGGACTTGTCTTGGGATTTATTGGTCGCTTTCGGGAGTGGGCTGTTCTGATTCGGTTGGCGGTTGGGGGCTTTCGGGGTTGGGGAGGGTTTCTGCGACGGGTTGGAAGGGAGTGGTGAGGAGGGTTTGCCAGGTGAGACGGGTGATGGTGGTGAGGAAGAGTTTGTTGATTTCTGTTTCTTCAGGGATGGGAGGTAGGGGGGTGAGGTCGGGGATGTTGCGGACGCGGGTGGAGAGGAGGTGGTAGATGGTTTTGGCGAGGGGGAGGGCGATGCCGGCATCTGGAGAGGGGTTGAAGGTTTTGACGGGGAGGGCGGGTTGGTCGGGGTCTTCGCCCGGGATGGTGAGCCAGACGGCGATGGGAAAGGAGGAGAGGGGCGCCTCTGGTTCGGGAGCGGGAATGAGGGTGAATTCGATGTCACAGAGTTGGCTACTCGCGTGTTGGAGAAAGGCGCGCAGACTTCGGATAGCGGGCAGGAGTTCTTCTTCGGGGCGGGAGGTCGAGCAGTTGAGGGTGATGGGGGTGCGTTTGGTGGAATCGTCGTTCCAGGGTGGCAGTTCGGCGATGAGCGAAGGGAGGGCGAGGTTGGCTTCGTGTCGTTCTGGGCCTCCGGGGGGGGTGGAGTCGATGATGCGTTCGAAGGCGAGAAGTGCCCGTTGGGGTTGTTTTTCGTCGAGAAGCTCGTTGGCGAGAACGAGGAGGGCCTGGGCTCCGATGGCGGATTCCATGCGGTATTCGTCAATGGCGGGGGCTTTTTCGAGGTCGCCAAGGGGGATGCGAGGAAGCGGGGGGGCAGAGGGTTCGGGTGGAGTTGGGGCGGTTTTGGTTTCGAGGGCGGCGACGAGTTCGGGATCGGCTGGCGAGGCGAATGTGGGGCGGAGTTCGGCTTCGGATAATTCGCGAGGAGTCATGAAATCGTATCCTCTGGTGGAGAGTAGCCACACCAAAACGGGAACGATGAATAAGAGAGGGATGGCGATGAAGAGAGGAACGCGCACGGAGAGCTCAGCAAAAACGAAAGGAGAGAAGAATGGAAACCCGCAGGGCGACCGATTGCGTCAAAATGGGTGTCCTCTGCTGATTCGGAAATCGTCTTCGTAAGGATTGAATTCAATACGAGAGAAGGCAGCCAGGATGAAGGTGGCTTCTCCGAAGACTTGGGAATAGCCGGTAATGAACTCCGAGTTGAGGCTTTGTAGCCGCAGGGTCACGTGGCCGCCATCGACGAAGTATGCACGGACGTCGCCTGACCACATCCGTGGCTTTTCGTGTGCTTCTTCGCTCGTGACTTGGAATGAGCTGAGGCGTTCGATGGGGATTTTTATGTCGGCAAATTCGGTAGAGATGAGGAGTTTGCCATTTTGGATGGCGTTGGCCTCGCCGAGAATGGTGTCGCCATTTTGTAGGGCGATTTGCTGGCCTTCACCAGGCAGGTTTTCGTCGGAGTCTTGAGAATGAAATGTTTCGGGAAGGCGGCCATCCCAGTTTCGCAGGGTCAGGTTTGAGAGAGTGTGCTGCCGGTCGCGGGAGGATGAAAAGTGGAACCAGTTGCCGCCGTTGATGGGTTCGGGATCTTTCCATGAGGCGACGGTTTTTCCATCGATGTAGAGTGAGAAGAGTCCGTTTGTGCGGTCGAGGTAGACGTCGATTACGGTGTGTTCGATGCGGTCAAAGTCCGGGAGTTCCTGGGGGAGGTTTTCGGGGAGCATGACGGAGCGGCCGTCTTTTCGTTTTCGGAGCTGAACGTAGCTTCCTTGGATGAGAAGAGAGTAGCCGGAAGCGGGGATGGCATTTTCGGCGTCGGTTGCGAAGCATTGCATTTGGAGGTAGGGGAAGTTTTCGAATTCCAATCCGAAGCTGATGTGGAGTTTATCAGGCAGGTCGGGGAATTCCCGGGCGATTGAACCTGAGCCGCTGGCGATGAGGTTTCGGCCTTCGATTCGCCACGAGCCTTCGCCATCGACTTCGGTCCAGTCTGCGATGCGACCCGGTCCTTTGAAGAGGGAGGGGGAGGCTTGGTCGACTTCAATCGTTTGGACCATTGTTCGTCGCAGGGTGAGGTTGTTTGCGAACCAGGTTTGGATCTCGATGTTGTCTTGGTCGAAGCTGAGTTTATCGGCTTTCAGGATGTCAGCGAAGCCATCGAAATGAGGTTGAAATCGGACTTGGGCGACGGGGCCTTCGGATTGGTGAGGGTCGGAGGGAGGGAGAACGATGGAGTCGATACTCGCGGGGTTGATGCGAACGGTCTCGTTGGTTAGTGCGTCTGATTTCCAGACGAGAAAGCCTTCGGCATCAAATTCGATGGCAGCGCCGGGAAGGGAATCTCCCCCTAGAAAATTGATGTTCGATGTTTCTGTTGAGAGTGCCGGGTTTGAGACGGGGAGAATTGTAGCGAGGAGTATGGCGATCATTCTGAGGCGGGTTGATGGGTTCGAACGAGGGTGAGGAGTTCGCGCGGAAGAGTGAGTTGTCCGAGGAGAGGGTGATCGAGGGAGATTTCATCGGAGGTGAGTTGGAAGGAGTTGGCGGAGAGGACGCCATCGTTGATGAATTCCAAGACGAAAGGCGGTGGGGGAAGTTGAGGAGGTTCGGTGCTCTTGAAATGAATCAGGGTTGTTCGATTGGCAGGAACTTGGATGGGCTCTTCGGTGAACGGGCTGGCGAACGTGAAAAAGGCTTCCGAGTCGGCGCTCTTTGGATTCAAGGCGGAAATTGTTCCAGACATTCGCTTTCCTTCGATGTCGACGAGAGTGTCTGAATCGGAGCTGCCTGGTGATTCGGAGAGATGAATTTGGGAGACTGCGTCCCAGGAATAAACGTTGAGGTTGGAGAGGTAAGTGGTGCTGTTGTCGTTGGCGGATTTGGCAATGACGATTCGAGTTCCGACGGTTCGAGTGGCGGGGTCTTCGAGTTTGCGGAGGAGATTGCCATCGAGGGAGACTTCGAGAGTGCCGAGGAGACGGTTACCCCGAATTTCGACGTCGATGGACTGGTCATCGAATGCTTCGATACTCGGAGGAAGTTGGAGCAGGGTTTGCCAGCGGGAGGCGGGGTCGGAGTTCTCTCGCTTGAGTTGGAGGCCCATGCGATTGATTTCAATGTAGTAGCGGTCGCTGAACTGGTTGGAAGAGCCTTCGTCACAAAAGTAGAGTCTGATGTTTGGCGCTTTGAACCATTCTGCTCTGAATTGGAGGATGAATTGGCGGGCCATGTCGACGTCTTGGGAGCAGCTCCCGCGAGAGGTGATGCGGAGACGCGATTGGGAATCGAGTTCCCAGTCATCCGGCATTTCGCTCCAGTTTTCGAGGGGTGCTGGTCCCTGGAAGACGAGGTTTTGAGGACGGATGCCGAAGCGGAGCGTTCTGGCATGTTCGCGTGGAATCAAGAGCTGACCTTCCAGAAGTCCTTCGAGGGTGAGGTGGGAGTTATCAAGGGCCGTTAGGTTGCCTGGGAGGAGGTCGGCATTCGACAAGATGAGACGCTCCGTCATCAGGGGTGCATTTTCGGGAGTGTGTTCGAATGAGAGTTCCCAGAGGCTTTCGTTCTTAAAGGACAGCGTATCGGGAGAGCGGGGGGTGTTGATTTGCAAACCCTCGGATGGTGAGCTCGCTAAAACATCGCCACTGAAGGAGTGCCCCGACTGGAGGGTCAGGGTGTCTCCGAGAAGAGCCGGAGCGAGAAGTAGGGAGAGGTGGATCTTAAAATTCTTCATCCCAGTTATCGAAGATGGAGCTCTCAGGATCGAATTCGAGGAGGTAGGCGTATTCGAGATTGAAGTTGAGGATTCCTGCAATGGGGTGGGAGCCGTTTAATTTTCCTGCGAATCCGCTTTTTGGTTCGAAGGTGAGGCGACCGGATGGCTGGAGAGAGATGAGGACGGATTCTTTGGAGGGTTCGGAAGGTTCGTCTTGGGTGTCGGAAGCGAGGTAGATATCTTGGACGTCCCGGGCGGGGACCATGAATTCGCCGTAGTTCGTTTCGAGGCGGTAGATGTCTTCTTCGAGGGTGAGGAGTTGGCCTGAAATGCGGTCGGTGCCATTGGAGAGGAGAAAGACGTCGCTGGATTCGGTTTGCATGCTGCGAGCGGAGTCTGGCATGCCGTTCCAGTTCGAGATGACGACGTCACTGATGCGGACGCGGCATCCGCCGTTGGTGGCGAAGGCGAGGCGGCGTCCGGTTTCGAGGGGGTCGGTGAGGTCGGCCCAATCGGCGCAGTAGTTGCCGTTGGCGAAGAGGGTGACGGTACCAGCGATGCGGTCGCAGCGGATTTCGATGTCGGCCGTGAAGAGGTCGCGGAGTTGGAAATTGCCGGTTGCGGTTTTGAAGGAGGTGGTTTCGGGTTTGCCATCTTTGTTGAAGAAGCTGCGGTGGAGGCGCATGTAGGAGGGGTGGAGGCTGAGGATGTAGGCGGTGCCGTAGGTTTCTGCTTGAGAGCCCCGGCCACCGGCGTCGAGGAGGTTGATGGGTTGGAGGATGCCGGGTTTGGCTTGGTCTTCGGCGTCGTCTTGCTCGGGCGGGGCGGGTTTTTTGAAGTCGGCGAAGAAGGCGACTGTGCAGTTGAGTTGATTTTTCCAAGCGAGGTTGAAGCGGATGGAGACACGGTCACTCAGATTGGTGTCGAGGACGAGGGGTCGAGAAGATTGGCTGTACCAGGATGCGGAAGCGAAGGTCCAGTCCTTGTTTTTCGATTCCGCTTCTTCATCGGGCGTTTGGTTCTCTTGAGAAGATGAGGGAAGGATTTGCCACCCTTCTTCGGAGAAGGGTCCGACGTAGATGGGAGGGCCGCCGTGGGGATTGGGACTGAGGCGAACGACTTGTGAGCGAGGAAGGGTGATGAGGCCGGCGAAGTCGGTTTGGATGGTTACGGACTCGGAGCCGAGGGAGGAGATGGAGCCGGGGATGAGGTCACCGTTGACGAGTTCGATGAGGCCGGTGGTGGTGATGGCTTTTTTTGCGCGGCCTTTGTTGAAGAGGAGTTTGCGGAGGTTGATGGTGTTGAAGGCAATTTGGTCTTCGGCTTCGTTACTTTTCCAGAGTGCGACGGGGCCTTCGTCGAGGCCGAGGTAAGTGCCGTGGAGGACATCACCGTTTTTGAAGCGTAGGAGGTCGCGGCCTGATTCTTCTGCGGAGAGAAGGGTCAGTGAGAGAAGGAGTGTTGTGGCTGAAATCATTTTTCGTAGATCGGCAAAAAGCGGTAATTCAGGGCGAGGGATAAGAGGGCACCGGCGGTTGAAAAGTAGGGGCCCTTGGTGCCGGGCCAGGAGCCTTCGCGGCTTTGGAGGGCGGAGAGGTAGCGGATGTTGGTGGCATTCCAAGAGGTCCAGAGTTCTTCGTCGCCGTGGAAGAGGGCTTGGGACATGTAGTATTCGAAGTAGTAAGGGTAGAAGCGGTCGCGGTAGTTGAGGTTTTCGCGGAGGTATTCGATGCTGGTGCGGAAGCCTTTGTCATCTTTTTGTTTGGCGAGAGCGAGGCAGGTGACGCCGATGGCGGTGAGGGTGGGTTTTTCGCCGGAAGCCGAGGTGTAGCCGTAGCCGCCGCGATTGGAGCGGCAGCGGTTCATGTATTCGAGGGCTTTTTCGATGGCTTTGTCGGGCACGGGTAGGCCGGCATTGCGGGCCGCGAGGAGGGCGACGATTTGGCATCCGGAGACGGTGGTGTCGGCATCGTGGCTGTCCGGGGTGTAGCGCCAGGCCCCGAAGCGATTGCGTTCTTGGGCAGAGAGGATGAGTTCGACGGCTTGGGAGAGAGCAGGAGCGAGGCGGGGGTCATTGACGACACCGTAGGCTTCGGCGAGAGCAAGGGTTGCGAAGCCGTGGTTGTACATGCTGTTGCCGATGTAGCCGTTGGAGCTGCTTTGGTTCTCGAGGATGTAGGATAGGGCGCGCGCGATGTTTTTTGCGTAGGGACCGAAGTTGGGGTCTTCGCCGTGAGCGAGGAAAGCGAGGGTGCAGAGTCCGACGACGCCGGGTTCCCCTCCATTGCGGTCCGGCCAAGAGCCGTCTTCACTTTGACTTTTGGCGAGGAAGCGCAGGCCTTGGGTGTACATGGCGTCGACTTTTGGGGGGATGGGGTCCATTTCGCGACGCGGGAATGATTGAGCATGCGCATCATGGAGAAGTGCGATGAGGGCGATTGATTGGAGGAGGCGAGTCATGAGTCGGAGTTGCGATTGTAGGCGTCGAGGAGGGCCCGGAATTCGGCGGGGAGACTTTGTCCGGCTGGTCCGGCGCTTTTGGGGATGACGCGTCGTTGGTTGGAGCCGTTGTTGTCGCCGGCGAGGTCCTTGTTGGGGGTGTCGGAGTCTCCAGTCATGCCTTCGCCGCCTTGGTTTCCGGGTTGTTGGCCTTCCTGGCCGGGTTGTTGGCCTTCGGAGGGGCTGGGTTCCCGGCCCATCATGCGTTCCATCATGTCGAGCATGGCTCCCATGTTTTCTTGGGATTCTTCTGAGGAACCGCCTGCTTGTTGGCGTTGTTTGGCGGCTTCGAAGATTTTTTCGATGATTTCTGTTTGTGCAGCGATGGTGGGACCGCCGGTTTCGACTTCGATGAGGGCATCGATCACTTCGGCCATGATGTCTTCGACTTCTTCGAGGAGTTCGATGACTTGGGGAACGGTTTGTTCTTCGACGAGTTCCATGACGTCGGCAGAGAGTTCGTCTTGCGCTTCGGCGAGTTCTTCAGCGGTAGCTGCGATGTCGGTTGTCTGTTCGGCAAGCGATGCGGCGTTGAAGATGAGGAGCAGGAGGAGTGATTTCATGGCAGGCGCGAGGGAGGATTGATGCCGCGGTTGTCGAGAGAGCGGCGCAGTTGTTCGAGGGCGCGGACGCGTGCGCGGATGTCTTGTTCAGTTTGGATCATGCGCATCACTTTCAACATAAACTCAAAGTCTTGATCTTCCATGGATGGTCCGCCACCTCCACCGCCGCCGCCGGCGCCACCCCCTCCGTTAGCGTCGCCTTCGAGCATTTTGGCCCATGCTCGCAGTTGGTTGGCCCACTTTTTCGAGAAGACGATGCTCCGGAAGGTGAGGTTGCGGGAGATGCGTTCGCGGTTGTTTTCGAGGCTCGACTCGATGCCGGAGCCTGCCATTTCGTCGAGGAGGATTTTGTGGAGTTCTTTTTCGGTTCGGGCGTAGAAGTGGCCGAGGTCTTCTTGAATCCACATGACGTCGGAGGCGGTGCGCTTTTGTTGCATGGCGAGTTCGCCGAGGATTCGTTCGTCGGAGGGATCGACTTCAAAGGAGCGGAGGCCGGCGAGGCGTTCGAAGGAATCTTGGAGTGAGGAGGCGATGCCATCTTGTTCGGAGGCGGCCCGTTTGAGACGATTGACGAAGGTGGCTGCTTCGAAATCGCGGTTGGCATCATTGGCGTTTTCGAGAGTGTCTTTCATTTTTTTGAGAGCCTCTTGTTGTTCTTCGGTGGCCTTTGAGAGGTCTTTTTGGGATTGTTCGGGAGTGGAGCGATTGTCCTGTGATTTCCGGAGTTGTTTTTCGACGTCGGGAAGGTCTTGTTCGGCGAGCTCGCGCATTTTTTGCTGGGTTTGCGAGAGTTTCTGCATGGTCTTTTCTTCGATTTCGCCGTTGCGGAGAGCATCTTGGAAGAGCTCTTCCATGCGCTTGGACATCTCGTCCATTTTTTCCATGTTTTCTTGTTCGCTGGCGCGGGATTTTTCGAGGCGGTCTTGATTTGTTTTTTCGCGAAGTTTGTTGGGGTCGAGGCGTTCGAGGCGGAGGTTTTCGTCGAGGTTGGCTTGTTCTTTTCGTGCGGCGTCTTCGAGTTCGCCGATGAGGCGATCGAACTTGTCCTTGAGGAGTTGGGCATGTTCGTCGCGGCTGAGGATGAAGAGGGTGATGGGTTGGGAGTAGATGCGACCGCGGTCGGGAAGGTAGTCTTGGGTGAAGGCGCGAAGGGTGAGTTTTTGAGGGGCGATGTCGTGGACGATGGGTGAGAAGACGGTTTCGAGAGCGAGGCGGCGGACATCGGGAGCTCCTTCGGCGAGAATGATTTCGCCATTTGCGGGAGAGTCGGCGGAGGGTTTGGTAAATTCACCGGACCATTCGAGGCCGAAGAGTTGGAGGCCGAAGTCGTCTTCGGCGAGGATTTCGAATTCGAGGGTTTCCTCGGGGAGGATGGCGATTTGGCGTTCGATGCCTTGCATGTAGATGGTGGGAGGTTCGTCATCGAGTGATTCGAGGCGAAGGCGGAAGCGTTCAGTGCCGTCGAGGCCGAGGTTGTCACGCCAGGAGAGGCGAATTTCGGCAGGGTGAGCGGGCATGGAGACGGGTGGGTAGGAGATGCGGGGCGAGGAGGCGCTTGCGGTGAGTCGTTCGAGAGGTTCCTGAGTGGAGTCGCCAGTGACGGTTTGGGAGTCGAAGGGGCGCCATTCGAGTTGTCCGCGTGCGAGGGTGCGGGAGGCGTTGGCGTGGAGTTGGACGTCGCTGCCTTTGAGGATGGAGAGTGTGCCGGAGCGGATGTCGAGTAATTGGGGAGGGAGTTGAAGGTAGTCGGGGTAGGTGACGGTGGCTTCAACGGATTCGAGGGTGGGAGGGAGGGTGGGGATGACTTTGATTTTGGCGCGGGCGTCGCCAGCGAGGATGGCGACGGTGCCTTCGCTTTGTTGGGCGGGGAACTTGAAGGCGTAGGTGTTGTTTTGGCGGGGCGAGTTGAGCCAGTTTTGAGCGCCGTAGCGGGCTTTGGCTTTTTCGGGTCGGGTTTCGGTATCGGAGGCGAGGTCGACGTGGAGGTGGAAGGGCTCGCCGAGAGGGACGATGAGTTTGGAGGGGAGGTGTTCGTTGAATTTTGTGAGGGTGTAGCGAGGGGTGTCGGAGAGGGGGAAGAGCCAGCGTTGGAGGGCGTTGAAGCCGGCTTTGGGAAGGATGATGAAGGCGGTGATGGCGGCGATGAGGAGGGAGGCCACGAGAGTTAAGCCGATGCGGTTGCGGTTGTTGGGGAGGGCTTGGGAGAAGTCGCGTTGAGCGGCGGCAGCGGCGACATCTTTGGTGGCGGCTTCCCGGAGAGCTGAGGAGAGGGTGGCTTCGGATTCGTTTTGGTTCGAGAGTTCGAGGACGCCGAGGAGGCGGTCGCCGAGGCGAGGAAATTTTTGGGAGATGAGGCGGGCGAGTTGGTTTTCGCGACGGTGTTTGAGGACCCATCGGTTGAGCCAGTAGGGGGCGAAGAAGGCGAACAGGGAGGTGCCGGAGATGAAGATGGTGAGGCGCAGCCAGGCGGGAGTGGGCATGAGGCGGTCGAGGCAGAAGACG
>JBCCZX010000062.1:0-15821 GCA_039186735.1 Verrucomicrobiota bacterium | reverse complement strand
TGTGGGGGGGATGATTCATGCGGGGAAGAAGAAGGCACGGCGGGGAGAGTTGATGGCGGGAGGGTTTACGGAGGGGCAAGATGCTTTGGTGCGCGGGCAGTGGCCGATGTGGGACCGGTTGCCGGCGGAGGTTCGGAAGCGGGTGGAGGGGTTGGCTTTGGTGTTTTTGGATGAGAAGGTGTTCGAGCCTTGTGGGGGGGTGCCGGAGGTGACGGAGGAGATGCGGTTCGTGATTGCTGCGCAGGCGTGTCTGCTGTGGGCGAATCAGAGGGGGGTGCCGTATCCCAAGTTGAAGGCGATTTTGATTTATCCGGGGGCGTATCGGTCGCGGCAGCGGCTTGATGAGGATGCGGAGATTCGGTTGGGGGAGAGTTGGAGTACGGGTTCGGTGGTGTTGTCTTGGCAGAGTGTGCAGCAGGGAGGGTTGAATGAAGAGGACGGGCACAATCTGGTGATGCATGAGTTCGCGCATCAGTTGGATACGGTGAATGGTCCGGCAGATGGGTTTCCGCAGTTACCGAAAGGGGGGGATGTGGAGGAGTGGAGTGAGGTGTTTCAGGAGAGTTACGAGGACCTGTTAGATGATGTGCAGGCGGGGCGGGCGACGGTGCTGGATGATTATGGGACGAAGAATGAAGCGGAGTTTTTTGCGGTGGCGACGGAAACATTCTTTGAGAAACCTAAGCAATTGCGGCGGGAACATGAGCCGCTGTATGAGGTTTTGGCGGCGTTTTTTGCGATGCGTCCGGACGAGTGGTGAGTGTTAGACGGGGGTTTTCTAAAAATTTGGGAGGTTTGTTTTCAGGAGGCTGGGTTTTTCTCGCTGGTTTTCGGTTGGGAAGTGGGTGGTTTCGTCAGTATTTTTTCAAAATTATGCATGCCAGATTCGTGTTCACTAGCGAATGACAAGTGAGGTTTTGGGGAGTCTCATTTGCTTGTGAATACGAGTGTTTCTCCATTTAAAACGTCGCCGGGACCTTTCTTGGAAGTGCCTGTGCCGGTTGCCCCGAAAGCGGGAAGCGAGTCCAAGAAGCTGGAGGATGTTCCGTTTGAGGGGGACACGTCGAAGAGTGTTTGGGAACAGACGAATCGGGAGATGGGTTTCAAGCCGGTCGAGGTGAAGGAAGGATTCTGGAGCCAGTTTTTTGGGCGGGGAAATCGTCGTCGGGAGAAACTTTTGGAGAGTGAGTTGACGGAGTTGAAAGCGAATTATGCGAGTTTGCTTTCGATGACGGAAGATATTCGGGAGCGGATGGATTATGAGTCGGAGCAGCGGCGAGAAGTGCAGAAGGCGTTGACGCCGTTTCCGGCGGCTTTCGAGGGGATTGAGCAGGTGCGCTCGCGGCAGGAAGAGGTGGGACAGGTGTTGCATACGATTCGGGAGCAGGTGGGAACGAGCCATCAGCGGGACGAGCAGTTGTTGGGTGGTTTCGATGTGGTGACGGGTGAGGTTGAGCGGGTGCAGACGGGGGTGACTAAGGTGTCGAGTGGAGTGGAGGAGGTGTCGACAGGGGTGCGTGCGGTGTCGACGGACGTGCAGAAAGTGTCGACGGGGGTGAAGAAGGTTTCGACGGGAATTGAGCGGGTGGAAGTGGGGGTGCTGGATGTGCAGTCGAATTTAGGGCAGTTGGGGGATCGGGTGTCGGGAATCGGGACGGGAGTGGAGCGGATGGAGATGAGTTTTGAGCGGATCGAGACTTCGGTGGGTGCGATTCAGAGTTCGTTTGGATCGGTGGCGGATGAGATGTCGCAGGCGGTGGATGCAACGCATGATGGATTGAACAATCTCAAGGGAGATATGGAGGATTTGCGGAAGGCGACTTTGGACAGTCGGGAGAAGATGGAGCAGTCGAACGAGGACGTGGCTTTCATGGTGAAGAAGCTGTCGAAGTCGAGTTCGCGGGGACAGTGGATATTGGGAGGGTTGATTGCCGCGCTGTTGGTGATTGCGGCGGTGGTGGCGTTGAAGATGGGGGAAGCGGGGGGTGTGCGTGAGCGGGTGGAGATTCGACCGGAGGGATCGCGCGAGCTTTTGGCGGCGGGCAGCGAAGCTTTGGTGTTCGAGAATTAGTCTCGGTGGGCTTGCTTGATTAGCGGCGGCGGCGATTGATGGCAGCCGGGGTGCGGGGTTGGATGGGCAGGCTGGATGAGGCGGACCTTCGTTCGTAGTGGGTTTGTTGGGGAATTTGTCGAGTTCGGTGGGTGCCGGTCCAGATGAGGAGGATAAGGCCAAAAATGAAGAAGAGGCCGAGCAAGCCCCAGGCCGGGTGGAGGTTCAGGTGGACGGCGACGTGGATGCTTCCCCAGAGCCAGAGAATGGCGCCGATGCAGATCGCGATCGCCTGCAGGTGGGTGACATTTTCGAAGAATTGGGAGGTTTCGGCGAGAGCAGGTGCGACGAGGGGGATCGCGACCGCGAAGCCCATGAGAATGAAGGCTAGGCGGGAGTGGAGGAAGTTCTGGAGATGTTTTGGTGTTGTTGGTTCTTGGTAGGTGATTCTACCGGCGCGTTTGAATCCCATTGTGTGTGTTGATCAGTTGTTCCGCTAGCGATTTCCATACCAATTTCGTCTATCTGCAAGGGGGAATTCTGATTGCATAAAATTGCTGCGAAACAATCAGCAAATGGGGTTCCTCAAGTCGAGAATTGGTTCGAGACGAGGGCGCTTGCGGCCTCGTGGAAGGGGGTGTTTGTGGAGTTGATGACGCGGGGTTTGCCTTGGTCGGCGTGGGTGCACGTGAGGGGTTCCAGAGGAATTTGTGCAAGGAGGGGGACTTGGAGGCGTTCGGCTTCGCGTTTGCCGCCGCCGTTGCCAAAGAGGTGGTATTTTTTACCGGCGTCGCATTCGAACCAAGACATGTTTTCGATGAATCCGAGGATGGGAACGTTGACTTTGGCGAACATGGTGACGGCTTTACGGGCGTCGATGAGGGCGACTTCCTGGGGGGTGGTGACAATGACGGCGCCAGTGAGGGCGACGGATTGGACGATGGTGAGCTGGATGTCGCCGGTGCCTGGGGGGAGGTCGAGGACGAGGACGTCGAGTTCGCCCCAGGCGACTTGTTTGAGGAATTGTTGGGTGTAGCGGTTGGCGAGGGGGCCGCGGACGATGACGGGGGAGGAATCGGAGAGGAGGAAGCCCATGGACATGAGTTTGAGTCCGTGGGCTTCGATGGGGATGATGTTTTCCTGGTCGTCGGCCTGGAGGTTGTGGTTGGAGACGCCGAACATGTGGGCGATGGAGGGGCCGTAGAGGTCGCAGTCGCAGAGGCCGACTTTGAGTCCTTGTTGGGCGAGGGCGACGGCGAGGTTTGAGGAGACGGTAGATTTGCCGACGCCGCCTTTTCCGGAGGCGACGGCGATGATGTGTTTGACTCCGGGGAGGGATTCTTTGCCGGTGTCGGTGCCGGTTTGAGCGGGGGGGTCTTTGACGTCGATGCCGACTTTGACTTTTTCGGGTCCACCGAGGAGGGGATCGAGGAGGGCGTGGATGTCTTGGAAGATGGTTTGGGGAATCTTGGGGTCTTTCGTTTGGATTTGGAGGTGGATGTCGGCGGTGTCGTCGACCATTTCGGCGAGGCGGATGAGACCGAAGGAGGCGATGTCGCGGGAGAAGCCGGGGTATTTGATGGTGGCGAGGTGGGCGCGGAGCTCTTCGGTGGTCATGTGTGGGGTGAACCTAATCGCATGGGTTTTGGTTTTGAACAGGAGATTAGGAGGGGGAGGAGGTTTTTTTGGGCGGGGTGGGGGCTTGCAGGTTGGCAGGTGGTGGCGAGGATGGGGGGGATGAGCGAGGTGTTGTTTTTTCAGGGTGGTGAGATTGCGAGTGAGGAGGGGCCGTTGGTGAGGGGGGATGTGTGGGTGGAGGAGGGGATGATTCGGGGTGTGAGGGAGGGTTTGCCGGTGCCGGAGGGGGCGCGGGTGGTGGATTGTGCGGGGAAGGTTGTTGCACCGGCGATGTTTGATGCGCATGTGCATTTTCGGGAGCCGGGGCAGACGCATAAGGAGGATATTGCGGCGGGGACGGAGGCGGCGATCAATGGGGGGATTACGGGGGTGGTGATGATGCCGAACACAAGTCCGGCGATTGATTCGGCAGCGGTGGTGAAGATGGTTTTGGATCGGGCGGGGGAGGTGTCGCGGATTCCGGTTTATACTTCGGGATGTATTACGAAGGGGCGTGAAGGGAAGGAAATGGCGGGGATTGACGGGATGCGGGAGGCGGGGGTGCTGATGTTGACGGATGACGGGGATGCGGTGCCGGATGCGAATTTGTTGTTGCAGGCGATGAGGTATGCGAAGGAGTTCGGGATGTTTTTCGCGAGTCATTGCGAGGAGCCGAGTTTGGCGGGAGCGCGGGCGATGAATGAGGGGAAGAAGAGTTATGAGTTGGGGGTGGAGGGGACGCCGGCGATTGCGGAAGAGCTGTTTATTGATCGGGATATTCGGATTGCGCATTACGCGGGAGCGCATGTGCATATTCAGCATGTTTCGTCGCGTTTGGGGATGGAGACGATTCGGTGGTGGAAGGAGATGGGTGCGCAGGTGACGTGTGAGGTGTCGCCGCATCATTTGTTGTTCAACGAGGAGGATATCGGGGATTTTGATACGCATTATAAGATGAATCCGCCATTGCGCTTGGCGGAGGATAATGCGGCTTTGTTGGAGGGTTTGAAGGAGGGGGTGTTTGATTTGATTGCGACGGATCATGCGCCGCATTCGGAGTTTGAGAAGGCACAGGATTTTGTGAGTGCGCCGAATGGGATTACGGGTTTGGAGACGGCGTTGGTGAGTTTGTTTGATGCGTATGTGTCGCCGGGGGTGTTGGGGTGGGATGTGTTGGTGAAGCGTTATTCGGCGGAGCCGCGGCGGTTGATGGGGTTGGAGGCGGTGCCGATTGTGGAGGGGAAGCGGGCGGAGTTGATTGTGTTTGATCCGGGGGGGGAGACGACGTTTTCGAAGGAGTTTATGACGTCGAAGAGTGCGAATACGCCGTTTTTGGGCAAGACTTTGAAGGGGGCAGTGGAGATGGTGGTGATGGGTGGGGAGGTATTGAAGGGGTAGCGAGCGATTCTTCGTGTTTAGCTTGGGGTGCGGATTTGGTTTTGGGGGAGTTCGTTTTGTTTGTTGAACAGAAGGCCGCAAAGGGCGCGAAGATTGGGTTTTGAAGGGGGATTTTTATTGGGGTTTAAAGGAGTGGAGGAAGTTGGCGGCGAGGATGGTGAGGGTGCCGAGGTAGAATTGGGGAGTGAGGGAGTGGTGTTCGTGGAAGAGGGCGGCGGCCATGAGGATGCCGTAGACGGGTTCGAAGTTGATGGCGAGGTTGGTGGTGTAGGCGGTGAGGGATTGGAGGAGACGGGCGTACCAGAGGTAGGCGAAGACGGTGCAGGCGAGGGAGAGGATGAGGAGCCAGGGCCAGTCGGTGGGGGCGGGAGGAGAGAAGGGGAGAACGGGGAGAGTGAGGAGGGCGGCGAGGGTGGAGGCGGGAAGTTGGGTGAGGATGATTTGAGGGCCGGGGATTTGTGCGAGAACGAGCTTACGGCTGATGAGGGAATAAAGGGCGGCGAGGAGGGCTCCAAGGAGGGCGATGGCGATGCCGAGGGAGGCATTGGGGACGCGGGTGTCGGCACCGAAGATGATGAGGAGGCCGGAGCCGCCGAGGAGGGCGAGAGTGATTTCGCGGGTGCGGAGGCGGCGCTTTTCGAAGAGGGGTTCGAGGAGAGCGGTGAAGAGGGAGGTGGAAGCGAAGCCGGCGAGGCCAACGGAGACATTGGAGACGGCGATGGCGCCGAAGAAGCAGAGCCAGTGGATGCCGAGGAGGAAGCCGCTGACGAGGGCGAGGGGGAGGTGATTGTTGGGGAGGAGGAGAGGTTGTCTGCGCAGTTTGAGGATTAGGGCGAGGGTGGCGGTGGCGAGGGTGGTGCGCCAGAAGACGAGGGAGCCAATCTCGAGGTTGATGAATTGGGAGAGGATGCCGGTGAGGCTCCAGAGGGCGACGAGGAGATGAAGTTGGAGAAGTTTGGGCAAGGGTGTGGAAGGCGGGTCGTGGTCCTTTGTTCACTACACTAGCGCACTCGTTTTTGGAGGTGTTGGAATTCTTTGATGGTGGCGACGAGGGATTCGACGGCTTTTTTTCGGTGTTGGAGGGAGAGGTCGGCATCTTCGCGGTGGAAGCGGGTGAAGCGGGAGGGGAGGAAGGTGCGGGTCTGGGTTTCGGCGGTTTTGTAGATGTAGCGGTAAAATTCGAGGTATTTGCCTATGAGGGCGTGGTCGTTGTAGCTCTGCTGATAGCGGAGAACGTTTTCGTTGAGTTTGATGAGGCCTTGGACGGCGGGGTTGTCGCGATTTTGGGTGAAGATTTGGTCGGCGGTGCGACCGCCGCCGACTTCGGTGTCGAGACGGAGGCCGTCGCGGTAGGGTTGGAGTTCGGCGAAGGCGAAGACGAGTTGGGTTTTGCGGTCGAAGTTGTGGATGGTTTGCATTTCGTTGCTGAAGGTTTTGAAGTCGGTATTGAACCATTTGATGTTGCGGTCGAGGCGGGCGGCGAAGCGGCGAACGCTTTTGAAACGGGTTTCCTGGGCCCAGATGTCTTCGCGGGGTGCGATGAGGTGGGTAGCGATGCCGATGACGAGGCCAGTTTTGATGTGGATGATGGGGCCCCCGCTGTTGCCTTGGATGATTTCGGTGGAGACTTCGTAGTTTTCTTTGCCTATTCCGAGGATTTTTCCGTCGGAGAGGGTGATGACGCCGGTGCCGTCGCTGTTGCCGAAGGCGGCGATGGGGGCGTGGATGGCGATGCGTTCTTCTTTTTTGTGCCAGCGGGGGATGGCTTTGGTGAGTTTGTCGGAGACGAGGAAGCGGGCGACGTCGACGTCGTCGGCGATTTGGAGGCGGGAGAGTTGTTTGAGTTTGGTGCCGTCGGTGAGGGTGAAGGAGAGGGTGGAGTTTCCGCTGAGGACGTGGGCGGCGGTGTAGAGAAAGATTTGTTGGTTTTCGCGGGCGAGGAAGCCTGTTCCGCTGGAGTTTTCGCCTTCGATGAGGACGATGGAGCCCATCATACCTGTTTTTTGGAGCATCGTGAGTTCGCTTTTTGCGATGGCTGTGGAGAGGCCGAGGAAGAGGAGGAGACGGAGCATGGGTGGCAGTTGGGAGTTAAGGGAGGATGTCGTTTTTTTGGTAGGAGAAAAACCTTATGGGAAAGCTAAGTTCTCTGGTCGGGGAATTTGGGGATTTCGGCAAGGGATGTGCTAGAAGGGAAGGTGTTCCATGGGGTGACGATTTCTGGTTTTGACCGGTTGATCGGGTGACCTCAGCCTGCGAGTTCAGCTTAGGAGTTATGACGAAGTGTCCTCGATGTGTGCAGCGAATTCACCGTTCGGCGGTGACTTGTCCGCATTGTGGTTTTGATATGAAGGATGTGGATGAGTTGTTTGGGGATGATGATGTGCGTTTGGCGGCGTTGTCGGATGCGGCGGGGGTGTTGCGGGCGCGGGAGCGGAAGCAGATTCGGCTGTTGATGAATGAGTTTGAGACGAAGTTTCCGCAGTTGTTTTTTGCGGTGTATGCGGGGGCGTTTGAGGAGGTGGCGCATTTGCGGCAGTTTGGGTTTTGGTTGTTGAACCGGGGGGCTTTTGTGGATGTTGAGGTGTCGCGGCCGAATGAGTGCGGGATTTTGTTGACGATTGATGTGGCGGGGAAGGCGGCGGGGTTGACTTATGGTTATTCGTTGCAGCCGTTTTTGAGTGAGGAGGAGACGTTTGCGGCGTTGTCGGTGGGGCATCCGCATTTTTTGCAGGGGCATTATTTTCGGGGGATTGAGGCGGTGATGCAGAAGCTGACGGCGACGTTGCGGAGGCGATCGAAGCGGGCGAAGCGGGAGCCGGAGCGGTTTGAGGTGGGGGGGAAGAATGCGGAGGCGGAGGAGTTGTTGCAGCGGATTCGTTCGCGGCATCGGCAGAAGTCGGATGTGAAGGAGAAGAAGAGTTAGATGAGGGGGGTTGGGGTCTTGGTTGTTTTGGGGTTGTTGTGGTGGTCGCCGGGGCTGAGTGGTCAGGAGGGGGAGTTGCCTGTGATTCCGCCGAATGTGGAGGTGGATGTGCCATTGGAGGAGTTGGATTTCCCGTTGGTGAGGGAGTATCCGGATTTGCCGGTGTGGACGCTCGAGGAGTTGGATTTGTTGAGGGAGGGTGAGTTGGAAATCGGGAGGGCGTTGTTTCGGGAGGTTCCGGGTGGAGTGAGCTACACTGATTTGTTCGAGCCGTTGCCGGAAGAGGTTGAGGTGGCGGAGGAGGTGGTGGAGGAGTTGCCGCCGGAGATTGAGGGGCAGTATTTGGATGCGTATTTTGCGAAGAGGCCGGCGACGTATTTGTTGGATCCGCAGAGTTTGTTGTCGCGGCAGGAGTTGGCGGATCGGCAGGTGTTTTTGGATTATCATGCGGGGGATTCGGAGATTGATTTGTTTGTTTATCTGTTTGATGAGAAGCAGGTGATTCCGGAGGAGGGGGAGATTCGGGAGGTGTTCAAGTCGCATTTTCGGAGGAGTAGTGGGTTGACGGCGTTGGTGTATTATTTCCTGGGTGCGCCGGATCGTTCGTTGATGGTGATGAGTCCGGAGGTGGGTCAGGTGATGCCGAAGGGGGCGGTGCGGCAGGCGTTGATGCATGCGATTGAGCAGGCGAATACGCGGAGTGAGGTTTCGTCGCAGCTGGAGGTGTTTTCGACGTCGTTATCGATTCGGTTGTATTGGATGGAGAAGGAGATTGCGGAGGCCCGAGGGGAGGGGCGGGCGTTGGCCGGGGTGGGGGAGTTGGAGGTGGTGGCGGGTGCGGAGGAGGTGAGGCGGCAGCTGGACCGGGGGAAGGAGAAGACGGTGTTGTTTGCGACGGTGGGAGCGTCTTTGTTGGTGATTTTGGGTTCGGTGTTGGTGACGTGGTGGCGCGCGCGGAAGAATCGGCGTTATGTGTTTCCGGAGGTGGAGCCGCGGTTGTTGTTGGGTGCTCCGCATGCGGCGGGGGTGGGAGCGGTGATCCATTTTGGGAATGCGACGATGCCGCCGTCGGTGCAGAAGGAGCAGGTGCCGGATTATTTGCGGAAGATGTGATGGATTGGAACGCGCGGTATTTGGAGGGGGATACGCCGTGGGATAAGGGTGAGGCGGCGCCGCCGTTGGGGGAGATTTGGGAGCGGTTTGGGAGTGAAGTCTGGGGTGGGGGGACTGTTTTGGTGCCGGGTTGTGGTTTGGGCCATGATGCGCGTTGGTTGGCTGGGAAGAGTCTGGAGGTGTGGGGTTTGGATGTGGCGCCGTTGGCGGTGGAGCGGGGGCAGGAGTTGGTGGTGGGGGGCAATCCGGAGTTGGAGGTGGGGGATTTTTTTGAGGCGGAGGCGGGGAGGGTGACGGCGATTTTTGAGCATACTTGTTTTTGTGCGATTGAGCCGGAGGAGCGGGAGCGGTATGCGGAGGCAGCGAGGGTGTGGTTGGGGGAGGGGGAGTGTTTGGTGGCGATTTTTTTTCTGACGCCGGGGAATGAGGGGAAGGGGCCGCCGTATGGGGTGACGCGGGAGGAGTTGGACGGGTTGTTTGGGGAGGGCTTCGAGTTGGAGGCGGAGTGGGTGCCGGGGGTGGGGTATGGAGGGCGAGAGGGGAGGGAATTGGTGCGGGTGTTGAAGAGAGTTTAGGGTCGGACGACAGGTCCGGCGATGAGGGCGTCGTTTTGGGTCCAGTTGATGGTGCCGAGGGTTTCGATGAAGGGGGCGGAGGTGGAGGCGGCGAGGAAGTGTTCGGAGCGATCGGAGATGTTGTCGAGTCGGCGGGAGTCAAGGGGGTGGAAGCGGAGACGTTGTTGGTTGACCCATTTGTCGAGGTCTTTGTCGTTGGAGAGGGTGAGTTGGACGCGTTGGCCTTTGGCGATTTTCGGGGTGGTCCAGATTTGGTTTTGACTATCGAGGTAGTAAACGGGTGCGAGGTCGAAGTCGAAGGTGGAGGCGAGGGTGGGAGGTCCGGAGGAGTTGAGGAGTTCGAGGCGGCCGCGGGTGGGTTGGACGGAGGTGAGGAGGTGGCCGTATTCGGAGCGTGATTTGAACCAGTCGCCGGTGTGGCGGATGAGGTTGTCGTTGGAGGCGGCGAGTTTGTAGCGGCCGGAGCCGCCGTCGTTGGTGCGGGTGACGCGGGCCCAGCGGGATTCGTTGAGGAGGAGGGGAGAGATGATGGCGTCGTTGGTGACTTTGAAGGAGGTGTTGAGGAGGACGCCGGTGCGGGCGATTTGGGTTTGGCTGAGGTAGGCGGTGTTTTCGTCGGGTTGGACTTCGATGAGGGCGAGGCGGAAGCCGCGGCCGCCGAAGCCGTCTTGGAAGAGGATGACGATGAGGAGGAGGAGGGAGGCGGCGAGGGAGATGATGGGGGTGGTGAGGAAGAGTTTGTGACGTTGGCCGGATTTGGCGAAGACGAAGAGGTTTATGGGGCCGACGAGGACGCCGAAGATGATGAGGATGAGGATGAAGAAGATGGGGTTGAAGGAGCGGGAGCCGAAAGCGGCTTGCAGCGGCCAGGCGCTGCGGAATTGGTCGACGAGGATTTGGAGTTTGCTGTCGGGGGGCATTCCGCTGGAGCTGGTGGTGATGCGGGAGATGGTTTCGGAGGGGTCGAGGTGGTTTTGGGGAGCGAGGGGGAAGGTGCGGACTTGGCCCCAGGAGCGGAGGCCGTTGGGGTCGGAGTTGATGTTGAGGGAGACGGGGGTTTCGGAGGGGTAGGTGGTGTAGAGGTGGATGCGACCGCCGAGGCGGTTCCATTTGAGGATGGCGGTTTTTGCGCCGGGGGAGGTGCGGCGCCATTCGTCGGCGGTGATCATGAAGACGTCGAAACCGGAGTAGGCGCGCCAGTCGTTGGAGAGGCTGGAGGTGTTGAATTTGGAGCCGAAGGCGAGGGAGCCGCGGGAGCTGAGGCCGGGTTTGGTGGCGGCGTCGAGAGCGGAGGCGTTGGGGGTGAAGAGTTCTTCGCTGAGGAGGACGGCGGGCCAGGATTCGTGGAAGTCGCCGTAGAGGGAGCCGTTTCCGGAGATCATGAGGGGGCGGCAGATGACGTCCATTTCGAGGAGGCAGTTTTGGTTGTAGTGAGCGTCGCTGAAGCAGGTGACGAGGGGGACGAGGAATTCGACGGTTTCGCGGCGGCCCGGTTCGCAGGCGATTTCGAAGGAGGATTCGAGGCGGTTTTCGTTGTTGTCGCTGAAGCTGGTGTCGGCGGAGAGGAAGTCGAGGGTCCAGCGGAGGGGAACTTTTTCGCCGTTTTTGGCTTCGATGCGGATGGGCATGTAGCCGGAGGGGGGGAGTTGTCCGGCCATGGAGGTGACTTTGAAGGAGCTTCCGGTCTTGGGGTTGTAGAGGATTTTGTAGAGTTCGCTTTGGGCGGGGAGGGAGGAGGCGCCGACGAGGGTGAGGAGAAGGGTGCGGAGGAGTGCCATGGCGTCAGGCGGAGGTGAGGGTTTTGGGGACGGCTTCGGTTTGGGTGGGGACTTCGTCGAGGATGCGTTTGACGAGGTCGTTGGTGGTGAGGCCTTCGACGCGGGCGTTGTATTCTAACAGGATGCGGTGACGGAGGACGGCGGGGGCGATGAATTTGACGTCTTCGAAGGAGGCGTGGGTGCGTTCGTTGATGAGGGCGCGGGCGCGGGCGGCGGAGGCGAGGGAGAGGGCGGCGCGGGGGGAGGAGCCGTATTTGATGGAGGCGGCGGCGGCGGATTGGCCGGGGTGGGTGGCATCGACGAGGCGGGCGATGTAGTTGGCGACGACGTCGGGGAGGTAGATGCGGCGGACGAGTTCGAGGGTTTGTTGGAGGTTTTCGGTGTTGAGGATGGGGGTGACGTCTGGTTCGGCGCCAAGGTCGCGGGTGGTGATGATGCGTTCGAGGGTTTCGGGGGTGTTTCGGGTGACTTCGAGTTTGAAGAGGAAGCGGTCGAGTTGGGCTTCGGGGAGGGGGTAGGTGCCTTCGAGTTCGATGGGATTTTGGGTGGCGAGGACGAAGAAGGGTTGAGGGAGGTTGTGGGTGGTGCCGAGGACGGTGACGCGGCGTTCTTGCATGGCTTCGAGGAGGGCGGATTGGGTTTTTGGGGAGGCGCGGTTGATTTCGTCGGCGAGGCAGAGGTTGGTGAAGATGGGTCCGGGTTGGAAGACGAACTCGCGGCGGCCGTCGACTTCTTGGAGGACGGGGTTTCCGGTGATGTCGCCGGGGAGGAGGTCGGGGGTGAATTGGACGCGTTTGGTGTCGAGGGCGAGGAGTTTGGAGAGGGTTTTGACGAGTTCGGTTTTTCCGAGTCCGGGGAGGCCTTCGAGGAGGATGTGTCCGCGGGCGAGGAGGCCGGTGACGACGAGTTCAACGAGTTCTTGTTGGCCGAAGATAACGGAGTTGAGCCCTTGGAGGAGGGAGCGGACGTGTTTGCCGGCTTCGTTGACTTCGGATTCCGAGGCGTGTTCCATGCGGGGAAAGAGTGGGAGTTGGGGGGCGGTTGGTCAATCTTGGAGGACGGGGTTTGGGTTTGGCGGGAGGGCGGAGATGTGCGATTGAGCGGGTTCGGAAATGTTTGGAATTGCAGGAACGTCGGTGGGAGATGCCTCGGGGCAGGTGTGGAGTTTTTTTTCGGAGGGGGGTCCGTTTATGTGGGCGATTGTGGTGTGTTCGGTGGTGGCGTTGGCGGTGATTTTGTTGAAGGCGATGACTTTGCGCCGGAGGAAGATTGTGCCGGAGACTTTGGCGATTCAGGTGGAGCAGTTTGATCAGTATTTGGAGAACGACACGCTGGGAGAGTTGGAGGGGGAGTTTGCGGCTGGGGAGACGGCGTTGGCGCGGTTGTGCACGGTGGCGTTGCGGAATGCGGGGCGGAGTCAGATTGAGGTGCAGGAGGCGGTGCAGACGAGTGCGCGTGAGGAGGTGGTGAAGTTGAACGGGGGACTTCCGGTGTTGGAGGTGGTGATCACGATTGCGCCGTTGTTGGGTTTGTTGGGAACGGCAAGTGGCTTGGTGATTGTGTTTCGGGACTTCGGAGCGAATTCGGATTATTCCCAGTTGTCGAAGGGGATTGCGATGGCGTTGAGTACGACGATTGCGGGATTGGCGGTGGCGGTTCCTTCGGTGATTGCGCACAGTTATTTTGCGCGGCAGATTGAGACGATGTCGGCGCGGTTGGAAGTGGTGTTGAGCCGGGTGGTGTCGGCTTGTCATCAGCATGTTTTTTTCAAGCATATTGATTCGCAGGGCTGATGGAGATTTATCGACCCCAGCGGAAGCCGTATAATGTGCCGATTGTTCCGTTGATCGACATTTTGGCGATTCTGTTGATTTTTGTGATTGTGACGTCGACGCGCAAGAAGCCACGGCCAGTGGTGCCGATTGCGTTGCCGACGGTGGCGGAGGTGCCGACGGAGAAGGTGACGCAGGAGCGTTCGGTGTTGGGTTTGACGAAGGCGGGGGAGATTTTGTTAGAGGGGGTGGAAGTGCCGGAGGGGCAGTTAGCGGAGTTTTTGCGTGCGTTTGAGACGGTGAATCCGGGGCGGAAGTTGGAGTTGGAAGCGGATGAGGGGGCGACGATTGGAAAACTCTTTGAAGTGTGGGAGGGTCTCAGTGAGGTTGGAATTGAGCTGAAGGATGTTCCGGCGCGGATCAAACTTGAACAGGCGAAAGAGAATCCATGATTTTAGAGATAAGGCAATTTGGTGATCCGGTGCTTCGGAAGAAGTGTCGAGATGTGAAGGAAGTGGATGATGAGATTCGCAGGTTGGCGGAGAACATGATTGAAACGATGATCGATGCGGAAGGAGTTGGGTTGGCTGCTCCCCAGGTGGGTATCGATTTGCGTTTGGCGGTGGTGGATGTGGCACATGATCCGGAGTGCATTAGTTTTCTGAAAGTGGATGGGGAGGATGTCGACTTGGAGGATTATATGCCGTTGGTGTTCTTTAATCCGGAGATTGATTATGGGAAAGAGAAGGAGTCGGCGCGGGAGGGATGTTTGAGTATCGAGGGGATTCAGGCGGAGGTGCGGCGGCCGAAGACGTTGAAGGTGGAGTTGAGCTTGTTGGATGGGCGGACGATTGTGTTGGAGAGTGATGGTTTGTTGGCGCGGGCGATTCAGCATGAGACAGATCATCTCAACGGGGTGCTTTTCATTGATCGGGTGAGTGCGGCGACGAAGTTGTCTTTGAAGCGGAAGCTCAAGAGGTTGCAGATGCAAGACGAGGAATGACGCTGAGGATGCTCCGGAAGCAGTGTTTCTTTGAGCAGTTTTCGGGGGACGAAGTTAACAAGATTCGATCTTGGCAGATTAGTTCGGCAGTATTAACTGCTTTTGAAACCAGAAAATTAACATGTCCTCAGCCGAAAGTATTTTTTCAAGTCCGCCCTCTTCCAATGGTGATGCGCCGGCGAATCCGTTTGCGAGTTTGGGAACGCCTGCCGCTTCGAACGGTGAGGCGAAAGTGGAGAGTCCGTTTGCGGCGGTGAACAATAGCGGAGCGGGAAAGGCTTCGCCATTTGGTTTCGAGGAGGAGCCCGCGCCGACTGTTGATAAGATTCCACCGAAGCGGGAGGTTGCCGAGCCAGAGGTCAAGGCGATGGAAGAGAATCCGTTTCAAGCGGCGGCCGCGGCCGCTCCGGCGGCGGGGGATCCTTTTCAGTCGGCGGCAGCCCAGCCAGCGGCAGCTGCGGTTGAGTCTCCGTTTGCTCCGCGGGGAGGTTTGGATTCGG
This sequence comes from Verrucomicrobiota bacterium, assembly GCA_039186735.1. GTDB lineage: Bacteria > Verrucomicrobiota > Verrucomicrobiia > Verrucomicrobiales > Akkermansiaceae > Roseibacillus. The sequence goes on along the minus strand of JBCCZX010000062.1, from coordinate 1,092 downwards.
CAGCGACTTTGGGAGGGGCAGCGATGGGAGGTTTTGAGGCGGCACGCCCGACTGGGAATGGGTCGGCAGTGATGAATGGGGATTCGGCGGTAGCTCCGGCTGCAGCGGCTCCTGCGCCAGCGCCAGCACCTACGCCAGCTCCCGTAGCTGAACCGGTTGCGGCGGCACCGGCACCGACGCCAGCGCCACAAAGTCCGTTGGCTCCCGCGGCGGCTAGTCAACCGGCTCCAAGGGGGCAGTCGACGCAGCAGTTGGAATTGCGGGCAATTTTTGGTTCGGAGAAGGTGATGACGCGGGAGGAGATTTTGCAGAAAGCGAAGAACCTCGCAGGTATTCGTGAGTTGGTGGTAGTGGGGCCCAGTGAGATGACTGCGGTCCAGACGCTTGGTGGGGTGATGACTCGTTTTGGATACGGCGATCAGGGGTCTTGGCAAATCAACACGTCCGGTGGGGTCGTGGATTTCGTGACGGCTGAGAGTACGACCTTGGCGATTATGCGGGAGGGTCGTTATTCTCCCGGGGTGTGGGAGACCTTGATGATTGTGGCCCGCGAGTTGGGTAAGCTGGGCTGAGCGTTCGCTAGAGTTTGAACTCGTCGCCGAGGTAGTGGCGGCGAGCATCGGGGTCATTGGCAATGGTTTCTGCCGAGCCTTCGAGGATGACGCGGCCTTCGACGAGGAGGTAGGTGCGGTCGGTGATGTGGAGGGTTTCGCGGACGTTGTGGTCGGTGATGAGGAGGGCTAGGCCGTCTTGTTCGCGGAGCTGGATGATGATTTTTTGGATGTCGGCGACGGCACGGGGGTCGACGCCTGAGAAGGGCTCGTCGAGGAGGAGAATTTTGGGGTCGGTGCAGAGGGCGCGAGCGATGGTGAGGCGGCGCTTTTCGCCACCGGAGAGGGTGATGGCGAGGGATTTGCGGATGTTGGCAATGCCGAATCGTTCCATGAGTTGTTCGGCGCGTTCTTTGCGAGCTTTGTTGTTGAGGCCGGGTTGGGCTTCGAGGACGGCGAGGAGGTTTTGTTCGACGGAGAGTTTGCGGAAGATGGATTCTTCTTGGGGGAGGTAGCCGAGGCCTTGGCGGGCGCGTTTGTG
>JBCCZX010000061.1:0-16096 GCA_039186735.1 Verrucomicrobiota bacterium | reverse complement strand
GCGCTGGTAGACGAAGAAGAAGCGGGTCTAGAGTTCCCAGAGTTTGGAGAGGGGGACGGCGAGGAAGCGGTCGTCGCCGCTGGAGAGGATGCTGTCGCCGCTGTAGAGGATGATACCAGATTGGAAGTCTTGGCCGACTTGCTCTGCTAGTTTTTTGAGTCCTTTGTAGTCGGCCGGAGAGACGGAGCGGGAGGTTTTGACTTCGATGCCCCAGACTTGGTTTCCCCGGCTGATCAGGCAATCGACTTCGACTTGGTCGCGGTCTCGATAATGATTGAATTGGAGGGTGGGGTCGGTCCATCCGGCCTGGGCCATGAGTTGTTGCACGACGAAGGATTCGAGGAGGTGCCCGAAGTCTTGACGACGAGGATTCCAGTCACTCGGGCGGAGGTCCATGAGAGTGGCAGCGAGGCCGGAGTCGGTGAGGTGGATTTTGGGGCTTTTGACGAGGCGTTTGCTGCGGTTGCGGTGCCAGGCAGGAAGGGTGCGGATGAGAAAGAGGCGTTCGAGAACAGCGAGGTAGTGATCGACGGTTTCGCGGTCGAGGTCGAGGTCGCGGCTGAGGGAGCTTTTGTTGAGAAGGGAGCCGGATTGGAGGGCGAGCTTGGTGATGAGTCGCAGGAGCTGCGAGCTGTCGCGGATGGTGGAGATTTCGGGAGCGTCTTTTTCGAAGAGGGTTTGCAGGTAGTTGCGGTGCCAGACAGGGATGCGGTGAGGGGAGCGTTTGCGGGCCTCGGGGTAGCCTCCGGTGACGAGGCGCTCAGGAAGCGTGGCGTGCTCATCGGTACTGGGGCGGATTTCGGGGGAGAATCCAGTGGTGAGAAGGGTTTCGAGGAAGAGGCCGGGAGTCTTTTCTTTTTCGGATTCGGTCAGGGGGTGGAGGCGAAGGATTTCCATGCGACCGGCGAGGGATTCACTGGCGCGCGGGAGAAGGAGCAGGTTGGCGGAGCCGGTGAGAATGTAGCGTCCGGGGGTGCGGTTGGCATCGACGGAGACTTTGAGGGCGCGGAGGATTTCGGGAACGCGTTGGACTTCGTCCAAAGTGACTTTTTCGGGGAGGCCACGGACGAAGCCTGCAGGGTCGGCGAGGGCGGTGTCGGCGAGGTTGTCGTCATCGAGGTCGAGGTAGTCGCGGTTGGGAGCCAGAGATTTGGTGAGGGTGCTTTTTCCGCATTGGCGGGGACCGAGCAAGCAGATGACCGGGGTGTCCTGCAGGGACTCGTCGAGGCTGCGCTGAAGGCCTCGGGGGAGGATGGAATCGTCTGCGGCCATCTACGGATTAATGATACGGCAGATTGCGGGTTTGGCAAGCGGCTAATTGCTGGTTTGAGAAGCGGCAGATTGCGGGTTTGGGTGGCGGTAATTTGTGGGTCTAGGGGGTCACTGATTGCGGGGTGATGGGATGGATTTTTGGTGAGGGAGCGTCTTCCCTGCCCGCTTTCTGACGAAAGCGGCTACGTGGGATGGAGGCGGCTGCGTGGGATGGGGTGGTCTTATTCGGCAGAGGCTTCGAGGGCGGTCAGCATGGATTCGAGGCGGGTGGCGTAGTCGCGGCCGGTGGTGTTGGCTTGGAGGCGGTCGGCCCAGAGGGGGAAGGCGAAGGGGGTGAGGCGTTCTGTTTCGAGGATGGTGAGGGGGAGGGTTTGGAGGGTGAGGAGGACGGCTTGGAGGCGGGAGAGTTCGAGTTGTTTTTCTAGGATTTCGCGCTGGGCCTGGGCGAGGAGGAGGTTGTCGGGGTCGTAATTACGGAAAACGTCGTAGAGGAGGGAGGCGGAGGTTTGGAGTTCGCGGCCGGACTTCTGTTTGCCGGGATAGTTTTCTACCACGAGTCCGGCGACGCGGGCGATGTCGCGGAATTGGCGGCGGGCGAGTTCGGTGGCGTTGAGGCAGGCGAGGAGGTCTTCTAACAGTTCTTTCGTGGTGAGGAGATCGCGCCAGGTGCCTTCCTCGGTGGGGAGGTCGGCGGGGGAGGAGAGGGAGAAGCCGTAGTCGTTTTGGGTGGCTTGCACGGTGGAACCGGTGTCGCGAGTGATGCGCCAGGCGAGGAGGGCGCCGAGGCCTTCGTTGGCGGAACGACCGGCGAAGGTGAAGGCGAAGAGATTGTGGAGGTGTTCGGTGGGACCACGCTTCGTGGCGCGGCGGGAGGAGTCATCGGTGGCCTCTTCGGTGAGGTGGGTGGATTCGATGAGGAGTTCGGTTTCGTCGGGGAGGCGTGACCACTTGCGCTGGATGTTGAGGAGGGGAGCGAGCTTTTGGGTTTCGGGGGTTTCACTGGGGTTGCAGTGGAGGCGGTGGGCGATGGCGTGGGTAAGTTCGGTGGAGAGGGACATCTTGGCGCCGGTCCAGGTGGCGACGTTGCCTTTGGTGTTTTTGGTGGCGGGTTTGACGGTGGCGGCGTTGGCGCGGAGGCGGACGAGTTGGAGACGGCGGCCAGCGAAGATGAGGTGTTGGCCGGGTTTGAGGCGGGTGATGAAGCCTTCCTCGACGTGGCCGAGGAGTTTACCGTTGCCCATCTTGACGGCGATGTTCTGGTCGGCGGTGATGGTGCCGATAGACATGCGGTGGAGAAGGATTTTGCGGGTGCCGGTGACGGTGAGTTTGTCATCGGGGAGTTGTTCGGCTTTGCGGTAGCCGGGGTAGGCTTTGAGGGCATCGCCGCCGTGGGTGATGAAGCCGAGGGCCCAGTTCCATTCGGCGTCTGTGAGATTTTGGTAGGCGTGAGTGGATTCGATTTCGGCGCGGAGGTCGTCGGGAAGGGCAGGCTCGGAGATGAGGAGGGTGACGAGGTGCTGAACGAGGAGGTCGAGGGGTTTGAGGAGGGGAGGGCGGGATTCGATGGGTTGATAGGGACGGCTCGATGAGCCGTCCGCAGCATGATGAGGCGGAAGCCCCGGCGGTGCGTCCCTACCGATGTCCTCGATGGCATCACGGGCGGCGGCGAATTCTAACAGTTCAAGGGCGTTGGTGGGGACGCAGAGTAGTCTGGAGGTTTGGCCGGGGGCGTGGCCGGAGCGTCCTGCGCGTTGGAGGAGGCGGGCGATGCCCTTGGGGGAGCCGACCTGGAGAACGAGGTCGACGGGGGAGAAGTCGACGCCGAGGTCGAGGGAGGAGGTGCAGACGACGCATTTGAGGGAGCCGTCGGCGAGGCCTTGTTCGACGCGATCTCGTTCGTCGCGTTCGAGGGAGCTGTGGTGCATGGCGAGGCGGTCGCCCCATTCTTTGCCACGGAGTTTGGTGAGTTCCTGAAACCAGATTTCGGTTTGGGAGCGGGTGTTGGTGAAGATGAGGGTGGAGGTGTGGGCGTCGACTTCCTTGACGACTTGGCGGGCAAGGCGAGTTCCGAGGTGGCCGGCCCAGGGAAAGCGATCGATGTCTTTGGGGAGGAGGGTTTCGATGTGGAGGGGTTTTTGTTCTCTGCTATGAATCAAGCGTGCTTCGCACGAGGTGTTTTTCTGAAGCGGGTTGCAAACCCGCGCTCCTAACAGGACTTTGGCCGCTTGGTCGAGGTTGCCGAGGGTGGCGGAGAGGGCCCAGACACTGAGAGGGTTTTTCTCGGGGCTTTGAAGCGGGCGGGACGCCCGCGCTCCCTTGGAATATTGGCGGAGGCGGGCGAGGCCGAGTTCGGTTTGGACACCGCGCTTGGTGCCCATAAGTTCGTGCCATTCGTCAATGACGACGCACTGAAGGTTTTCGAAAAAACTACGGGAATCTTCGTAGGTGAGAAGAAGGGAGAGGGACTCGGGGGTGGTGACGAGGGCGAAGGGAGGCTTTTCGCGGATTTTCCTTTTGCGGTAGGCGGAGGTGTCGCCGGTGCGGGCTTCGGCGGTCAGATGGGGGGCGAGTTCGGCAAGGGGTTCGCGGAGGGACGCGAGAGTGTCTTGGGCGAGGGCGCGGAGGGGAGTGATCCAGAGGACCTTGAGGCCTGAAGTCTGAGTTTTGAGGTCTGAGTTTTCAAGTTCGTTTGCGAGGGGTCCGAGGAAGGCGGCGAGGGTTTTGCCGAGGCCGGTAGGGGCGTGGATGAGGCCGGATTGGCCTTCGGCATGGGCTTGCCAAGCTTCGAGCTGGAAGTCGAAGGGGGTCCAGTTGCGTTTTTCGAAGAAGGGTTGGAGGTGCTCGTTCAGTGGGGATGAATGAACCGCAAAGTCGCGAAGGCGCAAAGGTTTGTTGTGGGTGTCTTGACGGAGGTTCTGGGAGCGGTAGCTTGGCGGTATGGCGAAGGTTACGATTTATCACTACCCGCACTGAGGGAGTTCGAAGAATGCCTTGGCGGTCGCTGAGGAGTTGGGTGTGGACCATGAGGTGGTGCTTTACATCAAGGAGCCGCCGGGACGAGAAGACTTAGAGAAGATTGTCGCGGGTTTGGAGGACCCGGTGGAGGACTTGGTGCGGAAGGATTCTTTGTTCAAAAAGAAGGAATACAATCCGGATGATTATGTGGGTAACCCGGAGGCGGTGATTGAAATTTTATTGAAGCACAAGCAGTTGCTGCAGCGACCGGTTCTCGTCAAAGGGAAGAAGGCGATTATCGGGCGACCCAAGGCTCGGATTGTGGAGTTTCTTTCTGAGTTTTAGTAGTGGCGAAGTTGCTAAGTGAGCGTCGTTCATTTTTCTCGACAGCCTTGGGTGGTTGACGTCCCTTGACTCGGCATGAGGATACTTCTTCTCCTTCCGCTGGTTTTGTTGTTGGTGTCCTGTGAGAAGTCGGAGAATCGTGGTTCAGTTGGGCAGAAGAAGCCGGCGTCAGCGAGTCAGAATATTAGCGAGAAAAAGAAGGCTGCGGCGATCGCTTTTGGACTGGACGTCGAGCGCCGGTTGATTGAGGGCGACACGGACTACTTTCTTGATAGCTTTCGATTGGCTGATTGCATTTTGGATTCATTGAGTGGAGTCAAGTTGCCGGCTGATTTCCAACGGGGCGTGCGTGATGGGATTTCTGCCGCGCGAACGCAGATGGAGGAAAACCTTCGTTCGGCGCGATTTGACTTCGTGGATTTTCAGGAGTTCGAAGGGCAACCGGGAATTGTTTTTCGAGTTCGGATAGATGATGGCTTGGAGTATGTGAAGTATCGGTTGTTAGAGTCTGATGAACATCCTTCTGGATGGCTTGTTTGGGATGCTTTTCCGTTGTCGTTAGGGACAACGATTAGCGAGTTGATGAAAGCAAATTATCTGCCTTTCTTGAAGCAGCAGAATCGCTCTCTGTTTGAGAAGTTGATTTCTCGAAAAAAGGATGGCTTGAATCTGGAAGGCTTTGCTGCCGCGATGAAGGTGATTCAGCTTGCGAAGGAACCTGAAAGACGGGACGGGGCGCAGGCATTGGTAGAGGGATTTGATGCTGAGACGCGTCGGTCAAGGGTTGGTTGTCTGGCCGAGATTTTCACACTCGCGAATTTTCTAGAGGAGGAGCATGGGGAGGAGCGCTATCTGACTGCTCTTGAGGAGTTTGAGGCTCGTTATCCGAATGATCCCTCTTTGGCCTTGATGATGATTGATGTTCATATTCTGCGTAAGAATTTTGCTGCTGCACGTGAGACAATACGGAAGCTTGGCGAGCAGATACCCGATGGCGATTATTTGGAATTTTATGAAGGTTGGATTGATTTGTGGGAAAAGGATTATGAAGAAGTCGAGCGACGCTCGCGGATGTATTTGGAAAAGGAGCCCGGAGATGAGGAGGGTTACGAAATGTTGATGGAAGCGGGCTTTGCGACGAATCATCACGATGTGACGGCGGAAGCCTTGAAGGCGTTGGAAGAAATTTTCTACTATGATTATAGTGGTATTCTTGAAGCACCGGAGTGGAGTGCGTTCGTGGAGTCGGAGGTTGGTCAGGAATGGGCACGGAATCGATCTCAAGAGTAGTGATTGATGTTTCGTTGGGGAGGTTGACTTTGATGCTGATTCCGCTCGCAGTGGTGGGGTGGGTGATGTGGAAGTGGTCTGGGGGATTGAGAGAGCTGGGAGTCGCGACTGGGCGAATGGTGGGGCAGTTGTTGGTGGTCGGTTACCTGTTGGTGTTTTTGTTTGAGAGCGAGAACTGGATTTTGCATGTGGGGGTGGTGGGATTCATGGTGGTGGTGTCGGCGTGGATCGCGATTCGGACGGTGAAGGAGGGGAAAGTGAGGGCGTTCGGTGAGGCTTTGCTGGCGATTGGATTGGGGGGAGGAAGTGTCTTTCTGTTGGTAATTTTCGGGGTGTTGCAGATGTGGGATTTCGAAGCACGGTATGTGATTCCTTTGGCAGGGATGAGCTTTGCGAATGCGATGACTGCGGTGACTCTGGCGGCGGAGCGGTTGGAAGCGGAGGTGGGAAATGGGCAGGATTTTGAGGAAGGGCGGCGAGCGGCTTGGAATGCGTCTTTGATTCCTCAGATCAATTCGTTTTTGGCAGTGGGGCTGGTGTCTTTGCCGGGAATGATGACGGGGCAGATTTTAGCCGGGGCGTCACCCCTGGATGCGGTGAGGTATCAGATTTTGGTGATGGCGATGGTTTTGGGCTCGGCAGGAATTTCGGTGGCGATTTACTTGTGGCGGCGTAGGGTAGGTGCCGTTTGAGGGAAGACTGGCGAGAGACAGAGTTTGCGCAGAAGTATCCGATGGCGGCCAGCTTGTTCGGGCTATTCGATTTTTTGCCGGCGGTCCATTTTTATGCGAAAGACAGTGATCATCGTTATATCGGGATCAGTGATGCGGTTTTAGTTGATGTGTTCGGTTTGAAGGAGAAGGCCGAGTTGTTAGGGAAGACGGATTTGGATTTTCAGCCTCCGGCGTTGGCGGAGGCGTATCATGCGGAGGACCGGCGGGTGATGGAGAGTCGTGAGCCGTCGCCACAGGAGGTTTGGCTTGTGCCGCATGTGCGGGGAATTCCGAAGTGGTATGTGTCGCGGAAGATGCCGCTGATTGATGGAGAGGGTGAGGTGAAGGGAATTGCCGGGGTGATGTATCCGATTGATACGCCTGAGGAGGAGTTTCGTTACTTCAAGGAAATTGCGCCGGTGGTGCAGCATATTCAGGATCATTTTTCCTCGTCGATTTCGATGCAGGAGATGGCGGAACTGGCGGGGTTGTCGTCAACGCAGTTCAATCATCGTTTTCGGAGCCTGCTGCACATGTCGCCGAGCGAGTTTTTGTTGCGGGTACGCATTCAGTTTGTGCAGCAGGAATTGGTCAGGACAAAGAGGTCGGTTTCGGAGATTTCGGCGGCGGCGGGCTTTTATGATCAGAGCCATCTGACAAAGAAATTTGTCCTAATTAATGGGCTGACTCCTATGCAATATCGGAAAAGATTCCGCTAGCCCCGTCAAAATATACCAAATTTGAATTAGAGTTTCCGAGATTTTAGTGAACTTCGGTCGTATAATGTTCCGAAGATGACGCGAAGCATTTGGGTAGCTGTGTTCTTTGGGATGACCTCTGCGGGTGTTCGTGCCGAGGAGGTTTCGTTCAATCGTGATGTGAAGCCGATTTTGTCGGATCGGTGCTTCAAGTGTCATGGACCGGATGCGAAGAACCAGAAGTCGGATTATCGTTTGGATACGGCGGAGCATGCTTATGCCGATTTGGGTGGGTATATGGGTATCGTGCCGGGAGATTTGGAGGCGAGTGAGTTTATCGCGCGCATTCATTCGACTGATCCGACGGAAGTGATGCCGACGCCGGAGTCGAAGATGGCACTGACGGATGAGGAAAAGGAGATTTTGGAGAAGTGGATTTTACAGGGGGCAAAGTATGAGAAGCATTGGTCGTTTCAGTCGATTGACGAAGAAATTCAGGTGCCGAATGCCGGTGAAGGGTGGGCGAAGAACGGAATTGATCGGTTTGTGGCCCGGAAGTTCGAAGAAGAGGAAGTTCAGCCGGCAGAGGAGGTTTCCCGTAGCAAGTGGTTGCGGCGGGTGAGCTTTGATTTGACGGGATTGCCTCCGACACTGGAAGAGCTCGATGCCTTTGAAACGGATCAGAGTCCAGATGCCTACGAAAGAGTGGTAGACCGCTTGTTAGATAGTGAGGCGTATGCGGAGCGGATGACGGCGGAGTGGTTGGATGTGGCCCGTTATTCGGACTCGTATGGTTATCAGCGGGATGATGAGCGTTTTGTTTGGCCTTGGCGGGACTGGGTGCTGGAAGCGTTCCGGAAGAACATACCGTATAGTCAGTTTATCACGGAACAACTGGCTGGGGACTTGATTCCGAATGCGACGCAGGACCAGCAATTGGCGACGACATTCAACCGCTTGCACGGGCATTGTATGGAGGGGGGGAGTGTTTTGGAGGAGTATCGGGTGGAGTACGTGGCGGACCGGGTGGAGACCTATGGGACGGCGTTCCTCGGGTTGACGATGAACTGCACCAAGTGCCACGATCACAAGTATGATCCTCTGACGGCGAAGGATTTTTATTCCTTGAGTTCGTTTTTTGCGAACATTGATGAGTCGGGTCTGATTGCTTACTTTACGGAGGCGGCGCCAACGCCGGCGATGCCTTTGTCGACACCGGAGGATGAGAAACTGTTAGAGGAAAAGCGGGAGGCGATTGACGAGATGGAGCGGAAGTTGGTTTTGGCAGAAGAGGGGGTACGGGAACGGTTTGAGATGTGGTTGGTGCAGGGTCCTGCTGAGTTGGAGAGTCCGGAGCGGGCGATTTATTTGGATTTCGAGGAAGTGACGGCAGTTAATGCGAAGGACAATCGATATGAGAATCTCGCGCAGCCGGATTGGTTTGCCACGAACAAGGTGTTGAATGTGCCTGCAGAGGGTTATGAGGGCAAGGGTGTGAAATTGACGGGTGATGATCCGTTGGAAGTGAAGGCGGTGGGAGAGTTTGACCGGGATCAGCCTTGGTCGGCATCGATTTGGGTCAAATTGAGTGAAATGGTGCCGAAAGCGAATGTGATGACGCGAGGTAAAGGCGCGGATGATTCGGCAGGGATGGGTTATGAGTTTCTCTTGTTAGATGGGAAGCCGACGGTTTCGTTGGCCCATTTCTGGCCAGGAAATGCGATTCGGGTGCAGGCGAAAGAGGCGGTGAAGGTTGGGGAATGGACTCATCTCGGGGTGAGTTACGATGGTTCGAGTGAGGCGGCGGGTTTGAAAATTTATGTGGCGGGACGGTCAGTGCCGGTTGAGGTGATGCGGGATGGTTTGACGCGAACGATCAACGAGTTTCGGCGCATTAATTACAATGATAAGAAAAAAGATAATCGTTTGGGGATTGCGTTGGGTCAGCGTTTCCGGGAGCCCGGATTGCGCAATGGTTTGATCGATGAGTTTCAGTTTTGGACGCGGGAGATCAGTTCGCTTGAGATGAAGGCCGCGTTTGATGGAGAAGCATTCGGGGCGGCGCTTGAGAAACAGGGGAGCGGGGAGGGTCGCGATGGATTGTTCGAGTATTACGTGAAGGCGGTGGATGAGCCGGTGCGGATGGCCTTGGATGATCTGCAGAGGGCGCGCGCTGAGTGGAATGCGGTGATGGATGGGATTCCGGCAATTTCGGTGATGGCGGAGATGGACAAGCCGAAGAAGGCCTACATTTTGGAGCGGGGGGCCTACGATAGTCATGGTGAGGAAGTGACGGCGGATACACCTGGATTTCTGCCACCGATGGCGGAGGACATGCCTAAGAATCGCTTGGGTCTCGCGCAGTGGATGTTGACCTCGGAGAATCCGTTAACGAGTCGGGTAGCGGTCAATCGGTACTGGCAAATTATTTTTGGAAGAGGGTTGGTGGCGACGTCGGAGGACTTCGGGAATCAGGGGACTTTGCCTACACATCCTGATTTGTTGGATTGGTTGAGTCGGGACTTCATGAATGAGGGGTGGGACTTGCATGCGTTGTTGAAGAAGATGGTATTGTCGGCGACGTATCGTCAGTCGACCCAGACGACGCCGGAGATGAGAGAGCGGGATCCCGAGAACATGTTGTTGGCGCGGGCCCACACCACTCGTTTGACGGCGGAAATGATTCGCGACAATGCGCTGGCGGTGAGTGGTCTCCTGGTGAACAAGTGGGGAGGCCCGACGGTGAAGCCTTATCAGGTGGAAGTGGCCTTCAACCCGGAAGAAGCAGATGAGGGAGAGGGACTTTATCGGAGGAGCGTTTATACGTGGTGGAAGCGGAATTCAGCGGCACCGGTTTTGACGACTTTCGGAGTTCCGAAGCGGGATGTGTGCACGGTAAGGCGGGAGTTTACGACGTCTCCCTTGCAGTCGCTCATCCTGTTGAATGACCCGCAATTCGTGGAGGCTTCGCGAGTCACAGCGGTGAAATTGTTAGAGCGATTTGGTTGGGACGTTCCGGCTTTGGTTTCGGAGGCTTATCGCAAGTTGACGAGCCGGAATCCGTTGCCGGATGAGATGTTGATTTTGGAAGAGATGTTGAATGAGCAATTGGCTCACTTTGAGGCGGCGCCCGAGGAGGCGGAAGAAGTACTTTTGGTGGGCGAAGCGCCGCAGAGTGAGGAGTTTCCGAAGACTCAACAGGCGGCGACGACTTTGATGGTGAATGCGATGATGAACCTTGATGAATCCTTGATTGAACGATGAATCCGAATTTGTGCACGGGGTATGAGACTCCGATTGGAATGAGCCGCCGGTCCTTTTTGAACTCGGTGGGAGTGGGTTTGGGCGGAATGGCTTTGGCGGATATGATGAATCCGCTGCAGGCTGCAGGTTTAGGTGGCGAGATGAGTAAGGGAAGGCATCTCGAGCCGAAGGCCAAACGGGTGATCTATTTGTTTCAGTCGGGCGGTCCGTCGCAGATGGATCTCTTTGACCACAAGCCACGTTTGAACAAGGAGCATGGGCAAGAGTTGCCGGATTCAGTTCGCGGGGAGCAGAGGTTGACGGGGATGTCGACGAATCAGGCGAGTTTTCCGTTGGTGGGTTCGCCTTTCGGGTTCAAGCAGTATGGGGAAAGTGGAGCGACGGTTTGTGATTTGATGCCTCATACGGCGGGGATTGTGGACGAGCTTGCGTTTATCAAAACGATGCACACTGAGGCCATCAATCATGGACCGGGGGTGACAATGATGCAGACGGGTTCGCAGTTTCCGGGGCGGCCGTCGATTGGTTCCTGGTTGTCCTACGGGTTGGGTAGTGGAAATCAGAATTTGCCGAATTTCGTGGTTTTGACGCCGAAGGAGAGTATGGGGCAACCGTTGACTTCACGATATTGGGGAAGCGGATTTTTGCCAGCGAAGCATGATGGGGTTCGTTTTGCGCCGGGGAAAGACGCAGTGATTTATCTCAATAGTCCGGATGGCATTAGTCGTTCGAGCCGCTCCAAAGTGATTGATCGGATTAATCATTTGCATCAGTTGCAGTTGGACAAGACGAGTGATCCTTATTTGGAGACCCAGATTGCGCAGTATGAAATGGCGTTTCGGATGCAGGCTTCGGTGCCGGAAGCGACTGACATGGGGAGTGAATCCAAGGCAACGAAGGCTTTGTATGGTCCGGATGTCGAAACGCCGGGAAGTTATGCGTATAATTGTTTGATGGCTCGCCGTTTGGTGGAGCGGGGGGTGCAGTTTGTGCAGATTTACATGCAGGGATGGGATGCCCATGCAGGTCTGCCGGGGAACACGAGACGACAGTGCCGGGCAACGGACCAGCCTTCGGCGGGTTTGATCAAGGATTTGAAGTCACGGGGAATGTTGGAAGATACCTTAGTAGTTTGGGGTGGGGAGTTCGGGCGAACAAATTATTCGCAAGGTAAGCTGACGCCGGAAGGCTTTGGTCGGGATCATCATCCACGCTGTTTCTCACTTTGGATGGCGGGAGGTGGAGTGAAGGGCGGAGTGACGCATGGAGAGACGGATGAATACAGCTACAACATCGCGAAAGATCCGGTTCACGTGCATGACCTTCACGCGACGATGTTGCATCTTCTTGGCATCGACCATGAGAGACAGACCTTCAAATATCAGGGGAGACACTTCCGTTTGACGGATGTGCATGGACATATTGTGAAGCCGATCCTGGCGTAGGGGTTTACGAAGAAGGAAGGAGCTCTTCGATAGCGGTAACGAGTTCGGCGTTAAGAGTGGGGTTCTTGGCGTCGGGATGGGGGGAGGCGAAGGCTCCATGGTCGTTGTCGAAGTAAAGGCCGTTGGCGTTGGCAAATTCGTCGGAGAGAGCGGCGCGGACGAGGATTCTGGCTCCTTCGCTGAGATCGGAGCCGGCCATGCCGTAGGCCTCCTTGACCATCTTGGTGCCGAGAAAGGACTTAGGGTTGACGGCGATTACGAGGGGGCCGCTTTCGGCCAGTTGGTCGGCGAGGTATTTGGACCACATCGTGAGGGCGAGTTTGCTTTGAGCGTAGGCTTCGTTGCCGCTGATGAGGTGGTCCGCGGTGAGGCAAGAAAGGTCGACGGAGGTTTGGGCGGCTGAGGAGAGATTGATGATGCGCCCGGAGGAATTGAAGAGGGGGAGAAGGGATTTGGTGAGAAGGTAGGGGGCGATGGTGTTGACGGCAAAGGTGAGGCCGAGGCCTTCGGGGGTTTTGGTTTCGGATTTGAGGAAGACGCCGGCATTGTTGATGAGGACGTCGAGGTGAGGGTGTTTAGCGGCGACGGCGGCGGCGAGGGATTTTGTTTCGGCGAGGCTGGAGAGGTCGGCGCGGAAGGTTTCGGCAGAGAGTTCTTGGGCGGCGGCTTTGAGTTTGTCGGGGTTGCGTCCGTGGAGGAGGACTTGGTGGCCGTCGGCGGCGAGCATGCGGGCGGTTTCGAGGCCGATGCCGTCGGTGGAACCGGTGATGAGGATGGTTTTTGGTTTCATGAGTGGAATTCGGGTAGGATTTCGTTGGCGAGTTTTTTGAGAGTGGTTTCGACGTTGTTCCGATTGAAGCGGAGGTTGAGGGCGATGTGGTTCATGCCGAGTTTGTGGAGAGTGTGGAGGTATTTGAGGAGGTGTTTGGTGCCGAGGTGGAAGCCAAGGTGGATGGGGCGAGGGTAGGCGTTAGGGTCGTCGGCGAGGTCGAGGTAGAGGGGTTGCATGATGGGTTTGGCGGGAAGTCTGTTTGCTTCGACTTGGCTTCGCCACTCGTTGATGACTTGGGATTGAATGGTGGGGTTGCGCGGGTAGACCATCCAGCCGTCGCCGTTTTGGGCGATCCAAGTGGGCTTTTGCTGGCTGCCTCCGGTGATGAGGAGGGGGAGTTTTCCAGCGGTGGGTTTAGGGAGGAGGTCCATTTCACTCCGAAAGGTGCCGTAGTCGTTGTCGAGGTTAGGGGAGTCTTGAGCGAGTTTGCGAATGTAGTGGAAGCTTTCGCGGAAGCGTTTGCCACGGTTTTCGAAGTTGAGGTTCATGGCGGGGTATTCGTCAGGTCGATCTCCGGAGGCGACCCCGAGGATGAGGCGGCCATTGGAGAGTTGGTCGGCGGTGGCGGCGGCTTTGGCGACGTGGGCAGGGTGGCGGAGGGGGAGAACGATGCTGGAGACGCCGAGGGCGATGCGGTCGGTTTGCATGGCAAGGGCGCCGAGGTAGACGAAGGGGTCGAAATTTTGGCCATTGTCGCCGAATGAGGGCACATTGAAGGGCACGTCTCGGAGCCAGAGGGCGGCGAAGCCGAGTTCTTCGGCGAGTTGGGCGCGTTCGAGGTGGCGCTCCATGGAGGGAACGGGGTTGTCGCCGTGATTTTCGATGGGGATGACGAGTCCGAGACTTAGTTTGTTCGGTTGAAAAACGGAGTTGAAGCCCCGATTGATGCTTTCGAAGGCGTCAACAGGGCTTGTGAGGGTTGAGTTCATGTTTTGGAGATTAAGTATGGTCGAGGACGACTTTGCCCATGCCTTGACCACTTTCGAGACGAGCGTGGGCTTCTCCGGCTTGTTCAAGGGTGTAGGAGTTTTCGTCGAGGACGGGTTTGAGTTCTCCGGCTTCAGCGATTTTGGCAAGAGCTTGGAGAGTGTTGCCATGGTCTTCGCGCTGGAAGTCGTGGAGCATGGGGATGAGCATGAAGACGACATGGAGAGAGAGGCCTTTGAAGTGTGCGAGGGTGAGATCGATTTCGCAGAGGGAGACTGTAGTAGCGACTTGGCCATTGAGGGTGGCTGCGGCGAAGGAGTTGAGCATGTTGGGGCCGCCGACGGAGTCGTAGACGAGGTCGAAGCCTGCGCCTCCGGTGTGTTTTTCGACGTATTGTTCGACAGGTTCCGTCTTGTAGTTGATGCCGGTGGCACCGAGTTTTTCGATGAGGGCGAGTTGCTTTTCACCGCCTCCGGTGGCGTAGACTTCGGCACCGAAGTGTCTGGCGAGTTGGATGGCGATGTGGCCGACGCCTCCGGAGCCACCGTGGACGAGGACTTTTTGGCCGGCCTGAATTCCGGCGCGGATGAGTCCTTCATAGGCGGTGATGGCGACGAGGGGGAGGGCAGCGGCTTCGAGCATGGACAGGTTGGCAGGTTTCTTGGCGACGAGTTTGGCATCGGCGGTGATGTATTCGGCGAGGGTGCCGGGAAGGTCAGCGAGACCACCGGCGCAGCCGTAGACTTCGTCACCGGGTGAGAAGTCGGTGACGTCTTTCCCGACGGCTTCGATGGTGCCGGCGAAGTCCATGCCGAGGAGAGCGGGAGTATCGGGAGAGAGAGGGAGTTCAGGGCCCATTTTCCGAATCATGGTGTCGACGGTGTTGACGCTGGAGGCGGCGATTTTGACGAGAAGGTGGCCGGGTTTGACTTCGGGGGTGGCCATTTCGGCGGTTTCGAAGGTGGCATCTTCGCCGTAGGAGTTGATGAGCATGGCTTTCATAATCTTGAGCGATTTGAGTAAAGGTTCTCGGTGTTGGTGGGTGGTCAATTCAGTTGATTTCCTGCACACCCATGACGAGGTCGCCCCAGTTGCGCTGGTTTTCGAGTTCGTATTGGAGGCGCTTTTCGTCGGCAATGGTGAAGCGTTTAACGGCAGCGGTTTTGCTGGTGGCTTGGTAGAGCCAATAGGCTTCGGCCTTGAGGGCTTCGTCGATGGGTTTGTCGATGGACTCGTAGACCATTTGCTTGCAGGCGTTGATGGAATCGGCGGGGAACTGGGCGATGCGTTCGGCGAGGGCGTCGACGTAAGCGCCGATTTCATCGGGTTCGAGGACTCTGTTGACGGTGCCGAAGGCTTCGGCTTCATCGGCACTGTAGTCGCGAGCGCTCAAGATGATTTCGAGGGCTTTGCCGAGGCCGGTTTGGCGAGCCATGCGTGAGGCACCACCGCCGCAGGGAAGAATGCCCATGCCGACTTCCATTTGCATGAAGCGGTATTTGCCACGGGCGGCGAAGCGCATATCGAGTGCGAGAGCGAGTTCGTGTCCACCGCCGCGAGCGAAGCCTTCGAGCTTTGCGATGGTAGCCTGGGGAACTTTGCTTAGGCGTTCGCAGACAGACTGAAGGTCTAGTAGTTGGGCTTCATCGCGGGATACGGCTTCGGTGGACATATCCTTGAGGAGTTCGGTATCGTAGTGGCAGACCCAGATTTCGGGGTTTGCGGATTGGAAGACGACGACTTTGGTTTCGCGGTCGCGCTCGAGCTTGAGAGCGAGGCTATTCAAGTCGGCCAGCATGGATTGGCCTTGGATGTTGACGGGGCCGTAGTCGAAGGTGATGGTAAGAATTCCCCCGTTTTTTGAGGCGGTGAAGGTTTGGTAGTTTTTGTAAGTGATCATGATTCGCTGTTGGTTTGGATTTTTTCGAGATTGAGGAGCAGAACAGTGTTTTTTTGCTTTTCTCGGAGCTATCATCAGGGAGAGGTTTCGATTAGGGAAATTGGTTGTTGAAATCAGATTGATGAGAAAAGCTGATAAATCATTTGAGCGCTTGGAGACGGATCTTTTGACGTTGCGATCTTTTGTGGCGGTTGTGGAGGAAGGAGGGTTTTCGGCGGCAGCGAAGCGGGTTCACCGGACGCAGTCAGCGATTAGTTTGCAGATGGCGAAGCTGGAGGAGCGATTGAATGTCCAGCTCCTGGAGCGGACGAGTCGCTCGGTGAGTTTGACGTCGGCGGGGGAAACATTTTTGAGTTATGCGCGTCGGATTCTTGAGTTGGCTGACGAGGCGAGTTTGGCGGTGAGTGCACCGGATGAGAAGGCGTTGTTGCGGGTGGGTTTTCCGAATTATTTGG
>JBCCZX010000060.1:0-16497 GCA_039186735.1 Verrucomicrobiota bacterium | reverse complement strand
GGCGTTGGCATCGTTTTGGGAGCGGGCGGGGATGGTGTGGTAGAGGCGGGTGGTTTTGCCGTTTTGGTCGAGGACGGGTTGGCCGCCGGACATTTGGATGCCGATGGGGATGTTTTTGGTGGTGAAGTCGTGAGCAGAATTGAAGACCTTCATGGGGGTGGTCATGTATTGGCTGTTGCTGTCGCCATCGTCGCGGTAGCCGCCACCAAAGCTGTTGGCGTTGTAGTTGGTGCCAGTGAAGACTTCGGCGACGTTGGTGATGTCGGTGGTGTCGTAGGTTTCGATGGGTTCGCCGTTGCCGTCGAGGATACGGGTGCCATCGGGGTAGAGTTCCCAGAGGCCGATGGAGAAGAGTTGCATGATTTCGCGGGCGTAGTTTTCGTCAGGAAAGATGCCGGCGGCGACGTTTGCTTTCTGGTTTCCGATGTGGCTGAGGAAATTGCCCATGTAGGGGTGGAGGGAGACATCGAGGAGGAGGTCTTCGTAGTTCCCAAAAGCGTGCTGAACGAAGAGGTCGTAGTAGTTGGCAGTTGCACGAGGTTGGTTGGGAAGGCCGGCACCTGTGCGGGAGGCGACGAGTATTTGAGAGAGGGCGAAGGCGACCCGTTGGCGGAGCTGGTCATTTCCTGCAATGGTAGAGCGGAGCCAAGCGGTTGGGTAATTGATGCCGCCGATGAAAGGGTCGCTGCCACCGCCACCATTGATGTAGTAGCCGGAAAGGGCTGAGCTGGTCCATGCATTGGCGGGTGATGCGGCCATATCGGCTTTGATGGCATCAATGTAGGGTTGGGTGTAGGAAGGCAGGGCCGCGATTTGTTCGTCGAGCCAGGCTTCGGCGCCGATGGAAGCGACGTAGTCGACTAGAGACATGTCCGAGGGGCCGAAAGTGGTTTGAATGAGAAGGCGGGAAGCTTGGGCTTTGGAGAGGGCTTTTCCGGTCTCGGGGACACGGTAGACTTCGTTGAAAGCGGAGAGATCACCGGAGAGGGTGGTGTCGGGGGAGCCGTCGCCAGTGGTGTCGTAGTTTTGCGATTGGTAGGCGGAGTTCGAGGTGGTCGAGAAGCCCAAGAGGGGTTCCATCCAGTCGGAGACACCGTCAACGTCGAGGTCTTCAGATGAGGCTGTGATGCGGAAGAAGTTTGTGGTGGGAGAGGTGGTGGAGACGTCGAGTTTATTCATTCCGCTGTTGAGGTAGGGGGAGCCACCGTGGGGAGCCCATGCGACGGAGTTGCCAAGGTCGGTGGAGCTTTCGATGATACCCGGGCGACCGGTGAGGTAAGTCCATTCGACGGTATCTTCGTCAGAGTCTTTGTTGGTGATATCGATGTCGACTTTGCTGTTGGGATCGAAGGGGTCGGTGCCGAAGGCGGCTTCTTCGGCATTGGTCATGCCGTCGCCATCAGAGTCGGCGTTGGGGTCGAGGCCTTGGGCTCCGTAGAGGGCTTCCCAGAAATCGGGGAGGCCATTGTTGTCGAGGTCGGAATTTTCGGGATCGGTGATGAGTGCCTGAGGAGGGAGGCCAGGAGGAGGGGGGCCGGGAGTGTATGAGAATTGGAGGTCGAAGTTGCGAGCTCGGGCGATGGGTTCGATCGTAATTGGAGGGTTGGGCGTGCCGACTGGCAAATAGGAAACGTTGCTGAAGACGAGAGTCGAAGCGGGCTGGTTGAGGGTGAACTCTGTGGTGGAAGAGGTGTAATCAGCACCTCCGTTGAGGGAGACACTGTAGCTCACTTGATTTACGAGGCCGGAGGCATGGGCCACTGTGTTAGAAGGTGATGCATTCGCAGAAGCAAAGAAGCCGCCGCCGGTGAAGGCATCGAAAGAGATGCTACCACCTGTGTTTGGACTGAGTTGGACATCGACTACTTCGAAAGTGAGGGTTTCCCCTGGATTGAGGCCGTTGTGGCCGTTGTGGCCGTTGTTGCTTACGGCAATGCCTTCACTGGTAAAGGTTACATCATCGCTCGTGCCGGTGGAAGCCCGGACGGTGAAGTCGAAGTAGTCGTTGTTGCCGCCGGTGCCATCGAGGTCGAGGTCGGTCCATCGGAAGAGGAAATCGGTGGTTGGAGAGAGAGAGACGCTTGAGAGGTTGAAACCCGGTTGGGTGACGATAGTTCCGCTGGATGCTCCGCCTTGGCCTGCTGTTCCGTTGTTGGGGTAAATGAGGCCACTGCTTCGGAAGTTGAGGTTATTAGCGGTGAGTTGGTTGGAGGAAGCCGTTGGGGTGGTGAAGATGAAGTTGTCAACTTTCACGTCGGAGATGCCGCCTTGGCTGAGGACTTGATAAGTGTTGCTGCTGACCCAAGGCACTCCGACGCCGGCGTAGAGGGTTTGAGTGCCATTCCAAGAAAAGGTGGTTCGACTTGTATCGGTGTATGCGAAAATTTCTGTTCCAGTGTCGTCTAAAATTCGACCTGTTGTTTCCCAACCATTGCCAGAGACGTGAGTCATGGTGAGTTCGAGGGTCAACCAGTTGCTCGTGCTCGTGTTTCCGCCGGTGGGAAGGGAGTTCGGGAGTCCTAAATTCGCATTTTCTTCCCATCCATTGACCTGCCAGTTTTGCTCATCGGTTTGGTTTTTTCCGATCCCGTTGTAGCCATATCGAGTCCCGCTGCCGCGACGAACGAGGTTAAACGCCACCATGTTGGTGCTAGGAGAGCCGTTGAACCAATCATTCTCGGTAGTCAGGTAGACCCCTATGGTGGCATGGTTAGCTTGAGCTGGAGCTGTTGAGTTGATTGTGAGCTGAAAGTCTGCGGAGACCGTGAAGCTGCTGCCGGTGAGGGGCGTTTGATTGGTGATCCGGTAGCTGGACCTAGCGGTTGGAGCGTCGAAGTCCAGTCCCCGAGAGCTTGCTACACCCACACTGTTCGCGACTTGGAAGAGGTTTACTTGGTCGGACTGCCCTCCTTGTTCAAAGCTCTCGCTCCAAGCAGCGGTATCTAGGTTGCCTAAGCCTGCTGCATTAAAATTGTCGGAAGCGTGAGAGTGAACAGCAGTGACTAGGATTGCTGCTAAAGCAGCTGATTTCGTGCGAAGATGCTTCATGAATCTGAGTTTTCAATCGAGTGAACGTCCAAAGAGGTAATGTCTTAGTATGTGCGAAGTATGAAAAAAGTGAAGAACGTAAGCTGTGAAGACATTGTTTGTTGTCGTGGTCACGACCTTTCTCCAAATTTATATTCTATTGAAAATCAGTAAATTTGAAGTAAATTCAGCAAATTTTATCAGTTGTGCGGAATTGTATCGAGCCGTTCTTCGCAATTCTCAGCTTGGCTGAGATTTTATGCTCGTTCGCGACTGTAGTCAGCCGAGCAGCAGAAATGAGATTGCTCGGGAGGTTCAAAAGAGAAACCAGTGCTCATTTCCTGTAAAAGCTGAGCCCTCAACTCAACAGGTGATATCGAAAGGGTCAGCATGCGGCTTCTTTTGCCGTTCACGAAGGCTTCAGTGAGCTGAGATCTTGATGAATGCTCTTTTGGTGAGCCAAAAAAAACGCGGGCTGATGCCCGCGCTTTGTCAAATTCCAAAATTCTCTCAGAACATTACTTTTTGCGACGAGTCACAAAGAAGCCGAAGGTCAATCCTAAGAGCGCCATCGAAGAGGGTTCGGGCACAGGGAAAAGTTCGATTTGAAAGTTGTCAATCTGAGCAAATGCCGTGTTGGTCGGAAGGTCTGCACCGTTAGGGCTGGTGAACAGGGTGAACTGAGGTCCGAAAGACGTGACTCCGGCATCAACCATCGCTTGAGTAATTTCGAGCTCTTTGGTGACGCTCAGGACATCACCTACGCTTGAGTCTTTGTAGTCGTTCCAAGTGTCGGAAAAGCTAAATACGTTGAAAGAGGCATCCTTCAAGTTCCAGTTGACGGCGAGATTGCTCGTCAGCGTCCGCACCTCTTGCACATACATGTCAAAAGTGACGCGGTAGATGTCTCCAACTACGGGAGCAATGGCAATGGGAGTCGGTTGGTTGTTCACGCCGCCGATGTTCGCGATTGGGCCGGTAGAAATCACACCGAAACCACCACCGGTATGTGTGTGGAGCTGTCCGACTCCACCTGAGGCAGATGAGAAATTCGCATCATCAACAGTACCGTAAGCGCGCATTCCATTCCGAGTTGCCAGATTTGCACCCCCACTTGCATAAATACCACCGGCTGCTGCGTCACCCGTTCCATTCGTATCACCGATACTGGCGTTGGCGTTGAAGCTCACCGAAGCGCTTCCATCAAGGGCTACCAAGGGAGCTTGGTCGGGCAGGGAGTCAAAGTTGGCGGAGTAAATCACCACGCCATGCATCGGAAGAGATGCAGCGAAGAGTCCCGCAAGAGTTAACAGATTTTTGTCTAGTTTCATGGAATTTAGCTAGTTGTGGTGCTCAAGCTCGTCGTTTGAGACAGTTTTACTGCCACACCGGTTTTGCTCGATTGGAGCAATGCTCTCGAGATTGATTCGGAAGTCAAACTCTTTCTAAACGGCAATTTGTCACTGATTCTCTGGGAATTATCCCGGTCCCTTCATTTTTGATTTTTCTGGCTCCAAAATCCCGTTTGAAAATTCATTGTGCTATAATAACCAATGCGTTGCGTGTTTTTTTGAGTTTTGCTCAAAACGAGGTCGGTCGTTTGCCCATTCGGTTGTTACTCAAGTTTTTGGGAGTATTTATGATAGCAGCCTATTGTGCAGTTTTACCCTGCGGAGATTCCTATTCTGACTCATTTGGGCGAAGGGAATTGAGGTTGCTTCCTTTGAGGACGGTCATCGGGAGTGGAGACCGCTCGATAAGAGGGTGGTCTTGCTGATTAGTCTTTGTCCGCAGGGAGGGCAATCACCGAGGCTTGCTCAGAATTGTCGAGAGCATGACTGACGTGCTCGCGGCACTTTTCTCGAAGAGACTTGAGGACCGGAGAGTGTTCTTCGAGCTGCGCGAGGTTGGATGACTCGTGGGGATCGTTTTTGAGGTCGAAGAGTTCTTCGTAGACGGGTTGTTCGCCGTTGATGGAAGCAGTGCGCCAGTGATTGTAGAGTTTACGCTGGGCATCGGAGACTTGGTAAAGACGAACTCCTTCTGCGCCCTCGAGGTCTTTCCAGGGAGAGCGGTCATTCTTAAAGTAGCGGATGTATTTCCAACGTTGGGTTCGGACGGATTCGATGCGGGGGTTGCCAAAGTAGGTGGACCAGAGGTTTTCGGCGAAGGCATGGGTTCGCCAGTTGGAGTCGGAATCTTTGAGGAGAGGGAGGTAGGACTGGCCTTGCATGTGAGCTGAGGTAGGAAGTCCGGCGAGTTCGAGGAGGGTGGGAGCGACATCGATGGACTGGATGAGGTGGGGGAGGCGTTGGCCGCGTTTGTCCGATGGAAGGCGAGGATCGTAGATGATGTGAGGGACGGCGAGGCAGACTTCGTAGTTGAGGGCTTTGCCGCCGAGACCGTGTTGCCCGGCGAAGAGGCCGTGGTCGGAAGAGAAGATGATGACCGTGTTGTCGGCAAGGTTGAGTTGGTTGAGTTGGGTTCGGATTTTGCCGACCATGCGGTCGATGCCGGTGATGGTTTGGTAGTGGCGGATGCGGCGTTCACGAACGTCGGCCGGGTTATCGACCCAGTTGTATCCGGTTTGTCGGTAATCGGTGTGGAGGACTTCAGGGGGGAGTTTCGGGGTTTTGATTTCGTTGCGGGGGATGTAATGGCTCGGGAGGGGAAGGGTTTCAATTTGGTCGCGGTAGGCCGTGCGGTAGAGAGGGTCGTCGGTGGGGAGAAGTTTCATGCTGGAAGTGCCGGCGCCGTGGGGGACATTGAGGCAGATGGAGAGGCAGAAGGGTTGGTCCTTGGGACGGGTGGTGAGGAATTGTTGGGCTCCGCCGAGATAGGAGGGTTTTTCGGAGGCGAGGAATTCGGAGACGCCTTCGGAGACGAGTTCGACTTGGGTGTCGTTTTTGGCGTGTTGGAAGATTTCGTGAACTTTTTTGGGATAGAAGCGGATATGGCCATGGCCAGCGTACCAGAAGTCAAAAGAGGCCTCCATGAGGCCGGTTTTGTAGCCCAGAGCGCCGATGGGAGAGTGGTTTTTGCCGACGTAGCCGGTGAAGTAACCGGCTTCGCGCAGGAGGACGGGATAGGAATGAGCCCATGCGGCTTGAGAGACTGCAGTGCCGGAGTTGAAGTTAACGCCGTGTTTGCGTTCGTATTGCCCGAGGAGGTAGGTGATGCGGCTGGGGGTGCAGATGGCGGAGGTGATGGAGGCGTTTTCGAAAAGAACGCCTTCGTTGGCCATTTGGTCGATATGGGGAGTTTGGACGATGGGGTTGCCGTAGCAACCGAGGTCTTGTTGGTTGTGGTCGTCGGTGAGGATGAAGATGATGTTGGGGCGGGCTTGCTCGGCAGAAGCTTGAGATAGGAGGCCGCACGAGAGGGCGGCGAGGAGACATTGTTTCAGCATGGTGCGAGGGTTTTATTCTCTGTTCGGTAGTTCGCGGATTTTGACGTTGCGGAACCAGACTTCGTCGTTGTGATCCTGGAGGAGGATGTTGCCTGCTTTGCGGCCGTAGTTCTTCATTTTCGAGAATTTGCTTTTTGCGAAGACCTCGTTCCATTCTTCGGAGTCGATTTCGATGTCGACGACCTTGGTGCCATTGAGCCAGTGCTTGAGCATTTTGTTTTTGGCAATGATGCGGGCGGTGTTCCATTCCCCGGCGGGTTTGTAGGGTTTGTCGGTGAGGCGTGGTTGGAGTTCGTAGAGGCCTCCAGTGCGGTGGTCGGGGCGCTTACCGGCTTGGTGTTTTTCGTCGTCAAGAACCTGATACTCGGGGCCGAGGCTTTGCTGGCAGCGGTATTTGACGCCACTGTTTCCGGCTCTGGAGATTTTCCATTCAAAGGTCATTTCAAAGTTCTTGAACTTGCGCTTGGAGAGGAGATTGCCGGCTTTTGGTTTCAAATGGACGACGCCGTCCTGGATGGTCCAGCCTTTGGTGACGGGCTTGCCTTGGATGGTCCATTCGGAGAAGTCGCCGCTGGCGAAGAGGTCGATGAAGTCGTGGGATGGCTTGTTGGGTGATGAGGTTTGTTTGTCGCTGTTCTGCGGGGGCTTGTCTTTTTGAATTCGTTTGCCGGAGGCGTGGTATTTGCGTTCGGCTCGTGTGCCGGGGGCATCGTGTGCAGTTTCGTAGAGGTCGAACTGGGGGAGGATGGCTTTGAGTTTGTCGCGCTCGGCACGGAGTTCCGGGGAGACGGAATCCCAGTTGGTGATTTGGGGGAAGCTGATGAGGTCGGCAGGAGTTTTGCTGACGTCCCACCATTTGTCGCGGGCGTCCATCATGACTCTTTGGCCGCGGATGAGTTGTTTGCCGAAGAAGTAGGCGTAGATCCAGTCGCGGTGGGTTGGTTTGTCGCCGTAGAGAAAGGGGACGAGGCTTTGGCCGTTGTGGGCGTAGTCTTCCGGGATGTCGAAGCCGGTGAGGTCGGCGATGGTCGGGAGGAAATCGGAGAGGTTGGCGAGGACGTCTTGCTTGCCTTTCTTGGTGAGGCCTTCTCCGTAAAAGATGAGGGGAACGTGGGTGCCTTTTTGACGGTCGGGGCTGTTTTTGCCATAGCCAGCGGTTCCGTTGTCGGAGGCGAAGACAAAGAGAGTGTTGTCAGCGATGCCGAGCTCTTCGAATTTTTTCAAGTAGAGCCAGACCTGATAATCGAGATAGTTGATGTGGCTGTGGATTCCGGATTCGGTGATTGTGCCGTGTGTGTCGTAGACGCCTTCGTCGCCGGTTATTTTGACATCGGTGCGTTCGTAGCCGTCGCCGGTCCATTTCACAATGGGGGTGCCCGGGAAGCTGCTTTTGGAGTCGGGGTTGAGCCAGTCGTAGGCATCGTGTCCGAGGTGGCTGCAGTGGTAGATGAGGAAGGGTTTGTCGGCTTTGACTTGTCGCTCCATGAATTCGAAAGCGAAGTCGAGTTCGACGTCCGGACCGTAGGTGTGGGGGCCGAATTTGGCCCGGGATTCTTGGGTGTTGGGCCACCACTCATAGCTGTCTTTCTTGCCCTTGTGGTTGAGCAGTTTGACGTGCGGGTAGAAATACCAGCCATGTTGCCAGTAGGTTTCTACGGGGTTATTCGTATCTGCGCAGAGGAGGACTTTTTTTCCGTCGACGACTTTGTTGTCGTGTTTGAAGTCGGTGTAGGGATTGTCTGTGTCACGAAGGGAACCGGGCGTGAAACAGCCTTCGTCGTAACCGAACTGGTCGAGGTCTCCGGCCATTTGGGTTTTGCCAGCCCAGAAGGTTCCGTAGCCTGCTTTTTGAGCGATGTGTCCGAGCTGGAGGGGGGAGCTTTCGTAGAGGGGCCAGACTTCTTGTTTGCCATTCGCACGGGTGACCATGCCTTTGTCCTTGTTGTTCCACCACTTGTGGATGTGAGCGTAGCGGCCGGTCATCATCATGGCGCGGCTGGGCGAGCAGACGGTGGCGGACCAAGCGGTTTCGATCCAACAGCCTTCGTTTGCGATGCGATTGAGAACCGGAGTCTTGGCTTGGAAGGCGGGGTCGGAGGTGTCTTCGCGGAGGGGGTTGGTCCAAGTGCTGGAGCCGTAGAGGGGAAGTTCGCGGGCGCTGATGTCGTCAGTGAAGAGGATGACGATGTTGGGGCGATCCGGGGCGGCAGAAGCCAGAGAGGAGAGGATAGAGAAAAGGGTGGTGAGGAAGAGGGTTTGCTTCATGTGGTGCGGTCTCTGTATGCAGCTACTTGAGTAGCAGGGGAGAACTTTCGGGGAAGGGGAAGAATTTGAGGGATGATTTTGGGCTGAAGGGGAAGGGGGGGTGCGGCGAGTGCGCAGCCTGCGTTGTTGCCAACGCAGCTACGGAGGATCGGAGCGGTTATGAGAGTTTCGCGGTGGGGCTATCTGGAGCGGATGTGAGTGGCGTCGCCTTTGAGGCCTTGTGAGGTGGCAGATAGGATGATTTTTCCGGCGGCTCCTTTTTTGCTTTTGACGATAGCGAGGGCCATGCCGTTGAAGGCTTTGCGGAAGGGTGCTTGGAAGGACTCAAGGGAGGCCGAGTTGCCGTTGTCAACGGCGACGAGTTGGCCGGGGCCGTCGACGCGGAAGTCGACTTTGTTGTCGGCAAGGGGGCAGAAGTTGCCGTCTTTGTCGAGGATGCGGACGGTGATGAAGGAGAGGTCGGAGCCGTCGGCAGCGATCTCGGTGCGGTCGGGGGTGAGTTCGATGTTGGTGGGGGCGGAGGCGGTGGTGATGATTTTTTCGGCGACGGGTTGGCCGTTTTGGTAGGCGATGGCTTTGAGTTCGCCGGGTTGGTAGGGGACGTTCCAAGAGAGGCGGTAGGGGGAGGCCCAGGTGCCGCCTTCTTCCCAGCGGAGGAAGTTGATGATGAGGTCGGTTTTGTCTTTGCCCTTCACTTTGCGGCCGAGGGACTTGCCGTTGTGGAAGAGTTCGACTTCCTGGGCATTGGTGTAGGCGTAGACGGGGATGTCTTGTCCTTCCCTTCCTTGCCAGTTCCAGTGAGGGAGGAGGTGGACCATGGGGTTATCTTCGGCGGTGGTCCACTGGCTCTGGTAAAGGTAGTAGCGGTCCTTGGGGAAGCCGCAGAGGTCGACGGCGCCGAAGGAGGAGGAACGGGCGGGCCAGTCGTCGTTCCAGTAGCCGTTGGTGGAGTTGTCGCGGCCGCCGTAGGGAGTGGGTTCGCCGAGGTAGTCGAAGCCGGTCCAGATGTATTCGCCCATGGTGCGGGGAGTTTCGGCGAGGAAGCGGAATTCGATGTCGGGAGGGTAGGCCCAAGCGGGGCCGATGAGGTCGTAGGAGGTGACGTGGAGAGATTCGTGGGTTTTGTATTTTTCGATGGGAAGGTGGTAGACGCCGCGGGTGGAGGTGCAGGAGGAGGTTTCGGAGCCGAGGATGTGCCATTCGGGGAACTGTTCGGCGACCTGGGAGTAAGCGAGGGGTTTGTAGTTGAATCCGGGGATGTCGACTTCGGCGGCGAGCCCGTTTTTGATACTGCCGGGATAGTGGTTGAAGCCGGCGGAGGTGAGGCGGGTGGGGTCTTCGTCTTTGCAGATTTGGTGGAGGTGGCGGGTGAGTTTCCAACCGTCTTTTTTGCCTTGTTCGAGGATTTCGTTGCCGATGGACCACATGATGATGGAGGGGTGGTTGCGGTAGGCGCGGATCATGTCGCGGAGGTCGCGCTCGTGCCATTCGGCGAAGAACTTGTTGTAGCCATTGGGGATTTTGGGGAGTTCCCAACAGTCGAAGGATTCGCATTGGACGAGGATGCCAAGGCGATCGCAGACCTGGAGTTGTTCGGGGGAGGGTGGGTTGTGGGCGGTGCGGATGGAGTTGACGCCCATGGATTGCATGATTTCCAGTTGGCGTTCGGTGGCGCGGTAGTTGACGGCGGCGCCGAGGGCTCCGAGGTCGTGGTGCATGCAGACGCCGTTGATTTGGACGCGGCGGCCGTTGAGGTGGAAGCCGTCACCGACGATGTATTCGACGGTGCGGATGCCGAAGTCAGTATCGGTGCGGTCGACTTCCTTATCGTTGGAGAGGATGCGGGTGCGGGCGGTGTAGAGGTAGGGGGTGTCGAGGTCCCAGAGTTTTGGGGTGGGGACTTCGAGGGTG
Organism: Verrucomicrobiota bacterium; assembly: GCA_039186735.1. Taxonomy (GTDB): domain Bacteria; phylum Verrucomicrobiota; class Verrucomicrobiia; order Verrucomicrobiales; family Akkermansiaceae; genus Roseibacillus. The sequence goes on along the minus strand of JBCCZX010000060.1, from coordinate 5,885 downwards.
GTGGTGATGGTTTGAGTGGAGTTGGGTTCGAGGGTGGCGGGGCGGGAGGCTTTGGTGATGGTGCGGCCGATGAGGTCGATGATTTCGACTTGGAGGGTCACGTTTCGGCGGCCGGGGTTGGTGTTTTTGATGTCGTTGGCGACGCGGACATCGGCGACTTCCTTGGTGATGTGGGGGGTGGTGACGAAGGTGCCCCAGTGGTCGATGTGGATGGGGTCTTTGAATTCGAGCCAGGTGTTGCGGTAGAGTCCGGCGCCGGGATACCAGCGTGAGGAGAGGTCTTCGGGTTGGAGGCGGACGGCGATGGTGTTTTCGCTGGTGAAGTTCAGGTAGGGAGAGAGGTCGAATTGGAAGCCGATGTAGCCGAAGGGACGGTTGCCGAGAAAGTGGCCGTTGACCCAGACGTGGGCGTTGTACATGGCGCCGTCGAATTCGAGGGTGACGACTTGGTTCCGGGCGGATTTGGGGACGGAGAAGGATTTGCGATACCAGCCGGTGCCGTGGAAGGGGAGGCCGCCGGAGCGGGCGTTGTATTTGACGTCGAAGGGGCCTTCGATGGCCCAGTCGTGCGGGAGGTCGAGTTTTCGCCAGTTGGAGTCGTCAAAGTCAGGTTGTTCGGCTCCTGGGGCGGCTCCTTTGTGGAAAGACCAGTTGTCGTTGAATGACTCGCGAGTGCGAGAGTCGGCGGCGAGGAAGGTGGAAAGAAGTCCGAGGAGGACGAGGATTTTACTCATAGTCTGCGCGTGAAGAGTGCAGCTACGAGGGTGTTTTGGAAGAACTTTCAGGGTGGTTCGCGGCGCGGCGGGCCGCCACGCCTTACCCTGGGTTCACGGCGTGGTGTGCCGCCACGCGCTACCATGTTTTCTCGGGTGGGGTGCGGTATTCGTCGAGGCGTTGGGCGGACCAGGCTTCGGCTTTGTGGTCGAGGAGGAAGAGGGGGCGTTCGAGTTCCATTTCCCAGGTGAAGAGGGTTTTGAAGAGTTCCTTGAGTTTTTGGGGTTTTTGGGAGGCAAGATTGGTTTCTTCGGTGGGGTCATTGGCGAGGTTGAAGAGCATGGGGGGGCGGTCAGGGAAGCGGATGAGTTTCCAGTCGCCGGTACGGACGGCGGCACGGGATTCGACTTTCCAATAGAGGGAGCGTTCAGCGAGGGGTGTGTTGGTGGTGAGGTGGGGGAGGAGGTTCAGGCCGTCGGTTTGTTCGAGGGTGTGGGGGTTGTCATCGGCGGCGGCGAGGAATGTAGGGAGGAGGTCGAGGGTCCAAGTGATTTGGTTGGAGGTGGAGCCGGGAGCGATTTTTCCGGGCCAAGAGAAGAGGGCGGGGACGCGGATGCCGCCTTCGAGGTGGGTGGCTTTAACGCCAGCGAAGGGGTAGTTGCTGGAGGCGTTGGCACCGGTGGGGCCGCCGTTGTCGTTGGTGAAGACGACGAGGGTGTTTTTGCGGATTTGGAGTTGGTCGAGTTTGTTGAGGATTTGTCCGCAGGCGCGGTCCATGGAGAGCATCATTTGGGCGGCTTGGCGGCGTTTGCCCTTGAGTTGAGGGAAGGTGTCTTTGTCGTGGGGGTCGATGTGCATGGGGGAATGGACGGCGTTGAAGGAGACGAAGGCGAAGAAGGGTTGTTCTTTTCGGTGGCTGCGTTCGATGAAGGCGCAGGTTTCGTCGGCGAGGGTGTTGGTGAGGTAGCCTTGGTGTTCGGCGTAGTTCGCGAAATTGCGTTCGAGGCGATTTTCGGGTTTGTCGGCGGCTTGTCTTTCGGTGAGGGGGTAGAAGGAGCGGGCGCCACCCCGGAAGCCGTAGAATTCGTGGAAGCCGCGTTTGAGGGGGTGGTAACGGTCGGCGATGCCGAGGTGCCATTTGCCGAAGATGGCGGTTTGGTAGTCGAGGGCCTGGAGGTGGTCGCCGATGGTTTCGAGGTGGGTGGGGAGGCCCATTTCGTCGCCCAGGAGTTTGCTGCTGGGGCTCATCATCCCGGGGACGTTGTTTTCTTCGTAGCCGAAACGTTGTTGGCAGAGGCCGGTGAGGAGTCCAGCGCGAGAGGGACCGCAGGTGGCGGCGCTGACGTAGAACTGGCTCATGATGGTGCCGGAGGCGGCGAGCTGGTCGAGGTGGGGGGTTTGGAAGTGGTGGCTGTCGTGGAAGCCGAAGTCGCCGTAGCCGGCGTCGTCGGCGAAGAGGAGGAGGATGTTGGGGCGGTTTTGGGCCGCAGAGTCCAGAATCCAGAATCCAGAGACCAGAATTGTGAGGAGGAGTTTTTTGAACATGGCTTGGTTGAGTGTGCTGGGATTCTGTCGGGTGATTAGGGCTGCTCGCGGTCCGGGTGGAGTCTTCGGTTGTGGCGGGATTGTGTGTGGCGGCTTCGTCGAAGCCGATCTATCGGCTTGGGTTCGGTGGCCGAGCTAAGAAGAGCTTTGTTGGGTGTTATTGGGTGGGGGAGATTCGGAATTTGAGGGTGTAGGTGCCGGGGCCGAGGAGGTATTGGTCGAGGGTGTTGGAGAGAGTGCCGCCGAGGCCGGTTTGGGTGGCGTGGAGGTTGAGGGTGTAGAAGCCTTGGGGTTTGAGATCGAAGGGGTGCTTGGCGGTTTGGATGTTCTCGGCTGAGTAGGGCCAGATGGAGAAGCCGAAGTGGGGGTCGCCGGTGATTTGGAGGCCGGTGCTGTTTTCGCCGGTGAGTTTGAGCCAGCGGGTGCCGGTGCGGTTGCCGTTTTCCTGGGGGAAGGCGTAGCTGTGGAAGAGGTCGCTGGTTTTTGTGGAGTAGAGGCCGAGGGTGGCGGAGCGTTTGCGGTCGGGGTAGTTTTCGTGGGGGCCGCGGCCGTAGTAGGTGGTGGATGAGTATTCGATGGGGATGCCGGCGGTCATGCCGATGCGGATGAAGCCGGGGATGTCGTCGGTGGTTTCGACTTTCATGGAGACGTGGATGGAGGCGTCGGGGTGGATGGTGTAGGCGAGGGTGAGTTGGGCTTTGGGTGTCTTGCGCGTAATCGTGATGACCTGACTGTTGTTTTTGGCTTCGGCGGTCGAGGACGTGGTTTCCAGGTTCTTAAGCTGGTTCGTCCAGAAGGAGGTGGCTTTGGTGATACGCTGGGAGTTGGCGGCACGGGCGTCGTTGTCGGTTTTGGGTCGGGTGAGGTTGGGACGGAGGGGGGCGAGGAGTTGTTCGGCTCCGTTCATTTGGTAGGAGGTGAGGTGGCCGGTTTTTTTGTTGATGGTGGCGGAGAAGGTTTGGCCGGTGAGGGTGAATTGTCCGGGGCTTTCTTGGAGCACAAGATTACCGTCGTCGGATGGGGTCGGGAGAGAAGGGGTTGGGCTTTGGTAGGAGATTTGGGCGGAGGCGACTTCGTGACCGGCCTTGCACCAGAGGCGGTTGTTTTTTTCGTGAAGAGAGAGATTGATTAGCCCTGTCTGGTCCGGGCGGAGGTCGTTCAAAGCGATGGATACGGTGGTGCTTTCGCCGGGAGCGAGGCGGAGAAGTTTTTCGAGCCAGTCGGGGGACGGGAGTTCGCGGGTTTTTTGGTCAATGAGAGCGGAGATTTTGAGGCTGTAGGAACTGAGGTCGGAGAAGTTGTGGCGATTGGTGATTTTGATTTGTCCGGGGGTGTCGGTGGCTTCGAATAAGACGGGTTGGAAGACGTGTTTGCATTCGAAGGCGTGGGGGTTGGGGGTGCGGTCGGAGGCGAAAACGCCGTTGAGGCAGAAGTTGCCGCTGTTGGGCTCGTCGCCGAAGTCGCCGCCGTAGGCGAAGTATTTTTGGCCGGTGGGTTGGTGGGTTTGTTCGAGGCCCTGGTCGATCATGTCCCAGATGAAGCCGCCGATGAGGTTGGGGCGGGCGTTGATTTCGTCCCACCAGTCGCCGAGGGCACCGATGGAGTTGCCCATGGCGTGGAGGTATTCGCACATGATGATGGGGCGCTCGAGTTTGGGGTTTGCGGACATGTTGATGAGTTGGACGAGGTCGGGATACATGCGGGAGATGCAGTCGACGTAGTCAGCATCGTCGGGGTTGGCCATGGTGGGCCAGTTTTGGGAGGTGTAGCCGACACCGGGTTCCTCGCGGTATTCGGGGTCGAAGATGTCACCCTGCGCACCTTCGTAGTGGATGAATCTACTGGGGTCGTAGTGGCGAATCCAATTGGCAGCAGCGGCGAAGGCGGGGCCGGTGCCGGATTCGTTGCCGAGGGACCAGGAGATGATGGAGGGTTGGTTTTTGTCGCGCTCGACCATGCGGATGACGCGAGACATAAGGGCGGCGGTCCAAGAGGGAGTGGTGGGGATGAGGGAGCCGATGTGGTGGGTTTCGATGTTGGCTTCGTCCATGACGTAGAGGCCGTATTCGTTGCAGAGTTGGAGGAAGTAGGGGTCGTTGGGGTAGTGGGCGGTGCGGACGGAGTTGAAGTTGAATTGTTTGAGGAGTTTGACGTCGGCAATCATGTCCTCGCGAGTGAGGGCCTTGCCGCGGAGGGGATGGTGGTCGTGGCGGTTGACGCCCATCAGTTTGACGGGGGTGCCGTTGATGAGAAGTTCGTTCTTTTCACTGAATTCGACTTTGCGGAAGCCGACGGTTTGGGAGCGGGCTTCGACGAGTTGGCCGGTGTTGTCTTTGAGGGAGAGGACGACGGTGTAGAGGTGGGGTGTTTCGTGGTTCCATTTCTTGGGGGCTTTGACTTCGCCTTTTAGAAGGGCGAAGGGGTTGAGGTCGCGGGCGGGCCAGCGTTCCTTGTAGATGTCGGCGGCAGGGGTGGAGAGAGGGTGTTCGAAGACGGGGGTGTTTTCGGGGTCGAAGAGTTGGGCGGTGACTTGCCAGTCGGCGAGGTCTTTGGCGGTGTGGTCCTGGAGCCAGAGCTTGGGGCGGATTTCGAGGGTGGCGTCGGTGAGGGAGTCGTCGAATTTAGTGCGGATGAAGAAGTCGTTGAGGGCGATTTTGGGTTGGGCGAGGAGGAGGACTTCGCGGTGGATTCCGGAGAGGCGCCACATATCCTGGTCTTCGAGGTAGGAGCCATCGGACCAGCGGAAGACTTGGATAGCGAGACGGTTGGTGCCACTCGAGACGTAGTCGGTGATGTCGAATTCGGCAGGAAGGCGAGAGCCCTGGGAGTAGCCGACTTCTTGGCCGTTGATCCAGAGGTAGAAGGCGGAGGAGACACCGCCGAAGTGGAGGATAATGGAGTCGTTGGCCCAGTCGGTGGGGACTTCGAAATCGCGGAAGTAGGAACCTACGGGGTTATCGCGGGGGATGGAGGGCGGGACGGGGGGCTGGGGACCTTTCCAGTCATATTTTTCCTCGAAGGATTCCTTGGGAGTGAAGGGGTAAACGATGTTGGTGTAGATGGGTTGGCCGTGGCCTTCGAGTTCCCAGTTGGAGGGGACGGGGATGTCGACGAAGCCTTCGCCGGAGAAGTCCTTGGCGAAGAAGTCGGTGGGGCGGTCGGTGTCCTTGGGGCAGTAGTGGAATTTCCAGGTGCCGTTGAGATTGAGAAGGCGGGAGGTGTTGCGGTCAGCGGCGAGGGCGTCGGATTCGGTTTTGTAGGAGTAGGAGGTGGCACGGGCGGGGAGTTTGTGGTGTTCGAAGAAGACTTCGTTGCGCCAATCGGGGTTGGCTAGGAGGGGGAGGGTGAGGAAGAGGGCGATGAGCGTGACGGGTTTCATGGAGTGTGAGTTTTGGGGTTTTATTGTATACAATTGGGGAGGTCGAGGATGGATGTGGGGATGTTCTTTTATCCGCAGATTACGCAAATGGGCGCGGTTTTTTTTAACCACGGTGACGCGGGGGTCACGGAGGGAACACGGAGATCTTTGGGGGGGCTGGTGCTGAGGTGTGACTCGGTAAAGGGCTGCGCCCCACGGGGTGAAACTCGCGTTGTGACGAGGGTGGCTGCGGGGAGGGGGGTTATTC